>NZ_JAFHKI010000190.1 GCF_016937615.1 Pseudomonas lactucae | reverse complement strand
CCGATGGCGCCAGAACAGGCGCTAGAGATTTAGCCCTTGAACACTTCATCCAACAAGTTATGCATCGACCGGAAGGCCCGTGCAGCAGTCTTTGCGTCGTACATCATCTTGCCCGGCACATTGGCGTCGGGGTCGGTAAAGGAATGCACCGCGCCGCCGTAGCTCAGCAGTTGCCAATCCACGCCCGCCGCGTTCATTTCATCTTCAAACGCCGGCAGCTGTTCTTTGGGCACCAGCGGGTCGGAGGCGCCATGCAACACCAGCACCGAGCCCTTGATGTTGTTGGCGTCCGCCGGGTTTGGCGTGTCGAGGGTGCCGTGGAACGACACCGCAGCCTTCAATGGCGCGCCCGTGCGCGCCAGCTCAAGCGAGCAGCAACCGCCAAAGCAGAAACCGAACGTCGCCAGCCTGGAGGTATCAACAGCCGCTTCGGTCTGGCCTTGCAGTTGCTCAAGGGCCGCCTGCATGCGCTTGTTCAGTAACGGCCGGTCATTCTTCAACGGCATCATCGCCGCCCCGGCTTCATCGCCATTCGACGGGCGCACAGTTTGCCCGTACAGGTCGGCGATCAGCACCACGTACCCCTTGCCGGCGACGCTTTTGGCGATCTCTTCAGCACCGGCACTCACGCCCATCCAGTTCGGCGCCATCAACAGGCCCGGCAACGGGCCCTTGTGGCTCGCATCGAACGCCAGGCGGCTCTCATAAGACTGGCCATCAATCTGATAGACCACGGAACGCACAGTGACTTGGCTCATCATTCTCTCCAGTTGAGGTGCACTAGAACGAAAAAACCCGCCGAAGCGGGTTTTTCTACAACGGTGTTAAACCGACAGTTCAACCAACAGCTTGTTCAGTCGGCGCACATAGGCGGCCGGATCTTTGAGGCTGTCGCCAGCGGCCAGGGCCGCTTGGTCGAAGAGGATGTGCGACAGGTCGCCAAACCGCTCTTCGCTCTGCTCGCCGTCGAGTTTCTCGATCAGCGGGTGAGCCGGGTTGAATTCGAAGATCGGCTTGGAATCCGGAACCTTCTGACCGCTGGCTTCGAGGATCTGACGCATCTGCATGCCCAGGTCCTGCTCGCCGATGGCCAGGATCGCCGGGGAGTCGGTCAGACGGTGGGAAACCCGCACTTCGCTGACGGCATCGCCCAGGGCAGTCTTGATCCGCTCAACCAGGCCTTCTTTGGCCTTGGCGGCTTCTTCGGCTTCCTTCTTCTCTTCTTCGGAGTCCAGGTTACCCAGGTCCAGGTCGCCACGGGCCACGTCGACGAAGGTCTTGCCATCGAACTCGCTGAGGTAGCTCATCAGCCACTCATCGATACGGTCGGTCAGCAGCAGCACTTCGATGCCTTTCTTGCGGAAGACTTCCAGGTGCGGGCTGTTCTTGACCTGCGCGTAGGTTTCGCCGGTCAGGTAGTAGATCTTGTCCTGGCCTTCCTTGGCACGCGCCAGGTACTCGGCCAGGGACACCACCTGCTCGCCGTCTTCGCCTTGAGTCGAGGCAAAACGCAGCAGACCGGCAATTTTTTCCTTGTTGGCGAAATCTTCCGCCGGGCCTTCCTTCATGACCTGGCCGAAGTTTTTCCAGAAGCCCTTGTATTGCTCAGGCTCGTTCTTCGCCAGTTTTTCCAGCATGTCGAGGACACGCTTGGTCAGCGCCGACTTCATGGAATCGATGATCGGGTCTTTTTGCAGAATCTCCCGCGACACGTTCAGCGACAGGTCATTGGAGTCGACCACGCCCTTGATGAAGCGCAGGTAAAGCGGCAGGAACGATTCCGCCTGGTCCATCACGAACACACGCTGTACGTAGAGTTTCAGGCCTTTGGGCGCTTCGCGCTGGTACAGGTCGAACGGCGCACGGGCCGGCACGTAGAGCAGCGAGCTGTATTCCAGCTTGCCTTCGACCTTGTTGTGGCTCCAGCTCAGCGGGTTCTCGTAGTCGTGGGCGATGTGCTTGTAGAACTCCTGGTATTCCTCATCCTTCACTTCGGTGCGAGGACGGGTCCACAGGGCGCTGGCGCGGTTGACCACTTCCCATTCCTGGGCGGAAGCCTCTTCGCCTTCGGCGGCTGCCTGTTCTTTGGGCAGCTCGATCGGCAGCGCGATGTGGTCGGAGTACTTCTTGATGATGTTGCGCAGGCGCCAGCCATCGGCAAATTCGTCTTCACCGTCTTTGAGGTGCAGCACGATGCGGGTGCCGCGATCAGCCTTGTCGATCGTGGCGATTTCAAACTCGCCCTCGCCTTTGGAGGCCCAGTGCACGCCTTCGCTGGCGTCAAGGCCGGCACGGCGGCTGAACACTTCAACCTTGTCGGCAACGATGAAGGCCGAGTAGAAGCCCACGCCGAACTGGCCGATCAGGTGCGAGTCTTTCTTCTGGTCGCCCGACAGGTTTTTCATGAAATCCGCGGTGCCGGATTTGGCGATGGTCCCCAGATGGGTGATCGCATCGTCACGGCTCATGCCGATACCGTTGTCTTCGAGGGTGACGGTCTTGGCGTCCTTGTCGAAGCTCACACGGATTTTCAGTTCGGCGCCACCTTCCAGCCACTCCGGCTTGGACAAGGCTTCGAAACGTAATTTGTCGACAGCGTCAGAGGCGTTAGAGATCAATTCGCGAAGGAAGATTTCCTTGTTGGAATACAGCGAATGGATCATGAGGTGCAGCAGTTGCTTCACCTCGGTCTGGAAGCCCAGGGTTTCCTTTTGAGTTTCCACACTCATGGTCATCAAACTCCAATTGGATGGCAGTGGCCGCCCACGAAAGGGTTGGCGGCGGGTTGTCATCAAAGTTGGGGGCTAAGACCAGGATTTCAAGAGCGAGGCGGTTCCTCGATTTTGAAATGCGCACGAGCGGTGGCAATCGGTTCCGCCTGGGTGCTTTGCCAGGCGGTAATCGCCACATTCGCCACCCGTCGCCCCTGGCGCCACACCTGGCATTTGGCGTAAGTGTCGCGAAACTGCCCGGCGCGCAGGTAATCCAGGGAGAAGTCGATGATTTTCGGCAGGCCCGGCGCACCGGTAAATACCAGCAGATGCAGCGCTGCGGATACTTCCATAAACCCGGCAATCACCCCGCCGTGCAGCGCCGGCAATATCGGGTTACCAATGTTGTCCTTGTTGGCGGGCAGGCGAAACAGCAAATCGTCGCCTTGCCGGGTGCATTCGACGCCAATCAGCTTGGCGTAGGGGATCAGCGCCAGCAGCGCTTCATAGCTGCCCCGCGTGTGAGCCTGTTCCAGCCGGGTCTTGAATCGATGCGTCATGCCTGCTCTCCCTTGATCGTGCTGCTCAATCCTTGGGAGCCCTTGAGGCGCTTGCCCATGCGCATGAACGTGCCCACCACATGGGCGATGGGCTGCTCCGGGTTGTCCTGATAAGCGACGCCACGAGTAAAAATCACGTCGGTGGTCACCCGATAGCATTGGGCGAAGCCGTACACCGGTTTATGCGGTTCGGCGGGATGCATGTAATCGATACGCAGGTCGAGGGTCGGGCACACCTCGAATTCCGGCAAAACGCACAGGGTAGCCATGCCGCACGCCGTATCCATCAGCGAGGTTAAGGCGCCGCCGTGGATCACCCCCGTCTCCGGGTCGCCTACGATAGCCGGCGCATAGGGCAGCATGAGTGTCATGCCCTCCTCGCCTGCCGCATGCACGCAAATGCCCAACACCTGGCAATGGCGCAACGCGCCAACAAAGCGCCTGGCACGTGCTAACAGTGAGTTTTCGGTCATTGGTCCAGACTCTTATATGTTGGGTATCCGCGGAGTAGGTGGTGCGGGTGAAAGTTCCTTGGCGCACGCGGTATATATATCTGCGCAATAAAAGGAACTAATGCTGACCCCTCAGGCTCGAAAGGCCAGTAGATATCTTCAATAAGGAGAAACACCCCATGCGCAAGACTTTAGCTATTTCCATGATGCTCGCCGCTGCCCTCGGCCTGGCTGCCTGCGACAAAAAATCCGAAGACAAAGCCCAAGACGCTGCCGCACATTCTGAGCAAGCTCAGAAAGACATGGCCAAGGCTCAGGATAAAGTGAACGACGCTGCGAAAGAAAACGCCGAAGCTGCCAAATCTCAGGCTGAATCGAACGAAGCCGCCGCAAAAGAAGCAGCACCTGCTACCCCAGCCACCGGTTCCTGATACCGCGGCTTGAAATAGCTTGGCTGCATAAAGAAAGCCCGCTTAGATAGCGGGCTTTACTTTGTCTGCTGTTTTTATTCGCTGCGTTAATACGCCGACGCGGACTAAGCCGTCTCTTTAACAGTGTCGGACAGCGTCGTATCCGTCTGCGTATACACCATCACTTGCAGTACGTCGGAATGAAACTCGCGGCGATACAGCACGAACACCACCCCGGCACTCATCAACATGAACAACCAAGGGCTGACGAACCACGCCAACATGGTCATGCCGAAGTAATACGCGCGCAGGCCAAAGTTGAACTGGTTGGCGGCCATGGAAATCACCCGCGCCGCGCGCAACGCAAACGCCTTGCGCTCCTGCTCCGATACCAGCCGCTCACCGATCATCGGCGCCGACCCCACCAGCACTGCCGCGAAGTTGTACTGACGCATGCACCAACTGAAGGTGAAGAACGCATAGACAAACACCAGCGCCAGGCACAACAGCTTGATTTCCGACATGCCCTGGGACGCCTGCTGCACCATGGGTATATCCGCCAGCAACGACACGGCCCGCTCGGAGGCGCCGAGCACGGTGAGAATACCGGCGAGGATGATCAAAGTGCTGGAGGCGAAGAACGAGGCATTGCGCTCCAGGTTGCCGATCACGCTGGCATCGGCGATACGGTTGTCCCGCAGTAGCATCCGACGCATCCAGTCCTCGCGGTACAGATGCAGCACACTGGCCAGGCAGGCCGTGTCGCGGGCCTTCCAGATGGCATAACGGGTGTAGCCGCCCCAGCAGAGGACGAACCAGAGTGCGGCGAGCAGGTGGACTTGATTGGTTTCGATGAACGACATGCGGGTCCTACGGCAGGGTGAATGATGGCGGAATGGGGTCCAACTTTAGAAGGTCGTCGCCTATTAAGCATAAAAAATGCCCCGTATCGATTGATACGAGGCATTTCAGCTCTGCAACAGCGTGTTAGGCGATCGCTTCGCTGCGTTTGCCCAGCATCCGGTCAATCACCACCGCCAGGACCAACACCATCACCGACGGCACCAGCCACGCCAGGCCCTGTTCACTCAACGGCAGGTGCGCCAGCTGCGACGGCAACCAATCCGCCAAGCCAGCCCCTTTGAGCGCATCGATGCAGCCGAAGATGAACGACACCAGCATCACCGGGCCAACGATACGGCCCTGCTCCTGCCAGAAGTCTTTGCAGAAGCTCAGCGCCACCAGCACGATGCACGGCGGGTAGATCGCGGTCAGCACTGGAATCGAAAACGCGATCAGCTTGGTCAGGCCCAGGTTGGACACGAACAACGAGAACAGCGCCAGGATCACCACCAGGGTCTTGTAGGACAGTGGCAGGATGCGGCTGAAGTATTCGGCGCAGGCGCAGGTGAGGCCGACTGCGGTCACCAGGCACGCCAGGGAAATCAGTACGGCGAGAAAGCCGCTGCCCAGGGAGCCGAAGGTGTGTTGCACATAAGCGTGCAATACCGCGGCGCCATTGGCAGCACCAGCCGCCACTTCATGGCTGCCCGCCCCAAGGCGGAACAGGCTGATGTACACCAGCGCCAAACCTACACCGGCAATCAACCCGGCAATAATCGCATAACGCGTGATGAGCTTGGGCGACTCGACACCACGAGAACGGATCGCGTTGACGATCACGATACCGAATACCAGCGCGCCCAGGGTATCCATGGTCAGGTAACCATTGATAAAGCCCTGGGAAAACGGTGCGGCCACGTATTCCGGGGTGGCGACCCCCACTTCACCGACCGGCAACACAAACGCGGCAATCCCCAGGATGGCCAGGGCGATGATCTTCAACGGCGCGAGGAAGCGACCCACGGTGTCCAACAGACGGCCTGGGTACAGCGAGACGAAGAACACCACCAGAAAGTACACCGAGCTGTAGAGGAACAGTGCCAGCGGGCTTTCGCCCGTCAGCGGCGCCAGGCCGACTTCAAAGGACACGGTTGCGGTACGCGGGGTGGCGAACAGCGGGCCTACCGCCAGATACGCCGCCGCCGCGAGCAGGCCACCGGCGATCTTGCCGATCGGGCTGCTCAACGCGTCCATACCACCGCCGACCTTGGCCAGGGCGATCACGGTGACCACCGGCAGGCCGACCGCAGTGATCAGGAAGCCCAACGCTGCCATCCAGACGTGCGGCCCGGACTGCAAACCCACGATAGGCGGGAAGATGATATTGCCGGCGCCCACGAACAGGGCAAAGGTCATAAAGCCCAACGCCAGGATGTCCTGGCTTTTCAACACTTTCATTTAAGGAAATACCACACTGCTGAATCGGAATTTAGAGGGGGATTCCCTGTGGATGAGGGAAATACCGCCGGCCCTGATGGGGACCGACTGGTCTGGCGCGCGGCTTCCTTTTGGGAGGCGGCGCCTAAAGAGGCGGCTAGGTTACAGAATTGAGCTGACAAACGCACTGTTGCGGGGCGAACTGTCCGATAAGCGACATTTGAATGTCGCGTTTTCATACTTTATTTTGGTAATACGATCAAATGTGGGGGCAAGCTCTAATGCCAGTCAGTTAAGG
>NZ_JAFHKI010000019.1 GCF_016937615.1 Pseudomonas lactucae | reverse complement strand
TGCTGAGGGGCGCCATCTTACCTTCCGAATGTAAGAGATCCAAATGTGGGAGGGGCGGTGCGACGATTCGACTTGGCTCCCTCCCACATTTGACCTGTGTTGAGGTTTGAATCGAGTTCAAACAGTGTTGTTCAGAACTGTTCATTGTCAACCCCCAACCTGTTCAGTTGTTCAGTGAGATTGTTCACTCCCGAACATCCCCTTTACTCCATTTCCTTGTGAATCAAACACCTGCCGCTTTTGGCACGAAATTCGCTCTGACGACTGGCCAGATTCATTCCAATAATAAAAAAGGTCGTGTCATGTCATTGACCCTGGAACATGTCTCCCTCGTCGCCTCCGGCCAGACCTGGATTGACGACGCCACCCTGCGTTTCGAGCCCGGCTCCTTCAACGTATTGCTTGGCCGCACCCTGTCCGGCAAGACCAGCCTGATGCGCCTGATGGCCGGGCTGGACAAGCCCGACAGCGGCCGGATCCTGATGAACGGCGTTGATGTCACCCACAAACCGGTGCGCCTGCGCAACGTGTCGATGGTGTATCAACAGTTCATCAATTACCCGACCATGACAGTGTTCGAAAACATCGCCTCGCCGTTGCGTCAGGCCGGGGTGTCCAACGAAATCATCCAGAGCAAGGTGCTGGAAACCGCGAAGATGCTGCGCATCGAGAAGTTCCTCCAGCGCCACCCGCTGGAGTTGTCCGGTGGCCAGCAGCAACGCACGGCCATGGCTCGCGCGCTGGTCAAGGATGCCGAACTGATCCTGTTCGACGAGCCGCTGGTGAACCTCGACTACAAACTGCGCGAAGAGCTGCGCCAGGAAATGCGTGAGCTGTTCCAGGCCCGCCACACCATCGCCGTCTACGCCACCACCGAGCCCAACGAGGCCCTGGCATTGGGTGGCACCACTACCATCCTTCACGAAGGCCGGGTGATCCAGAGCGGCAAGGCCGCCGAGGTGTACCACCAGCCGCAGACGGTGCTGGCCGCCGAGCTGTTTTCCGAGCCGCCGATCAACCTGATGCCGGGGCGCATCAGTGGCAATGAGGTGAGCTTCGCCAACTTCGTGCACTTCCCGTTGAACGTCGACCTGCGTCCCATCGGCGAAGGCGAGTTCCGCTTTGGCGTGCGCCCCAGCCATATCAGCCTAGTGCCGAGCAACGATGATGACCTGGAGCTGGCGGTGACTGTTGAAGTCGCCGAGATCAGCGGTTCGGAAACCTTCCTGCATGTGCGCAGCGAGCACTTCCTGCTGGTACTGCATTTGCCCGGGGTGCATGAGTACGACGTTGACGCGCCGATCCGCGTGTATATCCCCACCCATAAACTGTTTGTGTTCGATGGTCTGGGCCGTTTGGTCCAGGCCCCCGGACGCCGTGTCGCGAGGGTTGCCTGATGGCCGAGATCCATTTGCAGAACCTCGCGCACAGCTATAGCCCGACGCCGAATGGGCCGGAGGACTACGCCATTCGGGAAATGAACCACGTGTGGGAGCAGGGCGGGGCCTACGCCTTGCTCGGCCCGTCCGGCTGCGGCAAGTCGACCCTGCTCAATATCATCTCCGGCCTGCTCAGCCCGTCCGAGGGCCAGGTGCTGTTTGACACCCAAGTGGTCAACGACCTCACGCCGGAGAAACGCAACATCGCCCAGGTGTTCCAGTTCCCGGTGGTGTACGACACCATGACGGTGTTCGACAACCTGGCCTTCCCGCTGCGTAACCAGGGCATGGCCGAGGCGAAAATCCACAGCAAGGTGCAGGAAATCGCCGAGGTCCTCGACCTGCAAAACCTGCTGACCAAAAAAGCCCGTAACCTCACCGCCGATGAAAAACAAAAAGTCTCCATGGGCCGTGGCCTGGTGCGCGACGACGTCTCGGCGATCCTGTTTGACGAACCGCTGACGGTGATCGACCCGCACCTGAAGTGGAAACTGCGGCGCAAGCTCAAGCAGATTCACGAGCAGTTCAATATCACCATGGTCTACGTCACCCACGACCAGCTTGAAGCCTCCACCTTCGCCGACAAGATCGCGGTAATGTACGGCGGGCAGATCGTGCAGTTCGGCACGCCACGGGAACTGTTCGAGCGTCCCAGCCACACCTTTGTCGGCTATTTCATCGGCAGCCCTGGGATGAATCTGATCGAGGTGCAGGCAGAGGCGGGCGGGGTGCGGTTTGCCGGCACCCATCTGCCGTTGCCCGAGGCGTTGCAGCAACGCATTGAAGCGACGGACTATACAAAACTGCAGGTGGGCATCCGCCCGGAGTTTATCCACGTGTGGGATGAGCATAACCCCGACGCCATGCAGGCCGATGTCACGCATCTGGAAGACCTCGGCACCTACAAGATCATGACCCTCGACCTCGACGGCGCGCGCCTCAAAGTGCGCCTGGCCGAAGACAAACCGGTGCCCGAAGGCCGTGCCTCCATCAGCTTTCCCGCGCAGTGGCTGATGGTGTATGCCGACGACTATTTGCTGGAGGTGCAGCCATGAACAAGGTGCAGAACAACAAAGCCTGGTGGCTGGTGTTACCGGTGTTCCTGCTGGTGGCGTTCAGTGCGGTGATCCCGATGATGACCGTGGTCAACTACTCGGTGCAGGATATTTTCGACCAGTCCAGCCGCTACTTCGTCGGTGCCGACTGGTACAAGCAGGTGCTGCTCGACCCGCGCCTGCATGACTCGCTGCTGCGCCAGTTCATCTATTCGGCCTGCGTGCTGTTGATCGAAATTCCCCTGGGTATCGCCATCGCCCTGACCATGCCCACCAAGGGCCGCTGGTCGTCGCTGGTGCTGATCGTGCTGGCGATTCCGCTGCTGATCCCGTGGAACGTGGTGGGCACCATCTGGCAGATTTTCGGCCGCGCCGACATCGGCCTGCTGGGTTACAGCCTCAACGCCCTGGGCATCAGCTACAACTACGCGGCCAACACGGCGGACGCCTGGGTCACTGTGCTGGTGATGGACGTGTGGCACTGGACCTCGCTGGTGGCGCTGCTGTGCTACTCGGGGCTGCGCGCGATTCCGGACGTCTACTACCAGGCCGCGCGGATTGATCGTGCGTCTGCGTGGGCGGTTTTCCGACATATCCAGTTGCCCAAGATGAAGAGCGTGCTGCTGATCGCGGTGATGCTGCGCTTCATGGACAGCTTCATGATCTACACCGAGCCGTTCGTACTGACGGGCGGCGGGCCGGGTAATGCCACCACGTTCCTGAGTCAGACCTTGACCCAGATGGCTGTAGGCCAATTCGACCTGGGCCCAGCGGCGGCGTTTTCCCTGGTGTACTTCCTGATCATCCTGTTGGTGTCCTGGCTGTTCTACACCGCCATGACCCACTCCGACGCCAACCGCTGAGGCCGCCAACATGAGCAAGCGCAAGGTAATCCCGCTGTTGATCTACATCCTGTTCCTGCTGGTGCCGATCTACTGGCTGCTGAACATGTCCTTCAAGAGCAACACCGAAATCCTCGGCGGGCTGACACTGTTTCCGCAGGATTTCACTCTGGCCAACTACAAAGTGATCTTCACCGACCCGAGTTGGTACACCGGTTATCTCAACTCGCTGTATTACGTGAGCCTGAACACGGTGATCTCCCTGAGCGTGGCGCTGCCGGCGGCCTATGCCTTCTCGCGCTACCGCTTCCTGGGCGACAAGCACCTGTTCTTCTGGCTGTTGACCAACCGTATGGCGCCGCCGGCGGTGTTTTTGCTGCCGTTCTTCCAGCTGTATTCATCCATCGGCCTGTTCGATACCCACATCGCCGTGGCCCTGGCTCACTGCCTGTTCAACGTGCCGTTGGCGGTCTGGATTCTGGAAGGCTTCATGTCCGGCGTGCCCAAGGAAATCGACGAAACCGCCTACATTGATGGCTACTCGTTTCCCAAGTTCTTCGTGAAGATTTTCATCCCGTTGATCGGCTCCGGCATCGGTGTCACCGCGTTTTTCTGCTTCATGTTTTCCTGGGTCGAACTGCTGCTGGCGCGCACGCTGACCTCGGTCAACGCCAAGCCCATCGCGGCGGTCATGACGCGTACGGTGTCGGCGTCGGGGATCGATTGGGGCGTGCTGGCGGCGGCGGGGGTGTTGACCATCCTGCCCGGCATGCTGGTGATCTGGTTTGTTCGTAACCACGTGGCCAAGGGCTTTGCCCTGGGCCGGGTCTGAGGAGTCGATGATGGAATGGATGGCCTGGACCACCCCCACTGCACTGTTCTTTGGCGGCATCGCGCTGATCCTGGCGGGCATGACCACCTGGGAACTGCGTTCGCCGAGCATCCCTCGGCGTGGGTTTCTACCGATCAGCACCACCCGTGGAGATCGTTTGTTTATGGGTCTTCTCGGCAGCGCCTACCTGCATTTGCTGGTAATTGGCGTGACCGGCTGGAGCATCTGGGTGGCGTCCGCGCTGTCCCTGGTGTGGCTGTTGAGTGTGATGCGTTGGGGCTAATGCCCTTGTGAATAAACCACCAGGAGGTCTCTATGTTGAATAAAAACAATAAGCTGCGACATAGCATTTCATTGGCCGCCGTACTGGCCCTCAGCGGTTTGAGCGCTACGGCCTGGGCCGATGCGTATGAAGATGCCGCAAAAAAGTGGATCGGCAGCGAGTTCAAACCGTCCACCCTCACCGAAGCCCAACAGCTCGAAGAGTTGAAATGGTTTATCAAGGCATCGGAACCGTTCCGTGGGATGAAGATTAACGTGGTGTCGGAAACCCTCACCACCCACGAGTACGAATCCAAGGTGCTGGCCAAGGCCTTCACTGAAATCACCGGGATCAAGCTGACCCACGACCTGTTGCAGGAAGGCGACGTGGTGGAGAAGCTGCAAACCCAGATGCAGTCCGACAAAAACATCTATGACGGCTGGGTCAACGACTCGGACCTGATCGGTACGCACTTTCGCTACGGCAAGACCGAATCCATCACCGACCTGATGGCCAACGAAGGCAAGGACTTCACCTCGCCGACCCTCGATCTCAAGGACTTTATCGGCCTGTCGTTCACCACCGCGCCGGACGGCAAGCTCTACCAGTTGCCCGACCAGCAGTTCGCCAACCTGTACTGGTTCCGCGCCGACTGGTTCGAGCGCCCGGAGCTCAAAGCCAAGTTCAAGGAAAAATACGGCTACGACCTCGGCGTGCCGGTGAACTGGTCGGCCTATGAAGACATCGCCAAGTTCTTCAGCGAAGACGTCAAGGAAATCGACGGCAAGCGCATTTATGGGCACATGGACTACGGCAAGAAAGACCCGTCCCTGGGCTGGCGCTTCACCGATGCCTGGTTCTCCATGGCCGGGGGCGGCGACAAGGGCCTGCCCAATGGCTTGCCGGTGGACGATTGGGGCATTCGCGTGGAGGACTGCCACCCAGTGGGTTCCAGCGTCACCCGCGGCGGCGACACCAACGGCCCGGCCGCCGTATTCGCGACCCAGAAATACGTCGACTGGATGAAAGCCTACGCGCCACCGGAAGCGGCGGGCATGACCTTCTCCGAATCCGGCCCGGTGCCGTCCCAGGGCAACATCGCCCAGCAGATCTTCTGGTACACCGCGTTTACCGCCGACATGACCAAACCGGGCCTGCCGGTGGTGAACGCCGACGGCACGCCGAAATGGCGCATGGCACCGTCGCCCGTCGGACCTTACTGGGAAAAAGGCATGAAGAAGGGCTATCAGGACGTAGGCTCCTGGACCTTCCTCAAGTCGACGCCGGAGAAACAGAAGCTCGCGGCCTGGCTGTACGCGCAGTTCGTGACCTCCAAAACCGTGTCGCTGAAGAAGACCATCGTCGGCCTGACGCCGATTCGTGAGTCGGACATCAACTCCCAGGCCATGACCGACATGGCACCGAAACTCGGTGGGCTGGTGGAGTTCTACCGCAGCCCGGCCCGTGTGGAATGGACCCCGACCGGCACCAACGTGCCGGACTACCCGCGCCTGGCGCAACTGTGGTGGAGCAACATCGCCTCGGCCGCCAGCGGCGAAAAAACCCCGCAACAGGCGCTGGACAACCTGGCCAAGGAACAGGACGCGATCATGACGCGTCTGGAGCGCTCCAAGGTGCAACCGGTGTGCGGCCCGAAAATGAACCCCGAGCGTGACGCGCAATACTGGTTCGACCAACCGGGTGCGCCGAAGCCGAAACTGGCGAACGAGAAGCCCAAAGGCGAGACCGTGACCTACAGCGACTTGCTCAAGTCGTGGGAGGCGGCGCGTAAGTAAACGCGCCAGGCAGGGAAGGACAGAACGGCACGCTAGCGTGCGTTTTTTGTTTGTGGGTGAGCTAACTGATGCCCCGCGATTTAAATGTGGGAGGGCGGTGCGACGATTCGACTTGTCTCCCTCCCACACTTGACTGTGCCCACTCCAGAAGGAGTGAGGCGATCAGATCCGTACGTTACCGCGCGGCCCGGC
>NZ_JAFHKI010000189.1 GCF_016937615.1 Pseudomonas lactucae | reverse complement strand
GGCAGCAGGTGGTGTTCGCACAGCGAGTAACAACTCGATGTCCTTGAGAATCACCATCTCGTCATTGTCGGAAGCGAACAGTGCGCCGTTGACGATGGTTTCCAGGTTTTGCTCGTAGCCATGACACAGGTATTGCATGGCCTTGGCGGCGCGTTTGGGGGTATCGAGCAGACCTTCGCGCTCCGGGTCTTCACCCAAGCCCTTGAGAATCTCACGGTAATGGTGGGGCAGGGATAAAGTCATACAACATCCTCACAAACGGCTTACTTGATATGCCGCCCGCCGTTGACGGTCAGGGTGGTACCGGTGACATAGGGGTTGTCCAGCAGGTAACGCACGCTCTGGTAGATCACCTCGGGTCCGGGCTCGATGCCCAGGGCCGACTTGGCCAGGACCTTGGCGCGGTAGGCCGCGTCGTCGTCCTCGTTGAACATCACCATCGCCGGGGCGATGCCGTTGACCTTGATTCGCGGCGCAAACTGCGCGGCAAATGACAGCGTCAGGCTGTCGAGCCCGGCCTTGGTGGCGCAATAGGCGATGTGCTGGCGACTGCCCTTGCGCACCACATCGTCGCTGATGTGCACGATGTCGGCAGGTGATGAGCGTTGCAGCAAAGGTGAACAATGCAGGTTGATCAGGTACGGCGCAAGCATGTGTACGCTGAACATGTCGGTAAACGCGCGACTTTCGTCGCCAGGCGCTTCCGCGACCCAGGCTGAGGCGTTGTGGATGATCGCACGCAGGCTTTGAGCGTGGGTGTTCAGTTCAGCGATGAACGCCAGTATCCCGGCCTCGCTGGAGAGGTCCGCAAAGATGCCGATAGCACCCCGTTCGCGCAGGGCCTGCACGCCGGGGCGTTCGCTGCGGTAGCTGAAAATCACCGGCTGGCCCTCGTCCAGCAGGCGCAGGGCGCAATGCAGGCCGACACGCTGGCCGGCGCCGGTGATCAGGATCGGGGCGTTCGTTGCAGTCATGGGAGGCTCGCATCGCTGGCAGGCTCGAATGATACCAGCGACGGGCCGCCCCTGTACTCACGCCGCCGCTTCGGCGGCCTTGCGTGGGGCCGGCGCGGGATGCAGCCAATTCGCCAGCAGATGCGTCGAGAGCGGAATAAACAGGTAAACCATCAACGGCGTGAGCGCGAGGGTACTGACCAGCACGCGCGGCACCAGGTCCAGGTGATTGAGCAACGGGCCCAGCACGAAGTTGAACAGCAGCGACACCGGGAAAAACGCCAGCCAGATCGCCACCGCCTGCTTCCAGCGTGGCGGCCTTGCGCCGACCGCGCCGAACCAGCCGTCGATGCCCCGCACGCGGTGCTCGGATGGGTCGGCAAACAGCTCGCTGCCGCGGCTCAACCAGGCACTGCGGGAAGCGGAAAACTCCCAGGCATGCAGGGTCTTTTCATCGGCGAAGCGGAAAATGATCTGGAATTCATCGTCGTGGGGCGGCGGTGCGAGCACGCCCGAGCCCAGGTAGCCGGGAAAGTCCGTGGCCAGTTGCTCGCCTTCGCGCAGCCAGGCCATCAATTCTTCGTAGCGTCCTTTGGCGACGCGGCGCGCAACCATCAAGGTGACGGGTGAGGTAGACATTGTGTATCTCCAGATGTACGGATGCGCTCAACCGGGTAGGTGGCGCACGGACGAGGCTGCGGGGTGGTGCAGCGACGTGGCTCTTTTTTACAGGAGCAGACAGGCAAGAATTATTCCTGTTTTTGCGCAATACGCCAGCGGCATTGGTCCGAAATGTAACAGGCTTGAAAAAGACAGGTTTAAAGGCGTTAAATGAGCCCCCAATCAGCGCTGGTTTTTGGTACCCATGCCCGTGACACATGCCACCGTTAGTAGCGATTCGCATCTAGAATCGGATGCTTCCGAGCAACTGTATCCGATTCGTGAAGTCTCCAGATTGACAGGTGTAAACCCGGTCACCTTGCGTGCCTGGGAGCGCCGTTATGGGCTGATTCAGCCCGTACGCACCGAAAGCGGGCATCGTCTCTACTCCAGGGCCGACATCGCCACCGTGGATCGTATCCTCGACTGGATCGAACGCGGGGTGGCGGTAAGCAAAGTGGGCAAGATTCTCGCCCGCGACGATCAGCAGGCCGAAGCGGTGCGTACCGAGCGTGACACTGTCGAGCAAAACGAATGGTCGCAGTGGCGCACACGCCTTTTGAGCGCCATCACGGCGTTCGATGATCAGCAACTGGAGAGCCTCTACGGGCGGATTGTCGCTTCTTACCCCCTGAGCGTTGCGTTCCAGGACATCCTCATGCCGCTCTGGAACGAGCTGCTGCGCCACCAGGGGCGTTTCGGCCAGACCAGCGAATGGCTGTTTTTCGACGCCTTCCTGCGCGTACAGACCTTTTTGCGCCTGCACGTCGCCAGCGCATCACCGGCGCCCAGGGTTTTGTTGACGGCGATGCCGGGCGAGTGCCGCAAGTTGGAACTGCTGGTGACGGCGCTCTTACTCAGTCGTGAGGACCTGGCCGTGAAGGTGTTGGGCATGGGCCAGCCGCTGGATGAGTTGACACTGGTCTGTGAAAAGATCCGTCCCCAGGCACTGGTCATCTATTCCAATCATTCGCACAACAATGATCTGGTGGGGCGCTTGAGCCGTTTGGCATTGACGCTTGATTGCCCGGTGTTTCTGGCCGGTGCGGCGTCAGACCTGGCCCAGGCAGAGTTGGCGGGCTCTTCGATCGGCTGCCTGGGCAATGAAGGGCGCCTGATGCAGCGCCGTCTGCAACAGTTCCTCAGCGGTAACCTGGATACCTGAGTGTCAGGCGTGCACGTGGGGATGGATCAGGCGGTGCTGATGCAGGATGAACTGGCGCAGACGCTCGGTTTCATCCGCATCGCCCAGGCTCAGGCGGTAGGCGAACAGGCCCCGGGCGGTTTCCCGCTCCAGCGTCCCGCGCACCGCAATGCGTTCGTAACCGGAAGGGCTGAACCACAGGGAAAAGGTTTTCGGCGGCTTGATGCGGCCGCGAACCTCAATCAGCACACCCTTGAATGACACTTCATGTACCCACAGCGCGCTCGAGTTGCCTCTGACGTTCTCCAGGGCCACGGGGGCCTCAAGCGCCAGACGCCAGGGGCGAATCATCGGCCCGTCCTCGAAAATGCTCGGCACGCCCAGGCGCAGGTGCATCGCATTGAACTCATCCTCCACCAGGTGGAGGGGAAAGGTCAGTTGCTGGTTTTCGAACTGCGCCTGGATGGTGAGGTGATCGTGGGCGGCCAGGCGGGTGAGCAAGTCGCGAATCTGTACGCCGCCGTTGACGGTCAGGCTCGACGAAGCATCCCGCTGGTTCAGTTGCGGGTTGTGCTGCATGCTCTGAATGAAATCCAGCTCATCCTGGGTGAGAAGCGCGTTGCGTGGCATCACGATGGCTCAAGTGGGGTATTAAAATGCCATTATCCCCTCTGGTGATTCATTTATCTAAATTTTGTTGGATCCGCTGGTCGACTTGAGCGCCGCCAACTCAGCCTTGACCCCGGCCAGTTCCGCTTCCAGCTGTGTAACCCGTTGCTGGGCCTTGACCTGAAGCGTGACGTCCTTTTGCACACCGACGAAATACGTCTGCCTGTCGGCCGCGTTATACACCGAAGACAGCGACAGTTCGTTCCAGAAGTGGCTGCCATCCTTGCGGTAGTTGCGCAGGATTTCGCGGCAGGAACCGCCATCCTCCAAGGCTTCGCGAATCGCCATCAGGGCCGGCTGGTCGCGGTCGCCGGACTGCAGGAAGCGGCAGTCCTGATAGAGGATTTCATCCAGCGTATAGCCGGTCAGCCGTTCGAAAGCCGGGTTGACGTAAATCAGCGGCTTGTCCTTGCCTTCGCGTTCGGCGACCACAATGCCGTCGTTGGAAGCGTTGACGACCATTTGCATCAGCTTGGCATTAATCATTGAGCGATCCGTGGCTTTTATGTGCAAAGGAGCAGTTTATGGCAACTTCGGAATCTTGCACGACGGGCCCCGAAATATTTGCGTCGCTGTTAATATCCCAGGCTTTCACTCAACTACAGGATCAGATTGATGAAAGTCGCCATCCTTTCCGGCTCGGTGTACGGCACGGCGGAAGAAGTTGCCCGCCACGCCGCAGGCATCCTCACTAAGGCCGGTTTTGAAACCTGGCACAACCCGCGCGCCACCTTGGCCGACGTGCAGGCCTTTGCCCCGGACGCCTTCCTGGCCGTGACCTCCACCACCGGCATGGGTGAGTTGCCCGACAACCTGCAACCCCTGTACTCGACGATTCGCGATCAGTTGCCCGCCGCCTGGCGCGGCCTGCCCGGTGCGGTGATCGGCCTGGGTGACGCCAGCTACGGCGATACCTTCTGTGGCGGCGGCGAACAGATGCGCGAGCTGTTCGGCGAGTTGGGTGTGCGAGAAGTACTGCCGATGCTGCGCCTGGATGCCAGCGAAAGCGTCACCCCGGAATCCGACGCCGAGCCTTGGCTGGCAGAACTGGTCGCGGCCCTGCGTGAGTAACCGGACCGGCTGATGATTGACGGCGTTTCTCTGGCGCCGTTTATACGTATTTAAACTATTCTCAAGGCTGACCCGCACGGTCATCAAGCTGGCTGCGAAGGCAACTCCTTGGGCCTGGGTGTCTGACTAGACTGGGCCCACCACTCAAAAAACAATAAGAAAGTGCGTCAAGGAGATTCACCGTGAGCATAGCCCCCGTTCTATCGCCACAGAATGTCAAAGACCAGGTCAGCGCTGCCGAATGGCAAACCCGTGTCGACCTGGCGGCTTGCTATCGCCTGGTGGCGATGCATGGCTGGGATGACCTGATCTTCACGCATATTTCGGCCAAGGTGCCGGGCACCGATGATTTTTTGATCAACCCCTACGGGCTGATGTTCCACGAAATCACGGCGTCGAGCCTGGTCAAGGTCGACCAGGCGGGTAACAAATTGATGGACAGCCCTTACGAGATCAACCCGGCCGGCTACACGATCCACAGCGCCATCCACGAGGTGCGTCACGATGTGACCTGTGTGCTGCACACCCATACCGCCGCCGGTGTTGCGGTGGCCGCGCAAAAGCAGGGCGTGTTGCCGATCAGCCAGCAATCGATCTTCGTGCTGTCGAGCCTGGCCTATCACGCCTACGAAGGTGTGGCACTGAACCACGAAGAGAAGGCGCGCCTGCAGGCCGACCTGGGCGAGAATAATTTCCTGATGCTGCACAACCATGGCCTGCTGACCTGCGCCAGCACCATCGCCGATACCTTCCTGATGATGTTCACGTTCCAGCGCGCCTGCGATATCCAGGTGCTGGCGCAAAACGGCGGCGCTGAACTGATTCCCATCGGCCCGCAGATTCTGGCGGGCGCCAAAGCCATGGTGGCGGCTGTCACAAAGAGTGCTCAAGGTATGGGGGGCGCGCTGGCCTGGCCGGCGTTGCTACGCAAATTGGACGCTCAAGATCCTGGGTATAGAAACTGATGCCACTCGCCGAGATTCCGCTCAGAGCCTGGCGCAAACGCGGCCAGAGTTTCGACTTTCGCGGCCGCACCATCCGTTATTGGGTGGCGGGGCAGGGCGAGCCGTTGCTGCTGATCCATGGCTTCCCCACAGCCAGTTGGGACTGGCATTACCTGTGGCAACCGTTGGCTCAGCATCACCTGGTCATCGCCTGCGACATGCTCGGTTTTGGCGATTCGGCCAAGCCGCTGGACCATGGCTATTGCCTGCTGGAGCAGGCGGATTTGCAACAAGCCCTGCTCGAACACCTTCGGGTCGAGCAGCCGGTGCATGTGCTGGCCCATGACTACGGCGACAGCGTCGCCCAGGAACTGTTGGCTCGCCACTATGAGGGCCGGTTCCAGATGGCCAGTGGTGTGTTTCTCAACGGTGGACTGTTCCCTGAAACCCATCGCCCGGCGTTGGTACAAAAACTCTTGCTCAGCCCGCTGGGCTGGATGATCGGGCGTGCCTTTGGGCGTAATGCCCTGGCGAACAGCTTCAATGAGATTTTCGGCCGGGATACCCGCCCCAGCGAGAGCGCACTGGATGATTTCTGGAGCCTGATCGAGTGCAACGACGGCACGCGCATCCTGCATAAGTTGATTGCCTACATTCCCCAGCGTCGGCGTCTGCGCGACCGGTGGGTGGCGGCGATGCAGCAGGGTGAAGTGCCGTTGCGCGTGATCGCGGGGGAAGTCGACCCGATTTCCGGTGCGCATATGGTCGAGCGTTACCGTCAACTGGTGTCCCATGCCGACACGGTGCTGCTGAGCCATATCGGGCACTATCCGCAGATCGAGGCGCCGGTGCAGGTGCTCAAGCATTACCTGGCATTTCGTGATCGCATCCGCAAGGTTGAGTCGCGCATGGCTTATTCCTGAGCCGCAGGATCATCCCCCAGCCTTATCGAGCACCATTCAGCCCTGGCCGACTTTATTGTGACCGGCGGCTGCGTGCCTGACACTCGACCCATTCCCATCGTCGCCATTGGAGTTCGGTATGAGTGAGTCAGTGCAGTTCCAGGATAAGGTCGTGATCGTCACCGGTGCCGGCGGCGGATTGGGCCGGGCCCATGCGCTGCTGTTCGCCAGATACGGGGCCAAGGTGCTGGTCAACGATCTCGGTGGTTCTACCCAGGGCGAAGGCGCCAATGCGTCGGCGGCTGATCGGGTAGTGGCCGAAATCCGCGCGGCGGGCGGTATCGCCGAGGCTAACCATGACTCTGTCACCGAGGGTGACAAAATCGTACAGCACGCCCTCGACGTGTTTGGTCGCATCGACGTAGTGGTCAACAATGCCGGCATCCTGCGCGACAAAACCTTCCACAAGATGGATGACGCTGACTGGGACCTGGTTTACCGAGTGCACGTCGAAGGCGCTTACAAAGTCACCCGCGCCGCCTGGCCCCACCTGCGTGAGCAAGGCTATGGCCGCGTGATTTTCACCGCGTCCACCTCGGGTATCTACGGCAACTTCGGGCAGTCCAACTACGGCATGGCCAAGCTTGGCCTGTATGGTCTGACACGTACCCTGGCGCTGGAAGGGCGCAAGAACAACATCCTGGTCAACGCCATCGCGCCTACCGGCGGCACGCGCATGACCGAAGGCCTGATCCCGCCGCAGGTCTTCGAGCGTCTCAAGCCGGAGCTGGTCAGCCCGCTGGTGGTGTACCTGGGCAGCGAGGCGTGCCAGGAAACTTCGGGTCTGTTTGAAGTGGGCGGCGGTTGGATCGGCAAGACCCGCTGGGAGCGCAGCCTGGGCGTGGGGTTTGATCCCGAGGCCGGCTTTTCGCCCGACGAGGTGGCGGCACACTGGCAGCAGATCTGTGACTTCGAAGGCGCTGCTCATCCCAAGGACAACATTGAAGCGTTGAAGGAGATGATGGCCAACTTGCAGAAATACAGCTTGTGATCGTTGCTTGAACACCGTTGAATCTAACGGGGCGCTGAAGGCGCCCCGTTTTATTTTTGGCATAAAAAAGGCCGCTGCAAACGCAGCGGCCGAAGTAAGACGTTGGATCAAGGAGCGACAAATCAACGTCAGTGAACAGCGGTAACAGATTGAAAAAAAGCATCAATCCATTTGAGTCTGGCTTTTCTTCCGGTGTCGGAAGCGGGCGGTTTGCCCTGAAAGCCCGGCCAGAATAGTCGCTTGTCACTGAATGAGTAATAGCGGTTCGGGACAATGACTGTTACTGAAATGGCAACAGTCGTGGGCGGCGCCATCCATTCCCCTGATAACCCGCTATCCAGCCGATGCATGTCATCGTCCAGACCCAGGCCAGAGCGCCCGGTAATCCTTTCGAGCGACAGCACGAATCCCTCCTTGGTGCGCTTATCGCTCCCGATGCGCGGCAGTAGGGTGAAGCCTTCTGTCACTCACCGGGGAAGACGCATGACAAAAACAACAATGCGCGCCATCTTCACGCCACAGGCGCTGGCCGCTGCGGTTGCCTTGGGTTGCTGTGCCCAGGCACAGGCTGTTTCGTTCAACATTGGCGAGATCGAAGGGCAATTCGACTCCTCGCTGTCGGTGGGCGCGAGTTGGGGCATGCGCGATGCCGACAAGAGCCTGGTCGGCACCGTCAACGGCGGCACGGGGCAGGCGTCCACCGGGGATGACGGACGTCTGAACTTCAAGAAGGGCGAGACCTTCTCCAAGATCTTCAAGGGCCTGCACGACCTGGAGCTGAAGTACGGCGACACCGGTGTGTTCGTACGCGGCAAGTACTGGTACGACTTCGAGCTCAAGGACGAAGACCGCGAGTTCAAGCAGATCAGCGACCACAATCGCAAGGAAGGCGCCAAGTCCAGCGGTGCGCAGATCCTCGATGCCTTCGTCTACCACAACTACTCCCTCGGCGATCTGCCTGGCACCGTGCGCGCCGGCAAGCAGGTGGTCAGTTGGGGCGAAAGCACCTTCATTGGCAACTCCATCAACAGCATCAACCCGATCGACGTGTCGGCGTTCCGCCGGCCAGGCGCCGAGATCAAGGAAGGCCTGATCCCGGTGAACATGTTGTTCGCCTCCCAAAGCCTCACCAACCAACTGACCGTGGAAGGCTTCTACCAGCTGGAATGGGACCAAACCGTACTGGACAACTGCGGCACCTTCTTCGGCGGTGACGTGGCGGCAGATGGCTGCACCGGCAACTACACGGTGGGCAGCCCGGGGATTGCGCCGCTGCAACCGATTGCCGCCGCCCGTGGCCAAGGCTTCGTGGTGACCCGCGAAGGCGTGGTGGTGCAGCGTGCCGGCGACCGTGATGCACGGGATTCCGGCCAGTTCGGCGCCGCCTTGCGCTGGCTGGGTGACGACACCGAATACGGCCTGTACTTCATGAACTACCACAGCCGTACTCCGACCGTGGGCACCCTTACCGCCAATACCAACCTGGCGACCATCGGCGCGATCAGTGCCGCCACCCCGGCGGCCTTCCGTGGCGCCCTGGCCCAGAGCACCATGCTCGGTCGTGGCCAGTACTATCTGGATTACCCGGAAGACATCCGCCTGTTCGGTGCGAGCTTCTCCACTACCTTGCCCACTGGCACCGCGTGGACCGGCGAGATCAGCTACCGGCCCAACGCCCCGGTGCAACTCAACACCACCGACCTGACCCTGGCACTGGTCAACCCGATAGCCAACCAGACGGCCTCGCCCATCCGCAGCAATTTCGGCAGCGACAACAAAGGCTATCGCCGCAAGGAAATCACCCAGATCCAAAGCTCCATGACCCAGTTCTTCGACCAGGTGCTGGGCGCCGAACGCCTGACACTGGTGGGCGAAGCAGCCGTGGTGCACGTGGCCGGCCTGGAAGACAAATCCAAACTGCGTTACGGCCGCGATTCGGTGTACGGCGCTTATGGCTTCCAGGGTGACACCGACGGTTTCGTCACCTCCACCTCCTGGGGCTACCGCGCGCGGGCGATCCTGGACTACAACAACGCGATTGCCGGGGTGAACCTCAAGCCCAACCTGTCCTGGTCCCATGACGTGGCCGGCTACGGCCCCAATGGTCTGTTCAACAAAGGCGCCAAGGCCATCAGCGTCGGCGTGGATGCGGATTACCGCAGCACCTACACCGCCAGCCTCAGCTACACCGACTTCTTTGGCGGCGACTACAACACCCTGACCGACCGTGACTTCCTCGCCCTCAGCTTCGGCGTGAACTTCTGATTTGGCTTAAAGAAGGACAAGAACCTATGCGTAAGACAATTGCAGTGCTGGCCCTGAGTCTGTTGGCCGCCCACGTGATGGCGGCGGTGTCGCCGGAAGAAGCCGCCAAGCTGGGCACCACCCTCACGCCGGTCGGTGCCGAAAAGGCCGGCAACGCCGACGGCTCGATCCCGGCCTGGACCGGCGGCATCCCCAAAAACGCCGGCGCGGTGGACAGCAAAGGCTTCCTGGCCGACCCGTTCGCCAGTGAAAAACCGTTGTTCGTGATCACCGCCGCCACCGTCGACAAGTACAAGGACAAACTCTCCGACGGCCAGGTGGCGATGTTCAAGCGTTACCCCGAGACCTACAAGATCCCGGTGTACCCAAGCCATCGCACGGTCAACCTGCCGGCGGATATCTACGAGTCGATCAAGCGCAGCGCGTTGAACGTCAAGGCGATCAACGACGGTAACGGCCTGGAGAACTTCACCGGCAACCGTTACTACGCGTTCCCGATTCCGAAGAACGGCGTGGAGGTGTTGTGGAACCACATCACCCGTTACCACGGCGGCAATCTGCGCCGCATCATCACCCAGGCCACCCCGCAAACCAACGGCAGCTACACGCCGATCCGCTTCGAAGAAGAAGTGGCCGTGCCGCAAGCGATCCCGGATATCGACCCGGCCAAGGCCGCCAACGTGCTGAGCTATTTCAAGCAATCGGTCACCGCCCCGGCGCGCCTGGCGGGCAACGTGCTACTGGTGCATGAAACCCTCGATCAGGTGAAAGAGCCACGCCTGGCCTGGATCTACAACGCCGGCCAGCGTCGCGTGCGGCGTGCGCCGCAAGTGTCCTACGACGGCCCGGGCACTGCATCCGATGGCCTGCGCACCACCGACAACTTCGACATGTTCTCCGGCGCCCCCGACCGCTACGACTGGAAGCTGGTGGGCAAAAAAGAGATGTACATCCCCTACAACAGCTACAAGCTCGACTCGCCAACGCTCAAATACGACGACATCATCAAGGCCGGCCACATCAACCAGGACCTGACCCGCTACGAGTTGCACCGGGTGTGGGAAGTGGTCGGCACGGTCAAGCCCAGCGAGCGGCATATCTACGCCAAGCGGCATATGTACATCGACGAAGACAGCTGGCAAGTCGCGCTGGTGGATCACTACGACGGCCGTGGTCAGCTGTGGCGGGTTGCCGAAGGGCATGCGCAGTTCTACTACGATCACCAGGTACCGGCCTACACCGTCGAAACCCTGTATGACCTGATCGCCGGGCGCTACATCGCGCTGGGCATGAAGAACGAGGAGAAGAGCAGCTTCGTGTTCGGCTTCGCGGCCAAGGCGGCGGACTACACCCCGGCGGCCTTGAGGGCTGAAGGCGTACGCTGATCCCAGTTTGAAATGCTATCCAATGTGGGAGGGGGCTTGCCCCCCCCCTCCCACGCTGGTTTTTTACACATTCGGTTTTGTGCATGGCCTTCAATCACCCCGCTGAATACTTCTTCAACAACCGCCCACCACAGGACTAGGGTACGCATCAGGTTGCATAACAATAAAAACGCAGGATGCAGCAATGACCGCCATGACACGCTGCCTGGACCGTCCTGGATTCATGCCTCGGCTGTCCGCCCACCATTTGCTGCGCCCGCGCCTGGCCGAGCCTTTGCTGGCGTCGCAGGTGCGGGTCAAGTTGTTGTGCGCACCCGGCGGCAGCGGCAAGAGTGCCTTGCTCGCCGAATGCGCATTGCAGGCGCCGACGGGCTGCCAGGTGTACTGGCTGCCGCTCAATGGCGCTGTCCTCAGCCCGCTCGATCTGTGCCAGCGCCTGGCGCAGAACCTGGGCCTGACGTTTACCGATGAAGCCACCTTGCTGTTCGACCTCAGCCGCTGGCAAGCGCCGGCCTGGCTGTTCCTCGATGATTTCTGCCGCCTGCCCGCCCCCGACACCGATGCCTTGCTCGACCGCCTGCTCACCGCCAGCAGCCCGGCGCTGACCTGGTGGCTGGGCGCGCGACGGCGGCCGGTGTGCAACTGGCCGCGGCTGCTGCTCGACGATGAGCTGCTCGAATGCGGCGCCGAACTGGCGTTTACCCCGGCGGAAATCCAGCCGCTGCTCAACCACGCGCCCGGGCAATCGGTCGACAGCGTGCTGCAGTTCAGCGCCGGCTGGTGCGCCGGTGTGCGTATTGCCTTGCTGGGTGATGGCCATCCCGACAAAACCCTGCTCGACTATCTACAACACGAACTTTTCAGCACCTTGCCGCCCGAACTGACACAGGCGTGGCAGGTGCTGGCCCATTTGCCGCGTTTTAACGTCGGCCTGTGCGAGTACCTGTTCGGCGCGGGGGAGGGTGATCAGTATTTGCGCGATCTGCAGGCACTCGGTGCGTTTATCCAGCCGTGGGAAGACACCGACTGGCTACAGGTTTTCCCGCCGCTGGCGCGGTTGATGCGCGATGCTCCCTGGCCGGCCAAGCGTTCGTGGCATCGACGGGCCTGCCAGTGGTTCTGTGCCGAACAGGATTGGCAGGCCGCCTTCGAGCAGGCGCTGCTGGCCGAAGAATATGAAATGGCCGTGAGTCTGTTGCAGCACTTCAGTTTTGAGGACCTGTTCCGCCAACACAACGCGGCGCTGTTGCTGCATCTGCATGAACAACATGGCGATGAATTGATGCTCGGCTCGGCGCAATTGGTCGGGCTGGTGACCGCAGCGTTGCTGTTTGCCGGGCGCTTCGACCAGGCGGCGGTGTGTATTGATCAGCTCTCGCGGTTTGCCCCACAACCGTCAGCGGCCAAACAGCGACACCTGCTCGCGCGTTGGCAGGCGCAGTGGGGCTGGTTGTTGCACCTGGGCGGCGACGCCGAGCGCTCGCGCGCGCATTTTCTGGAGGCGCTGCACGCCTTGCCCGACAGCGCCTGGACCTCGCGCCTGATGTGCCTGTCGGGGCTGACCCAGCAAGCCTTGCTGCGTGGTGAACTGGACGTCGCCCAGGGCCTGAACCGTGAAGCGTTGTGCCTGGCCCGTGCCCATGGCTCATTGTTGTTGGAGGCCCTGCTCGAGCTGGATCACGCGCAGTTGCTGGAACAGCGCGGCGCGCCGTATCGGGCGCAAAGCCTGCTGGAAGGGGTGCAGGCGATGTTGCTCAAGCAACGGCTTGACGCGGGGCCGCTGGTGGGACGTATCGCGCTGCGCCGTGGGCATCTGGCCCTGCGCCAGGGGCAGGACAGCCTGGCCGTCGAGTGTTTCGAGAGCGGCATGAAGATGTGCCTGCATAGCCAGGACAAGCGCGTGCTCTATGGGTTTCTGGGCCTGGCGCTAGTGGCGGCTAATCATGGCGATTACGCCCAGGCCTTTTTCCAACTGCGCGAGGCCGAACGGCTGATGCAGCAACGTCAGGTGCCGGACACGGTGTACCGCGCGGTGCTGTTGTTGGTCAGTGGGCACTTCTGGTTGCAGCAGGGCCGCGCCGAATTGACCGTGGAAGCGGTGCGCCGCGTATTGCGCCACTTCCGTGGGCCCCAGGCTAAACAGGCACCGCCGGCCACCCTGGAATTGATCCCGCGTCTTGAGTACCTGTTGGTGCTGGCGGAGGTCAAGCTGGGCTGCGCCGAGCAACCGCTGGCGCGGCTCGGCGCGCTGCTGGAAACCACACACCAGCGCGGCATGCTCTGCCTGGAAACCGAACTGCACCTGGTGCTGGGTGAAGTGGCCTGGCAATTGGGCGACCCCGGCCTGGCGCGGCGCTCACTGCAAACCGGGCTGGAGCTGGCGGCGCGTTGCCAGGTGCAGCAGGCGATTCGCGAGCTGCGTTTGCGCGCGCCGGGGCTGCTCAGTGAGCTGGGCATGGAACCCCAGGCGTCGACCGCGGGCGTGGTGGAAAACCCCTTGAGCCAACGAGAACTGGAGGTGTTGCAGTTGATTGCCCTGGGCCGCTCCAACCTGCAAATTGCCGACCGGCTGTTTATCTCCCTGCACACCGTCAAGACCCACGCGCGGCGTATCCACAGCAAGCTTGGTGTGGAGCGGCGCACCCAGGCGGTGGCCAAGGCCAAGACCCTGGGGTTGATGGTTTAGCTGAAGGCCTGGCGGTAATCGCCAGGCGTGGCGCCCATGGCCTGGCGAAAGCGATGGGTGAAGTGGCTGGCGCTGGAAAAACCGCACAGCACGGCGATCTCGCCGAGGGGCAGGACGCCGCCGCGTAACAGGTGCTGCGCGCGGGTAAGCCGGCGCGCCAGCAGGTACTGGTGGGGCGGCAGGCCGAAGCTTTGGCGGAACATCCGCGCAAAATGGTATTCCGACAGCGCGCACGTCCCGGCCAATAGCCCGAGGCTGATCGGCTCTTCCAGGTGCTGGTCGATGTAGTCCACCAATAACCGTCGCTGGTACGCCGCCAGCCCGCCTTTGAGACGCAGGCCTTCGCGGGCGCCCACCTGGTTGAGCAAGGTGTGGCTGAGCAGTTCATGGGCCAGGCTGCTGGTCAGCAGGCGTTCGGCGGGTTCGTGCCAGTTGAGCGCGATCAACTGGTGGAAGCGCCGGGCCTGGCGGGCGTCTTCGAGGAAGGTGCTTTCACGCAACTCCAGCGTGCGCGGTTCGCGGTCGAGCAGGGTTATGCAGCCCAGGGCAAATTGCTCCGCGCTGAAATACACATGGGCCAGGCGGATCTCGCCGTTGATCACCCACGCCGACTGGTGCTCGGCCGGCAGAATGCACAACCTGTCGGGCCCGCCCTTGGTGCCTGGTTGGTCGCGCCGAAACGTGCCGGTGCCGCCGCCGATGTAACAGGACAAGGTGTGATGGCTGGGCGCCTGGTAATCCTGGGCATCATGGTGGTTGCTCCATAAGGCCGCGGACAAACCGTCACCGAGCTCGGCGCAGGCTTCAAGGCGTGCGTTGGGCGAGCGGTTAAGGGCTTGAAAAACGTGCAGCGATTCCAGGTCTGGCATGGTGAGTACTCTTTGACGCCTTGCATCCTACTCCGCGAGGCGGGTGCTGTGAGCCCGGCGCCCCGACAAAAGCGCAAGAATGTGCAAGAGCGTTGCACGGCTTGCGGGCGACACTGAGGCTCTATTGATGGAGCCCGCGATGAACCTTTCTCTGTATTTGCTCACTGTGCTGATCTGGGGCACCACCTGGATCGCCCTCAAATGGCAACTGGGCGTGGTGGCCATTCCTGTGTCCATTGTCTATCGCTTTGGCCTGGCGGCACTGGTGCTGTTTGTGCTGTTGCTGCTCAGCCGCAGGTTGCAGGTGATGAACCGGCGCGGGCACCTGATTTGCGTGGCTCAGGGCCTGTGCCTGTTCTGCGTCAACTTCATGTGCTTTTTGACCGCCAGCCAGTGGATCCCCAGCGGCCTGGTCGCGGTGGTGTTTTCCACGGCCACGCTGTGGAACGCGCTGAACGCCCGCGTATTTTTCGGCCAGCGCGTGGCGCGCAATGTGTTGATGGGCGGTGGCCTCGGGCTGGCCGGGTTGGGCTTGCTGTTCTGGCCGGAACTGGCGGGGCACACCGCCAGCCCGCAGACCTTGCTTGGCCTGGGTCTGGCGTTGCTGGGGACGATGTGTTTCTCGGCGGGCAATATGCTCTCGAGCCTGCAACAGAAGGCCGGGCTCAAGCCGTTGACCACCAATGCCTGGGGCATGGCCTATGGCGCTGCGATGCTGGCGACCTATTGCGCGGTGCGCGGGATTGCGTTTGAGATGGACTGGAGTGCGCGGTATATCGGCGCCTTGTGGTACCTGGTGATTCCCGGATCGGTGATCGGGTTTACCGCTTATTTGACCTTGGTAGGCCGCATGGGGCCGGAGCGGGCCGCGTATTGCACGGTGCTGTTTCCGGTGGTGGCGCTGAACGTGTCGGCGTTTGCCGAGGGCTACCAATGGACCGCGCCAGCGTTGGCGGGGTTGGTGCTGGTGATGCTGGGGAATGTGTTGGTGTTTCGTAAGCGTAAGGTGGCTCAGCCGGCGAAACCAATTCTTCAGGCAAGGCAGGTCTAGTGTGG
>NZ_JAFHKI010000188.1 GCF_016937615.1 Pseudomonas lactucae | reverse complement strand
AGCCCATCTGCTGGTTGAACAGCGCCTGGGCAAAGCCTTGCCAGTCTTGCCGGGAGTAGAGGCCGGGTTTGCCAGGGCAGCATCAAGTAGTGCACATGGGGGAAGCCCAACAGCACGTGGCCCGGTCCAGAAACGCGACGCGCCCTCGCGGCGCTGGCCCAGCAGCTCGACGCAGGCCGCCAACGGATCGCCCGTGTGGCGTGCATGCCACACCGGCGCCCCGCGCCAGCACGGGCGCGCGCCCCACTCGGCGCGGGTACCGTGCAGCCCCACCACGTGCTCAATAAAGGGAAATGACACGGTGGATCTCCTTGAGTGTGGTGTCGCCGGCGGCCGCGTGGGCCAGGGCGATATCGCGGATAAACACGTGGCCGGCTTCACGCGCCAGTTCACGCAGCGCGGAGGCGGAATTGCGCCTGAGCAGGCCCTCCTTGATGCCGTCCGTCATGCTCAGCACTTCAGCCAGGGCCAGCCGGCCGCGATAGCCGGTATGGCGGCAGGCCTCGCAGCCCGTGCCCACGCGATAGTGCCCCCGCTTGAGCTGAGCCTCGGGGAGCTGGGCGAGCCGCACGATATCGGCATCCGGTTGTGCCTCAACCCCACAATCCGCGCAGATACGCCGTACCAGGCGTTGCGCGACCACGCCGTTGAGCGCTTCGACAAAACTGGCCGGGTCCACGTCCATATAGGTAAAGCGCTCCAGCACACTGAAGGCGCTGTTGGCGTGCACCGACGACATCACCAGATGCCCGGTCAGCGCCGCTTGCACCGCAATGCCTGCGGTTTCGCCGTCGCGGATTTCGCCCACCAGAATGGTGTCCGGATCATGCCGCAGGATCGAGCGCAGGCCACGGGCGAACGTCAGGCCCTTCTTGTCGTTGACCGGAATCTGCAGCACGCCGGGCAGTTCGTATTCCACCGGATCCTCGATGGTGATGATCTTTTTTTCGCCGGTATTGGTTTCCGACAAGGCGGCATACAAAGTGGTGGATTTGCCGCTGCCGGTAGGGCCGGTCACCAGCAACATGCCGTAGGGCTCGCTGGCCAGCATGCGGATGCGCGCAATGGTGTCGGCAGCCAGCCCGAGGTTTTCCAGGCTCAGGGATTCGCCGCGCTGGGATTTGTCGAGGATACGCAACACCGCGTCTTCGCCGTGGATGCTGGGCATGATCGACACCCGAAAATCCACCTCGCGGCGCTGGATAGTCATTTTGAAGCGCCCGTCCTGGGGCACGCGTCGTTCGCCGATGTCCAGCTCCGACAGCACCTTGATCCGCGACAGCGCCTGCTCGGCCATGTCCAGACCGGCGGCCTTGCCCATCGGTTGCAGCACGCCGTCGATGCGGTACTTGATCACCAGGCCCTGGGGCGTGGTTTCCACATGGATGTCGCTGGCGCGGCTTTGCAAGGCATCGAACAACATGGAGTTGACCAGGCGCACCACCGGGTTGTCATCGCGGGCGATGCTGCTCAGGGAAATCTCCTGGGCGGCCTCGCTGACCCTGGCGTCATGGTCGTCCTCGCCGAACGGCTGCATCACCCGTTGGCTGGCTTCGGCCTTGGCCAGTTGGGACTTGACCGCGCCGGGCAGACTCATCGCCAGGGGCAATTGCCGTAACGTCAGGGACGATTGCAGCCATTGCCTGCTGGCCAGGGTGAAAGGGTCGCCGAGTACCAGGCAAGGCCGGCCCAGGTAGTCCATCGGCAGCACGTGGTGAAGCAGCGCCTGGGGCAACGGCAGCAGGTCGAAGCGCCAATCTTCGCCGAGCTGGTGAGGGGCGATGTCGAGCAGGCCCAGGGGCAGGGCGACGGCATGCAGTTGATCGGGCGCCTCGGTCAGCAGCTGCGTCAGGTAAGCGGACAGGGTGATACCCCGTTGCGCCGCCAGGGCCTGCCATTTGCGCGTGGTGTCGCTCATATGCGTTACCCCTGGATAGACCCCGCCAGTTCGAAAATCGGCATGTACAGCATGAACACGATCAAGCCGATCAACCCGCCTACCACCAGCATCAACAGCGGCTCAAAGACCTTGCTGAACAGCTCGATGGCGCGCTCCAGCGCCTCGTCGTGAAACTGCGCGATGCGCTCGCACATCGCCGCCAGTTCGCCGCTTTGCTCACCGACGCGCAACAGGCGCTCGGCGACGGCGGTGGTCAGTTGATGGCGTGCCAGGGACGTCGACAACGGTTGCCCGGCCTGGATATCGGTCATGGCGTGGCGCAGGTCGGTCTGGCGCTCTGGCGGCAGCAGCGCGCCGGACAATTGCAGCGCCATGACGACTGGCATTCCGCCCATCAGCAACATGCCGGCGGTGCGGTAAAACCGCGCCAGGATAAACAGCGTGCGTTGGGCGCCCAGGCTGGGGATTTTCCAGAACAGGCCCGCGGCGCGCGCTTGAACGCGGTGCTGCGAAACAACAGCACTAACGCGCCAATCGCCAGCAGCAGGCCGAGCAGCAGTTCCAGACCGCGTGCCTGCACCAGCGCGCCCCACCACACCATGAACCGCGCGGTGGCCGGCAGGTCGGTGACCGCATCGAACACCGAGGCAAACCGCGGAATCACAAAGAACAGCAAAAACAGCAGGATCAACGCGCCCACGCTCAGCACCACCAGCGGGTACATCAGTGCGCCGCTGACGCGCTTTTTGACGGTTTGCAGGTGCGCTTCAAAATGATGGTAACGGCGCAACGCGACGGCCAACTGCCCGCTGTGTTCGGAAGACGCCACCGTGGCGATCAGCAACGCAGGGAAGACCTGTGGCTTGAGCTGCATCGCCCTGGACAGTGAGTTGCCCTCGTACATCGACGCCAGCAGATCGCTCATGACCTGCCGGTTGACGCCCGGTGGCGCTTTGTCGCGCAGGGTCTCCACCGCCTCCACCAACACCAGCCCGGCGTCGAGCAGCACCACCAGTTCCTGGATGAACAGGCCCAGGGCGAACGGGCTGCGTCGGCGAGGCAAGCGTAGTGCGCGCCGCGCCTTGAGGGCGACCACCCGGGCGCCGTCGGCCTGCAGTTGCTGGCGTGCCTGGGCCAGGTCGAGGGCTTGCAGGCGCACGGTCTGTAAGTGGCCGTCGCGAATGACGCGGGCATCCACCTCGATCATGGCGTTTGTCCTGAGCGTTGCCGCAGCAATTGGCCGTAATAGCGCCATACCGCCAGGGCATAGCGCGAACGCTGTGCTTGCCGATCCGGTCTGGCCCCTGCGTTGTAAGCACCCACGGCCTGCCAGCCGTAACCCTGTTCGCGGATAAACCCCGCCAGGATCCACGCGCCTGCCAGCACGCTGGTGCACGGCTGCGTGAGCAGGTGCTGTTCGCTGATGCCAAACCGCGCCAACGCGGGCAGGTGACGGCTGTTGATCTGCATCAGGCCGATATCCTGGCTGCCGTCGCGGTTGATATTGCGGGCACTGGGGTTGAGGCCCGATTCGACCTTGGCGATCGCATACAACAAGAGCGGATCGATATGGTAACGACTGGCCGCCAACTGCCAGCAATCGGCCTGGGCCAAGCCGGACAAGCTCAGTAACGTGAGGGCGATTCGCAGCGTGTGCATGACCGGTCACAGCCCGTACACGATGTCGGCGTAGGTGTTCTCCCCGCCGGCCTTGCCGTCGCGGCCCAGGGAGATGATGTCGGCATCGTTGGGCGGTACGCCGTGGTACTTGTACAGATACGGGTTGCCCCACGGATCCAGCGGCAGCGTCTTCACATACGGTCCCTGCCAATGGGGGGCATTGGCAGGCCGTGTGACGAGGGCATTGAGGCCCAGGGTTTCGTCGGGGTAGTTGCCGTTGTCCAGGCGGTACTGGTTCATGGCATCGCCAAGTGACTTCATCTGGCCCTGGGCGGTTTGTACCTTGGCCAGTTCCAGGCGGTCGAACATCTTCGGGCCGACATAGCCGGCGAGCAGGGCGATGATCAGCAGGACGACCAACAGCTCCAGCAATGTGAAGCCGCGTTGGGGGCGGTGGATAAGTGTGTGCGTGCGCATGGAGATACCCTGTTGGGAGTGCCAAGGTACGGCGGTTGTGTGTGTCACTCTCCCGGCCCGCTGGTGAGCGGGCACCGCCGGTAGAACTGTTCGCGATGCATCAAGTACTAAGTGGTTAATAAAATATAGCGTTACTTGATAAGGAGCATGGGCTCCTTTTATATGAATTTTGGTGCTAGTTCTTGAAGAAAAATAGAATAACGAATTCATTAAATACGCCGCACATCCTGTGCGGCGCACTGCACTTACATAATCCTCAAGTGGTTACTGCTGATCCCACGCCTCACGCCAGGCCAGGCCTTTTCCTGGTTCGTAATATTGAACCGACCCGGAGCACCACGAGGTGTATTTGCACTTATAGTTCTGACCATTGTGAGCGTAGATTTTCCCGGCCTCATGTGAACCTCCGGGAACATAAGGCGGGTACTCCTCGCCGCCACTGGCGGGTGTGACGGTGAAGTCAAACTCCGCCTGGCTGGTTTTGCCGTTTTGCTGGTCGCGAACGTTCAAGCGAGCCTTGAACGCGGTCGGCTGAGCAACCGTGTACGCCGCGCCGCTCACGGTCGACTCGTTCTGTGCGCCAGCCATGCCTGGGACTGTCCAGGCGTAGAGCAAGGCGTCATTACTACCGGAGGATGCCTCGCCACTGAACGTAAAGGCCTGCCCCGACTTCAATGCGGTCGGCCCGGTGATCCGTGCCACCGGTGGCGCCGGATTGACCGGGCCTGGGTCATCGCCCGGAATGATCGACATCGCCTTGGACGCTTGCTCATCGGCGAGGTACACCTGGTTTTTCCCAGGTTCCGCCGTGTTATACACAATGCTTGCCCCCTTCATTTCGCCTATTTGCACCACCGTCTTGTAAGGCGCTAACGCCTGCACGAGGCTCGGGCCCCATACCTGCGGGTTCGAATCCTTGACGGGATCTTTGATATCGACGACTTCGTTATGCGCCTTGCTGGATCCGAATACCCGGAAATGGATCTTGTCTCCAACCTTTGGATTAAATCCTGGCGGCTGGAAAAGACCCTTGGCGTGCCATTCGGGAGTGGGAGTGGGCCCATCGTTATGGAGGGTGATATCGCTGCAGTTGTAGAACCCCTCGCCTTCGGAGTCTATGCGCTGGAATCGACTGAACAATATGGCATCACCGGTGCGGCCGGGGGGGATGGCGACATTGAACTTGAAGAAGCCCGACACGCCACTGACAGGCGGTGGCTGTGCGCCCCAGTCTGTTCGAGCAACGGTCACGGTCTCCTGGTGAACGAGGTCAAGGTCGCTCCATTTCAACGCGGTTGTCGCGGGGTTGAAGCCCGGTTTGCTGAGGTAGATTTTCACGATGCTGCTGACGTGAGGGGCGGTGCCGGAGATGCGCACCTCGACAAAACCGTTCTTGGGCGTCATTGCGGTTTTGTACCAATTGGCGGAAGGCCGGTCGAGGCCGGCTTTCTGCGGGTCGGCTGCTGAGCACAGTTTTCCGTTCGGTATGACCCGTTCCACCGCCTGTTGATCGTTGTAATCTTTGGTAAAAGCCGCCACTTCGTTCCACTGCTGCCCCGCGTACGTGCCGCTCGCTCTGTAGAGTTCTTTACAGCCGACATCGGCCGGGTTGCCGCTCCAGAAATCCGGCTGGATATAACAATGCAACTGCCGGGCAACCGGTATGTCTGTCGCCACATGGGCCGATGCGAGTGCGGGCAACAGCACGGCCGCGGCCACCAACCCTCTAAATAGATAACGCATGCGCCGTTGTAAGTTATTCATGCTCTAGTCCACCTTCAATTCAGATAAATAAGTTCCGAACTGCTGGAACGATCAGTGTGTGTGTTCAATCACCTGCATGGGTCAGCTGATCTCCAATGGGAGTGGTGCGGGTTGTAGAGCTACTCTGCACAGAGCCATGCAGAAACACCCACCCTTGATAACTGCCTTGCCCTGTAAAACCCTGATTGATCACTGCAAAGTTGCCTTGCTTGAACGGAATGCCCTTGGCCTTGCTGAACACGCCCATGACGGTTTCGCCAGGCCCCGGCACGATGCCCCAGTCGGTGGTGCCGGTCAGCGGATCGCTGTAGACACGGCGCAGGTAGCGTTTGATGGTCGGTTGGCGGCGGTCGAGCACCAAGTCTTCAAGGGACGTGGGGAACCTGTTGCCGACCGCGTAATACAGGTCGATTGCGCGGCGTATTTCATTGCCGCGCGCCAGCAGTTCCAACTCGCGTTCGCGCTGCAAGACGCTGGACCATAGAGTGCCTGCCTCCATCAGCATCACCGCCACCACGGCCACCGTGACCAGCATGCCCATGAATACCGAGCCCTTCTGGCGTGCATTACCACTGGGCATAGGTGCTCCCATCGCTGGCGTTACCTGGCGCGCCGCTGCGAACATCGCCCAGGCCCTGTTCGTCGGCAGGCTGCAGTTGCCAGGTGTCACGTTTGCCGGTCAGCGGGTCGAGGGGGATTTCGCGCAGGTAGCGCCGCTCTACCAGGGCTTGCAGGGAGTCGGGGTTGGCGCCGTGGTCTTCGCGGTATTGGTCCAGGGCTTGGCGTATGGAAGACAGGTTATGACGCAGCACGGTTTCCTGGGCCTTGGCGTGCTGACGAAAATACTGTGGCGTGACCAGGGTCATGAGGGTGGCGATGATGGCCATCACCACCAGCAGTTCGATCAGGGTAAAACCCCGCTCACCACTGGCTGTATAACGTTCCATTCAAACCCTCCCGAGTGCTGCGGGATGAAACGTCGAATACATCTTCTCCCTCTTGTGGAGCCTGCGCCGTGCTCCTGTAACTGCGCAGTTGCCAGGTTTGCGCGGGCGCACGGTCAGGGCACTCGCAGACGGGGTCGCGGGGAATGCGGCGCAGGAAAAAGAGTTTTTTGCCCTTGAGATCGGTTCGGTCCGTGACCCCATCGACCAACGCCTGCAAGGAAGGCGGATAACCGCTGTCGCTGAGGCTTTTTTCAATGCGGCCATCGTCGCTGGCTTCTTTGTAGGCATCGATTGCACGGCGAATCTCCCGCAACGAACGTTGCAGGTCGAGTTCCCGTTCACGTTTACCCATCAACGCCGTCAGCGGATAAGCAACTGTCGAAAGCGTGGCCAGCAGGGCCAGCGTCAGTAGTAATTCAATCAGCGTGAAACCTTTGGCGCAGTGATGGCCGGGATTACCCTGCCACATCACCGTTCTACCTCCATCTGCCGCGCCAAGGACTTCATTTACCCGGGCCATTGAATATAACTGCAAGAAAGAGTGTAGATGAAGTTTAAAATTGAGTATTTTTTGTACAGTCAGCTGACAAACGGTCGGTTACCCACAATCGCTGTGTACGGGGCTGTGGATAAGGTGTTTGCGGTTGTCCACAACCCACGCGGATAAAGGCGTGCAAGCAGATGGATGAAAAATAACCAGGCTAAGTAACGGTTTTTAGAGAAGTTTTCGTGTGGATAAGGCAAGCGTCGGTGTTCAACTTGCCCCCAAAGTCTGTTGGCGGATCTGTGGATAAGGTGTTTGCGTACCGCTACAGGCCACGTTTTACTTGGCTTTCGTGATATTGATCATAAATTGATCAATGCCTTGCCGGAATCGTCAACTTGAATAAGTCACGGATTTTCTTCGATTAATTTCGCCAGAACCGGGTAGTTGCCCACAATTGCTGTGGGTGGCTCTGTGGATAAGTTGTTGGGCGAAAGCTGGAGGGCAAAGCCGTAAAGGGCTTCAAGAGAGTTGATCAATTTTTGAGCATTGAGAGATCAAGTGTGGTGATTGGATAATGCGTAGCGGCAGCCTCGCCAAGGCTCGACAGCGGCTACGCAGGGGATGTAGATCCCTATGTATTATTCGTGAGCCGCCACACCCTTGAGATAAGGCGCCGGCGCCGCGCCCAGGTTGCTCAGCATGCGCTCGCTGTACCAATCCACGAAATTCACCACGCCGAACTCGTAAGTCTTGGAGTACGGGCCAGGCTGGTAGGCGGTGGAGTTGATGCCACGCTGGTTCTCTTCGGCCAGGCGACGGTCCTGGTCGTTGGTGGCGTCCCACACCTGGCGCATGCGCTCCACGTCGTAGTCCACACCCTCAACGGCGTCCTTGTGCACCAGCCACTTGGTGGTGACCATGGTTTCCTGGGCGCTGATCGGCCACACGGTGAACACGATGATGTGGTCGCCCATGCAGTGGTTCCACGAATGCGGCAGGTGCAGAATGCGCATCGAGCCCAGGTCCGGGTTCTTGATGCGGCCCATCAGTTTGGCGCAGCCCTGTTTGCCGTCCAGGGTCATCGACACAGTGCCCTTGAGCAGCGGCATGCGCACGATGCGGTTACGCAGGCCGAAGCTGGCGTGGGCGTAAGGGATCTTCTCGGCGTCCCAGGCGGCAGCTGAGGCGGCCACGTGGTCCTTGAAGGCCTGGTCGGCACGTGGGTCGGTGACGTCATCCCATTCCAGCAGGGTTTTCAGCAGTTCCGGGTGCGACGCGTTGCAGTGGTAGCACTCGCGGTTGTTTTCCAGCACCAGTTTCCAGTTGGCTTTCTCGAACAAGGTGGTCTGAATCGCCACCTTGGTGTTTTCCATGTCGTACGGTTCCATGTAATGGTTCAGTGTCGACAGGAAATCATCGATGGCCGGCGGGTTTTCGGCCAGGCTGATGAAGATGTAGCCGCCGGCGGTCTTCACGTTCACCGGTTTGAGGCCGTACTGCTTCATGTCGAAGTCCGCGCCCATCTCGGTGCCGGCGAACAACAGACGACCGTCGAGCTCGTAGGTCCACTGGTGGTAGTGGCAAACGAGCTTGGCGACCTTGCCCTTGTCGCTGGTGCACAAGCGCGAACCACGGTGGCGGCACACGTTGTGGAACGCATGCACCACGCCGTCGGCGCCACGGATCACGATGATCGGGTTCTTGCCCACTTGCAGGGTCAGGTAGTTGCCCTTGGTGGGGATCTCGCAGGTCATGCCGGCGATCAACCACTCTTTCTGGAAGATCTCCTGCATGTCGATATCAAACAGCCGCTCATCAGAGTAAAACGGCTGTGGCAGCGAAAAAGTGCGCTCGCGCTCTTGCAGCATCTGCGCGGTGGCCTTGCGTGCGGGTTCCAGCGGATCGCCCAAGCTTAAGGTTGCGGTGACGTCCATCGTGTGTGTCCTCATGGCCATTCTGTGTGGCCGGCGAATAGTGGCTACGGTTGGTGCTATGCAAGGCGTAAAAAAAGCGTCTTCGTATGGAGTGAGTGTGGGGCCGGCGTTGCGACGAACCTTATCCATGGGCGACATGGCCCAATCTGATCCCGACGCGCAACCCCCTGTCGTTGGGGGCTGGTCGCGGTAAGTATGTGAATGTCGCAGATAGGTAAGTGGGCGGTTCGCGTGTTACGCAGAATCGCCACCATAAGGCCGAGCCTCGGCGGTGGAGAACAGTATGTCCAGTAACTTCCTGAATCCGGTAACGACCCAGACCTGGGCCAATGGTCGGCACATCGTCCGTTGCGTCAAAGTCATCCAGGAAACCTGGGACGTGCGCACCTTCTGTTTTATGGCCGACCAGCCGATCCTGTTCTTCTTCAAGCCGGGGCAATTCGTCACCCTGGAGCTGGAAATCGAAGGCCAGCCGATCATGCGCTCGTACACTATTTCCAGTTCGCCGTCGGTGCCTTACAGCTTCTCGGTGACCATCAAGCGCGTACCGGGCGGCAAGGTCTCCAATTGGCTGCACGACACGCTGCACGAAGGCCAGGAGCTGGCGGTGCACGGCCCGGTCGGGCTGTTCAACGCCATCGATTTCCCAAGCCCCAAGGTGTTGTACCTCAGCGGCGGCGTGGGCATCACCCCGGTGATGTCCATGGCGCGTTGGTTCTACGACACCAACGCCAACGTCGACATGACGTTCGTTCACAGCGCCCGTTCACCCAAAGACATCATCTACCACCGCGAGCTGGAGCACATGGCCTCGCGGATCGACAACTTCAGCCTGCACCTGATCTGCGAAAAACATGGCCTGGGCGAGCCCTGGGCCGGTTATCGCGGTTACCTGAACCACAAGATGCTCGAACTGATGGTGCCGGACTTCCTTGAGCGCGAAGTGTTCTGCTGCGGCCCGACGCCTTACATGAGCGCGGTAAAGCGCCTGCTGGAAGCCGCTGGTTTCGACATGGCGCGCTACCACGAGGAATCCTTCGGCGCCACGCCACCGGAAGCCCGTGCCGACGCGGTGGAGCAAGCCGAACAAGCGGCGGACGCGCCGGAAGTCGACCTGGCGGACCTGCACCAAGTGGAATTCATCGCATCGGGCAAGAGCATCCGCGTGGCGCCCGGCGAAACCGTGCATGCGGCGGCGGCCAAGCTAGGGCTGCTGATCCCGAAAGCCTGCGGCATGGGGATTTGCGGTACCTGCAAGGTGATGAAGCTCGGCGGTGAAGTGGAGATGGAGCACAACGGCGGGATCACCGAGGAAGACGAAGCCGAGGGCTACATCCTGTCGTGCTGCAGCGTGCCGAAGGGGGATGTGCGTATCGAGTTCTGACCACCGCTCGTTCCCACGCTCCGCGTGGGAAGCCTCTTGAGACGCTCCGCGTCCCGCCTTGGTGCAAGCGCTCTTCAGAACCAGGGCTGAATCTCTGGGCTCTGTGATGGCGTAGTGGCTTCTGCCCATGGGTGGGTCCCTGAATCGGGGGGAGGCTTGGACGCGGAGCGTCCGGGGAGGCATTCCCACGCAGAGCGTGGGAACGATCGGCGTCGGAGGTCATGAGTCTCCGACGTGAGTGTTAACGGTTACTGGGCGTAGATGTGGACCACAAAGTGCTGGCCTGATGCTGTCAATTCATAGACTTTATCGTAAATGCGCAGTGTCCTGGATGGTTCGCGAATAGTGTCGCCGACTTTTGCATGCTTCATGAATTCATCCCAATCAATGACTGTAGTGCTGACAGTGCCATCGCTTTGCAGGGTGGTGCCGTTGCTTTGATATTGCATGGGTTTTGGCTCTCTTCTGGATTTCCGTTTCCAGCCGATTGTTCGGCAGGCGTTGTCCCGAAAGGAGGCCGCTGCAGCGGCCTTTTCCTTTCGGGTTCCAAGAGGCTAGTCAATGAAAACGCAGCGCGCTGCTGTCAGAAATATCAAATGACAGACTCGGCAATCCGCCAGTAATCGCCAGGTTCAAGCGCCCATCACTTTCCGAATATCCGCCGCCAATTCCCTTACACGTTCTTCCTCGGTATCCCACGCACACATAAACCGCGCGCCGCCTTTGCCAATGAAGGTGTAGAAGCGCCAGCCCTTGGCTGTCAGTGCGGCAATAGCAGGTTCCGACAGTTGCAGGAACACGCCGTTGGCCTGCACCGGGAACATCAGTTCCACGCCGGGAATATCCGCCACCAGGCTGCTCAGCAACTGTGCGCAATGGTTGGCGTGGCGGGCGTGTTTGAGCCAGGCGTCGTTTTCCAGCAGGCCCACCCAGGGGGCCGACAAAAAGCGCATTTTCGACGCGAGCTGACCCGCCTGTTTGCAGCGGTAGTCGAAGTCTTCGGCCAGTTTATGGTTGAAGAACAGGATCGCTTCACCCACGGCCATGCCGTTCTTGGTGCCGCCAAAGCACAGCACATCCACGCCCGCTTTCCAGGTCAGGTCGGCCGGTGAGCAGCCGAGAAACGCGCAGGCGTTGGAGAAGCGCGCGCCGTCCATGTGCAGGTTCAGGCCCAATTCCTTGCAGGTGGCGCTGATGGCGCGGATTTCTTCCGGGGTGTAGACGCTGCCGACTTCGGTGGCCTGGGTCAGCGTCACGACGCGCGGCTTGGGGTAGTGGATGTCCTGGCGTTTGAGGGCGATCTCGCGGATCGACTCCGGGGTCAGCTTGCCGTTTTCGGTGCGCGCGGTGAGCAGCTTGGAGCCGTTGGAGAAAAATTCCGGCGCGCCGCATTCGTCGGTTTCGACGTGGGCGGTTTCCGAGCAAATCACGCTATGGTAGCTCTGGCACAGCGACGACAGTGCCAGGGAATTGGCGGCGGTGCCGTTGAAGGCGAAGAACACTTCGCAGTCGGTTTCGAACAGGTTGCGGAAACCGTCGGCGGCGCGGTGGGTCCATTCATCATCGCCATAGGCGCGCTGATGGCCGTGGTTGGCTTGCTCCATGGCGGCCCAGGCTTCCGGGCAGATGCCGGAATAGTTGTCGCTGGCGAATTGTTGGCTCTTGTCGGTCATGGCCCATTCCTGTGGTCGATGTTGGTGCGCACTTTAACCAAGATAGGCAGGGGTGCGCACGCGCTGTAAATGCAAAGTCGTTGGGGAATTATGCACGGTACTCACACCTTGCCTGTCGGACGAGTCCGAGATGGCGCTTTGGACTTACTCAAGTGGCTGGCGCTACTGAGCATGGTGCTCGATCACCTGCGCTATGTGGGGTTGAGTCTGGATGGGCTGTATGTGCCTGGGCGCTTTGCGTTCCCGTGGTTTTGCCTGGCGATTGCGGCCAATTTACACAGGGCCCGCAACGCACCGGTGACCGGCCATTGGCGCTATTTGGGTTGGTTGTTGCTGTTCAGCGTGATCAGCGAAGTACCGTATCGAATGTTCATCGAAGATGCCGATGCCTTAAACGTGTTGCCGACCCTGGCGCTGGGCTTGCTCATTGCCCGAGGTTGGCAGAAGAAGACGTTGTTTGATCGAGGATTGGCGCTGATCGCCGTCTCAATAGCGGCGGTGTTTTCAGCCCAGTTGATGTTCGGTTTCTTTGGTGTATTGCTGCCGCTGGCAATGCTGCTGGTGTTTCACCGGCCCTGGTATTTCAGTGTGCTGCCGGGTTTAGTCTGCGTCGCCGCCAACCAATGGCAAATCCTGCTCAATAGCGGCACGCCTGTGGCGCTGTTGGGGTTGGCTGCATGTCTGATTGCGCCGCTGGCGGGACTGGCCTTATTGCGACATGCCAAAAATGTCTCGCCACCTCCTATGCGCCGCTGGGCGTATGCCTTATATCCAGTGCACTTCCTCCTGCTGCTACTGGTCCGTCAGATAATCGCCTAACCCCCTCCCACATTTGCTCTGTGTTGTTCCGGCAATGTCGTAAACGCACCTTTGCGTGGCGTGCGCAGGCATTTGGCCTGCCTGCGCCAGCCCTACCATCGCATCAAAGGGCCCTGCACGGGCCTCAACAATACGAAAGGCTGGGAGAGACGCGATGTTCAGCAAGAAAGACCAGATCCAGGGTTATGACGATGCACTGCTGGCGGCGATGAATGCCGAGGAGCAGCGTCAGGAAGATCATATCGAGCTGATCGCGTCAGAGAACTACACCAGCAAACGTGTGATGGAAGCGCAAGGCAGCGGCCTCACCAACAAATACGCCGAAGGCTACCCAGGCAAGCGCTACTACGGCGGCTGCGAGCACGTGGACAAGGTCGAAGCCCTGGCCATCGAACGCGCCAAGCAGCTGTTCGGCGCCGATTACGCCAACGTACAACCGCACTCCGGTTCGTCCGCCAACAGCGCCGTGTACCTGGCGCTGATCAATGCGGGCGACACCATCCTGGGCATGAGCCTGGCCCACGGCGGTCACCTCACCCACGGCGCCAAAGTGTCGTCCTCGGGCAAGCTGTACAACGCGGTGCAATACGGCATCAACACCGACACCGGCCTGATCGACTACGACGAAGTCGAGCGTCTGGCGTCGAGTGCCAGCCGAAAATGATCGTGGCCGGTTTCTCCGCCTACTCCAAGACCCTGGATTTCCCACGCTTTCGCGCCATCGCCGATAAGGTAGGCGCGCTGCTGTTCGTCGACATGGCCCACGTCGCCGGCCTGGTCGCCGCCGGCCTGTACCCGAACCCGCTGCCTTACGCCGACGTGGTCACCACCACCACCCACAAGACCCTGCGCGGTCCACGGGGCGGCCTGATTTTGGCCAAGGCCAACGAAGCGATTGAAAAGAAACTCAACGCTGCCGTGTTTCCCGGTGCCCAAGGCGGCCCGTTGATGCACGTCATCGCCGGCAAGGCCGTGTGCTTCAAGGAAGCGCTGGAGCCAGGGTTCAAGGCCTACCAGCAACAAGTGATCGACAACGCCCAGGCGATGGCGAGCGTATTCATCAAACGCGGCTACGATGTAGTGTCCGGCGGCACCGATAACCACCTGTTCCTGGTCAGCCTGATCCGTCAGGGCCTCACCGGTAAGGACGCGGATGCTGCCCTCGGTCGCGCTCACATCACCGTCAACAAGAACGCCGTGCCGAATGACCCGCAGTCGCCGTTCGTGACTTCGGGCCTGCGCATCGGCACCCCGGCGGTGACTACGCGTGGTTTCAAAGTGCCGCAGTGCATCGAACTGGCCGGCTGGATCTGCGACATCCTCGACAACCTCGGCGACGCCGATGTCGAGGCCAACGTGGCCAAGCACGTGTCTGCCCTGTGCGCTGATTTCCCGGTTTATCGCTGAGCGCGGTTTTGGAGTAATGACTATGCAACGCTACTCGGGCTTCGGCCTCTTCAAGCACTCCCTCAGCCATCACGAAAACTGGCAGAAGATGTGGCGCACGCCGACCCCGAAAAAGGTCTACGACGTGGTCATCGTCGGCGGTGGCGGGCATGGTCTGGCGACCGCTTACTACCTGGCCAAAGAACACGGCATCACCAACGTCGCGGTGGTCGAGAAAGGCTGGTTGGGCGGCGGTAACACCGCGCGCAACACCACGATCGTGCGTTCCAACTACCTGTGGGACGAATCGGCGCACCTGTACGAACACGCGATGAAACTGTGGGAAGGCCTGTCCCAGGACCTCAATTACAACGTGATGTTCTCCCAGCGTGGCGTGTACAACCTGTGCCACACCCTGCAAGACATCCGTGATTCCGAGCGCCGCGTGAGCGCCAACCGCCTCAACGGCGTGGACGGCGAACTGCTCAACGCCCAGCAAGTGGCCGACGAGATTCCGTACCTGGACTGCTCGAAGAACACCCGCTACCCAGTGCTCGGCGCCACTGTGCAACGGCGCGGCGGCGTGGCCCGTCACGATGCCGTGGCCTGGGGCTTTGCCCGCGCCGCTGACGCACTCGGCGTGGACTTGATCCAGCAGACCGAAGTGATCGGCTTCCGTAAGGAAAACGGCGTGTGCATCGGTGTGGAAACCAACAAGGGCTTTATCGGCGCCAAGCGCGTCGGTGTGGTGACGGCCGGTAACTCCGGGCACATGGCTTCGCTGGCGGGCTTCCGCCTGCCGATCGAATCCCACCCGCTGCAAGCGTTGGTGTCGGAGCCGATCAAGCCGATCATCGACAGCGTGATCATGTCCAACGCCGTGCACGGTTACATCAGCCAGTCCGACAAGGGCGACCTGGTGATCGGCGCCGGTATCGACGGCTACAACGGCTACGGCCAGCGTGGCTCGTACCCGGTGATCGAACACACCATCCAGGCCATCGTCGAGATGTTCCCCGTGTTGTCCCGCGTGCGCATGAACCGGCAGTGGGGCGGCATCGTCGATACCACGCCGGACGCCTGCCCGATCATCTCCAAGACGCCGGTACCGAACATGTTCTTCAACTGCGGTTGGGGCACCGGTGGCTTCAAGGCCACCCCAGGCTCAGGCAACGTGTTTGCCGCCAGCCTTGCCAAGGGTGAAATGCACCCATTGGCCGCACCTTTCTCCATCGACCGTTTCCACAACGGTGCGTTGATCGATGAACACGGCGCTGCGGCCGTCGCCCACTAACAGGAGAAATACCTCATGTTGCATATCTTCTGTCCTCACTGTGGCGAACTGCGCTCCGAAGAGGAATTCCATGCGTCTGGCCAAGCGCACATCCCGCGCCCGCTGGACCCGAATGCCTGCACTGACGAGCAGTGGGGCGACTACATGTTCTTTCGCGACAACCCACGTGGCCTGCACCACGAACTGTGGATTCACGCCGCCGGTTGCCGCCAGTACTTCAACGCGACACGCGACACCGTGACCTACGAAATTCTTGAAACCTACAAGATCGGTGAGAAGCCTCAGTTCACCGCCAAGGCCTCTGGAGAGAAGGTATGAGCCAGATCAATCGCCTGTCCAACGGTGGCCGGATCGACCGTAACAAAGTGCTGACCTTCAGTTTCAACGGCCAGAGCTACAAAGGCTTTGAAGGCGACACCCTGGCCGCGGCCCTGCTGGCCAACGGCGTCGACATCATCGGTCGCAGCTTCAAGTACTCGCGCCCACGCGGCATCTTCGCCGCCGGCGCCGAAGAGCCGAACGCCGTGCTGCAGATCGGCGCTACCGAAGCCACGCAAATCCCTAACGTGCGCGCCACCCAACAGGCGCTGTACCAAGGCCTGGTCGCCACCAGCACCAACGGCTGGCCGAGCGTCAACAACGACATGATGGGGATTCTCGGCAAGGTTGGCGGCAAGCTGATGCCGCCGGGCTTCTACTACAAAACCTTCATGTACCCGCAATCGTTCTGGATGACCTACGAGAAGTACATCCGCAAGGCAGCCGGCCTTGGCCGTTCGCCGACCGAGAACGACCCGGACACCTACGACAACTTCAACCGTCACTGCGACGTGCTCATTGTCGGCGCAGGCCCTGCCGGCCTGGCCGCGGCACTGGCCGCTGCGCGCAGCGGTGCCCGCGTGATCCTGGCCCGATGAGCAGGAAGAGTTCGGCGGGTCCTTGCTCGATTCGCGCGAAAGCCTCGACGGCAAACCGGCCACCGAATGGGTTGCCGGCGTTATCGCCGAGCTCAAAGCCCTGCCGGACGTGGTGCTGCTGCCCCGCGCCACGGTCAACGGCTACCACGACCATAACTTCCTGACCATTCACGAGCGCCTCACCGATCACCTCGGTGACCGTGCGCCGATCGGCGTGGTGCGTCAGCGCATCCACCGTGTGCGCGCCAAGCGTGTCGTGCTGGCGACCGGCGCGTGCGAACGTCCGCTGGTGTACGGCAACAACGACGTGCCGGGCAACATGCTGGCCGGTGCGGTTTCCACCTACGTGCGCCGCTACGGCGTGGCTCCGGGTAAAAAACTGGTGCTGTCGACCAACAACGACCACGCCTACCGCGTCGCACTGGACTGGCTCGACGCCGGCCTGCAAGTGGTTGCCGTGGCTGATGTGCGCCACAACCCACGTGGCGCGCTGGTGGAAGAAGCCCGCGCCAAAGGCATTCGTATCCTCACCGGCAGCGCTGTGGTCGAAGCCCGTGGCACCAAGCGCGTGACCGCTGCACGGATTGCCGCGATTGACGTCAAGGCGCATAAAGTCACCAGCCCTGGCGAGTGGCTGGACTGCGACCTGGTGGCCAGTTCCGGCGGCTACAGCCCGGTGGTTCACTTGGCCTCGCACCTGGGCGGCAAGCCGACCTGGCGTGAAGACATCCTCGGTTTTGTTCCGGGCGAAGCACCGCAGAAACGCGTGTGCGTCGGTGGCATCAACGGCGTCTACGGCCTCGGTGATTCCCTGGCGGACGGTTTTGAAGGCGGCGTTCGCGCGGCCAGCGAAGCCGGTTTCGCTCCGGTGGAAGGCACGCTGCCAAAAGCCCTGAGCCGTCTGGAAGAGCCAACCCTGGCGATCTACCAAGTGCCACATGACAAACCTACCGCACGGGCGCCGAAGCAATTCGTCGACCTGCAAAACGACGTCACCGCGGCCGCCATCGAACTGGCCACCCGCGAAGGTTTCGAGTCGGTCGAGCACGTCAAACGCTACACCGCGCTTGGCTTCGGCACCGACCAGGGCAAGCTGGGTAACGTCAACGGCCTGGCCATTGCCGCCCGCTCCCTGAACGTGACCATCCCGCAGATGGGCACCACCATGTTCCGTCCCAACTACACGCCGGTGACCTTCGGCGCTGTAGCGGGCCGTCACTGTGGGCACATCTTCGAACCGGTACGCTACACCGCGCTGCAGGCCTGGCACGTGAAGAACGGCGCCGAGTTTGAAGACGTCGGCCAGTGGAAACGTCCGTGGTACTTCCCGCGCAACGGTGAAGACCTGCACGCCGCGGTCAAACGCGAATGCCTGGCGGTGCGCGACAGCGTCGGCCTGCTGGATGCGTCGACCCTCGGCAAGATCGACATTCAAGGCCCCGATGCCCGTGAGTTCCTCAACCGCATCTACACCAACGCCTGGACCAAGCTCGATGTGGGCAAGGCGCGCTACGGCCTGATGTGCAAGGAAGACGGCATGGTCTTCGACGACGGCGTCACCGCCTGCCTCGCCGACAACCACTTCCTGATGACCACCACCACCGGCGGCGCCGCCCGCGTATTGCAGTGGCTGGAAATTTACCAACAGACCGAATGGCCGGACCTCAAGGTGTACTTCACCTCAGTCACCGACCATTGGGCGACCATGACCCTGTCCGGCCCCAACAGCCGCAAGCTGCTGGCGCAAGTTACCGATATTGACCTGGACAAGGACGGCTTCCCGTTCATGACCTGGAAAGAAGGTTTGGTGGGCGGTGTTCCGGCGCGGGTGTTCCGTATCTCGTTTACCGGTGAGCTGTCGTACGAAGTCAACGTGCAGGCCGACTACGCCATGGGCGTGCTGGAAAAAATCGTCGAGGCCGGCAAGCAGTACAACCTGACCCCGTACGGCACTGAAACCATGCACGTACTGCGGGCCGAGAAGGGCTTCATCATCGTCGGCCAGGATACCGACGGCTCGATGACCCCGGACGACCTGAACATGGGCTGGTGCGTAGGCCGTACCAAGCCGTTCTCGTGGATCGGCTGGCGTGGGATGAACCGTGAAGACTGCGTGCGTGAAGAGCGTAAGCAACTGGTGGGCTTGAAACCGATCGATCCAACCGTGTGGCTGCCGGAAGGCGCGCAGCTGGTGTTCGATCCGAAGCAGAGCATTCCGATGAAGATGGTCGGCCACGTCACCTCCAGCTATGCGCACAATTCCCTGGGCTATTCGTTTGCCATGGGCGTGGTGAAGGGCGGCTTGAAGCGCATCGGCGAGCGGGTGTTCTCACCGCAGGCGGATGGCAGCGTGATCGAGGCGGAGATTGTGTCTTCGGTGTTCTTTGACCCGAAAGGCGATCGCCAGAACATCTGATAGACCGAGTTGCCTGCATCG
>NZ_JAFHKI010000187.1 GCF_016937615.1 Pseudomonas lactucae | reverse complement strand
GTTCCCTTGATGGCGCTGCTGTGCATGATCGGCAGCGGCGCGGCGTTGATCTACGCCACGCCGTGGATTGTGCGGGGGTTGAGCCAGTTCAATAACTACAGCCTGGCGCCGGTGTTGGTGGTAGTGCTGGTGCTGATTGGGGTAGTGGCAGACCGCCGCTGACCTCAAACCCAACACAGAACCAAATGTGGGAGGGGGCTTGCCCCCGATTGCAGGGTGCCAGCCACCAAATCTTTGGCTGATACACCGCTATCGGGGCAAGCCCCTCCCACATTTTTTACTGCATTTTAATTCGAAAGCGGGTCAGGCCAGCTTCTCGAACTTCAAATCCCATACCCCATGCCCCAACCGCTCACCACGGCGTTCGAACTTGGTGATCGGACGCTCTGCCGGGCGCGGCACGCATTTGCCGTCTTCGGCCAGGTTGCGGTAGCCGGGAGCGACGTTCATCACTTCCAGCATGTATTCGGCATACGGTTCCCAGTCGGTGGCCATGTGCAGGATGCCGCCCACTTTCAATTTGCTGCGCACCAGCTCGGCGAAGGACGCCTGGACGATGCGACGCTTGTGGTGACGGGCTTTGTGCCAAGGGTCGGGGAAGAACAGCATCAGGCGGTCGAGGCTGTTGTCGGCGATGCAGCGGTTGAGTACTTCGATCGCGTCGCAGTCGTAGACCCGCAGGTTGGTAAGGCCCTGGGTCAGCACGCCGTTGAGCAGCGCGCCGACACCGGGACGGTGCACTTCCACGCCGATAAAGTCCTGGTCCGGCGCGGCGGCGGCCATTTCGAGCAGGGAATGCCCCATGCCGAAGCCGATTTCCAGGGAGCGTGGCGCCGAGCGGCCGAACACCTGGTCGTAATCCACCGGCGCGTCGGCCAGCGGCAACACGAACAGCGGCGTGCCTTGCTCCAGGCCTTTTTGCTGGCCTTCGGTCATGCGGCCGGCGCGCATCACAAAACTCTTGATGCGGCGGTGCTTGGACTCGTCGCCCGCTTCCAGGGTGTTCGGCGTTTCGTTTGATTCAGTCATCAATGGCTCTTACTTGATCAGACCATCCAGCGGCGAAGAGGCGCTGGCGTAGAGTTTTTTCGGCATGCGCCCGGCGAGGTAGGCCAGGCGGCCCGCGACGATGGCGTGGTTCATGGCTTGCGCCATCATGATCGGTTGCTGGGCATGGGCGATGGCCGAGTTCATCAGCACCGCGTCGCAGCCCAATTCCATGGCGATGGTTGCGTCGGAGGCAGTGCCCACGCCCGCATCCACCAGCACCGGGATCGTGGCTTCTTCGAGGATGATCTGCAGGTTGTAGGGGTTGCAGATCCCCAGGCCCGAACCGATCAGACCGGCCAGCGGCATCACCGCGATGCAGCCGATTTGCGCCAATTGACGGGCAATGATCGGGTCATCACTGGTGTAGACCATCACGTCGAAGCCTTCCTTGACCAGGGTTTCGGCGGCCTTGAGGGTTTCGATCACGTTGGGGAACAGGGTTTTCTGGTCGGCCAGCACTTCCAGCTTCACCAGGTTGTGGCCATCGAGCAGCTCACGGGCCAGGCGGCAGGTGCGCACGGCTTCAATGGCGTCGTAGCAACCGGCGGTGTTCGGCAGGAAGGTATAGCGGTCCGGCGACAGCACTTCGAGCAGGTTTGGCTCGCCCTCGATCTGGCCGAGGTTGGTGCGGCGCACGGCGAAGGTCACGATTTCGGCACCCGAGGCTTCGATGGCCAGGCGGGTTTCTTCCATGTCGTGGTACTTGCCGGTGCCGACCAGCAGACGGGACTGGTAGGTACGACCGGCCAGGACGAAAGGCTTGTCGCTACGAACGATGCTCATGGGAAATCCTCGTAATGGGGTGAGGTTCTGCAGAATTCGGGCAGGCGACTAGCCGCCGCCAATGGCGTGGACCACTTCGACCTGGTCACCGTCGCTGAGCGCGGTGCCTTCGTGCTGGCTGCGCGGGACGATATCCAGATTGAGCTCAACTGCGACGCGACGCCCGGTCAGATCCAGGCGGGTCAGCAGGGCCGCGACGGTTGCGCCGTCGGGCAGTTCAAAGGGTTCACCGTTCAACTGAATGCGCATGCCACGGGCCGCCATCGTTTTTAGGGGCCAGCATTCTAGCGCGATTGGAACCTGAAGGTCAGCTTCAAGCGTCAAGCGGTCACAGCTGCAAGCGCCATGCTGCCAGGCCCAACAGGAACCAGCCGAGCAGGAACGCCAGGCCGCCGAACGGTGTGATGATGCCGAGTTTGCTGATACCGGTCAGGGTTAGCACGTACAGGCTGCCGGAAAACAACAGGATACCGACCACGAACGAGATGCCGGCCCAAGTCACCAGGCGGCCTGGCAGGTGCGCGGCCAACAACGCGACGCCGAACAGCGCCAGGGTGTGCACCAGTTGGTACGTCACGCCGGTTTGGAAGATCGCCAGGTATTCGGCGCTCAGGCGGTTTTTCAGGCCGTGGGCGGCGAAGGCGCCGAGGGCCACACCGGTGAAGCCGAAAAAGGCAGCCAGCATCAGAAAGCTACGCAGCATGAGGAACTCCAGTCAGACTCATCGGGCAGGGTCTGTATAATGGCCCGCTCAACGGGTTCGGCCAAGCCATCTCTATGCTGCGTCTCCTCTTCAAACGCTTTCTCAACGTCGTGAAATGGTTTGCCATCGGCAGTGTCTTGCTGGTGCTGCTGTTGCGTATCGTCCCGCCGCCGTTCACTGCGCTGATGGTGGAGCGCAAGATCGAATCCTGGTTCGACGGCGAGCCCATCGACCTGCAACGCACCTGGGTGCCGTGGGACGAGATTTCCGATGACCTCAAAGTCGCGGTGATGGCCGGTGAAGACCAGCGTTTCCCGCAGCATTGGGGCTTCGACTTCGGCGCAATCCAGGCGGCGATCCTGCACAACGAGCGCGGAGGTTCCATTCGCGGCGCCAGCACGTTGAGCCAGCAGGTGTCGAAAAACCTGTTCCTGTGGGCCGGCCGCAGTTATCTGCGCAAGGGCCTGGAGGCTTGGTTTACCGGGTTGATCGAGGTGTTGTGGCCCAAGCAGCGGATTCTTGAGGTGTACCTCAACAGCGTGGAATGGGATGAGGGCGTGTTTGGTGCCGAAGCGGCTGCGCGGCATCATTTTGGCGTGAGTGCTAAAGGGCTTTCGCGGCAGCAGGCAAGCTACTTGGCTGCCGTATTGCCGAACCCGCGCGTCTGGAGCGCCAGCCATCCAACCGCCTATGTGGCGCGGCGGGCGGCCTGGATTCGTCAGCAGATGAGCCAGTTGGGTGGGGACAGTTATCTCGTGGAACTGAACAACTCCCGCAGAGCCCCCTGGTCCGACTGACACAACACACAAACAATGAGGGAGGGGCAAGCCCCTCCCACATTTTTCTGACCCAGTGTCACCCGCTGGGTTAAGCGGCGATCGACAGCTTCAACTTGTTCATCGCGCTTTTCTCAAGCTGACGAATCCGCTCAGCCGACACGTTGTACTTCTGAGCCAGGTCGTGCAGCGTGGCTTTTTCTTCCGCCAGCCAGCGCTGGTAAAGGATGTCACGGCTGCGGTCGTCCAGCACTTCCAGGGCTTCGTGCAGGTTGTGGTTGGAGTTGTCGCTCCAGTCGGCATCTTCCAGTTGACGCGCCGGGTCGTACCGATGGTCTTCCAGGTAGTTGGCCGGCGATTGGAAGGCGCTGTCGTCGTCCGCTTCGGCGGCCGGGTCGAAGGCCATGTCATGGCCGGTCAGGCGACTTTCCATCTCGCGCACTTCACGAGGCTCCACGCCAAGGCTTTCGGCCACGCGATGGACTTCCTCATTGTTCAGCCACGCCAGGCGTTTTTTCTGGCTGCGCAGGTTGAAGAACAGTTTGCGCTGGGCCTTGGTGGTCGCCACTTTCACGATGCGCCAGTTGCGCAGGATGAACTCGTGGATTTCCGCCTTGATCCAGTGAACCGCGAACGACACCAGGCGCACACCCATTTCCGGGTTGAAGCGCTTGACCGCCTTCATCAGGCCGACGTTGCCTTCCTGGATCAGGTCAGCCTGGGCCAGGCCGTAGCCGCTATAGCTACGGGCGATATGTACGACAAAACGCAGGTGGGCGAGCACCATCTGCCGAGCCGCCCCCAAATCCTGCTCATAGTAGAGACTCTCGGCCAGTTCACGCTCCCGCTCTGGCGTCAGCAATGGAATGCTGTTGACCGTGTGCACATAGGCCTCCAGGTTCGCACCCGGGACCAAGGCATAAGCAGGTTGCAAAGAAGTGGTCATACGAAAAAACCTCCGACTCACGTAACTCGTGCAGTTCAGCACTGCGAAAATTGACCCGGGAACCGTAGGACAAGTTCCCTAAACCGCTGATACGGTCAATACAAACGAAACCACATTAATCTGACATTAACTACTTCGGCGCCAGCTCGCGTAAATGCCGTGCGACCGCAATCCAGGCACCGATATAACCCAACAATACCGCGCCAAGCAAGAGACTCAGACCATCGGCTACCGGCACGCCGGCCAGGGCAAAATCGCTGCCGTACAACCCGGCGAGCCCGACAACCGCGTCGTTCAACCAGTTCAGGCCAAAAGCCAGCACGGCCCAGGACAAAATCCCCGCACCCAAACCATAAAGCGCGCCCATGTACAGAAAAGGCCGACGCACATAGCTGTCTGTACCGCCGACCAGTTTAATCACTTCTATCTCGGTGCGGCGGTTTTCAATATGAAGACGAATGGTATTACCTATCACCAAAAGTAATGCAGACACCAACAACACGGTCAGACCAAACACAAAGCGGTCACCCAGCTTGAGGATGGCGGCCAGGCGCTCTACCCAGACTAGATCAAGTTGCGCCTGTTGCACCTTGGGCAGCTCCGCGAGTTTTTGTCGCAGGGCTTCCAGCGCCGTTTTGTCGACCTCGTTCGGCGTCACCAGCACCACGCCCGGCAGCGGGTTCTGCGGCAGTTCCTTGAGCGCCTCGCCCAGGCCGGACTGCTGCTGGAACTCCTCAAGCGCCTGGTCGCGGCTGACGTACTCGGCATCCGCCACGCCCGGCATGTTCTTGATGTCGTCGCGCAGCGCCTCGCCTTGCTGGGGGCTGGCGTCGAGGTTGAGGTACAACGAAATCTGCGCCGCGCGCTGCCAGGAACCGCCCAGGCGCTCGACATTATTGAGCAGCAGCGACAAGCCCATCGGCAGGCTCAAGGCCACGGCCATTACCAGGCAGGTGAAAAAGCTGCCGATCGGCTGCTTGCCCAGACGGCGCAGGCTGTCGAGCAGGCTGGCGCGATGGCTTTCAATCCAGGCGCGCAGCAGGGTGCCGAAGTCCGGACCGTCATCGTCGTCATGCTTTTTCTTTTTCGGTTGCGGGTCGGCCGGTTTCGGCGCCACGCGTTCGGATACTTTAGGGCTGCGTGTAGCACTCATACTCCGGCCTCCCCGTCACCGATCAGGCGACCGCGTTGCAGGGTCAGCATGCGGTGGCGCATGCGGGCGATCAGCGCCAGGTCGTGACTGGCGATGAGTACGCTGGTGCCCAGGCGGTTGATGTCTTCGAACACTCCCATGATCTCGGCCGCCAGACGCGGGTCGAGGTTACCGGTTGGCTCGTCCGCCAGCAGCAAGGCTGGGCGGTGGACGATGGCGCGGGCAATGCCGACGCGTTGTTGCTGGCCGGTGGACAGATCGCCAGGGTAGAGGTCGGTCTTGTCCGACAGCGCGACGCGCTCCAGCGCCGAATCCACGCGCTTGATGATTTCGGCCTTGGACAGCCCCAGGATCTGCAACGGCAACGCAACGTTATTGAACACGGTGCGATCGAACAGCAACTGGTGGTTCTGGAACACCACGCCGATCTGACGGCGAAGGAATGGAATCTGTGCATTGCTGATGGTCGCCAGGTCCTGGCCTGCCAGCAGCAGTTTGCCAGTGGTTGGGCGTTCCATGGCCAGCAGCAGGCGCAACAGGGTACTTTTGCCGGCGCCGGAATGACCGGTCACGAACAAGAACTCGCCGCGACGCACTCGAAAACTCAGCTCATGCAAGCCCACATGCCCGTTGGCATAGCGTTTACCGACCTGTTCGAATCGAATCATGAACGCTCCCGCTCGGCAAACAGTGCCTGTACAAAGGGTTCGGCTTCAAAGGTGCGCAGGTCGTCGATGCCTTCACCGACGCCGATATAACGAATCGGCAACCCGAACTGTTTGGCCAGGGCGAAGATCACGCCGCCTTTGGCCGTGCCGTCGAGCTTAGTCAAGGCCAGGCCGGTCAGTTGCACCGTCTGATTGAATTGCTTGGCCTGGCTGATGGCGTTCTGGCCGGTGCCGGCGTCGAGCACCAGCAGCACCTCGTGGGGAGCGTCGGCATCGAGCTTGCCGATCACGCGGCGCACTTTCTTCAGTTCTTCCATCAAATTGTCTTTGGTGTGCAGGCGACCGGCGGTGTCGGCGATCAGCACGTCGATGTTGCGCGCCTTGGCGGCTTGCACGGCATCGAAGATCACCGAAGCGGAGTCGGCGCCCGTGTGCTGGGCGATCACCGGAATCTTGTTGCGCTCGCCCCAGACTTGCAGTTGCTCCACGGCAGCCGCGCGGAAGGTGTCGCCGGCGGCGAGCATGACTTTCTTGCCCTCACCCTGCAGCTTCTTGGCCAATTTGCCGATGGTGGTGGTCTTGCCGGCGCCGTTGACGCCCACCACCAGGATCACGAACGGCTTGTTCGGGGTGATTACCAGCGGGGCTTCAACAGGCTTGAGCATCGCCGCCAGCTCGGCCTGCAAGGATTTGTATAGCGCATCGGCATCGGTCAACTGCTTGCGCGCGACCTTCTGGGTCAGGCTCTGGATGATCACGGCGGTGGCTTCCACGCCGACGTCCGCGGTGAGCAGGCGCGTTTCGATGTCTTCCAGCAGCTCGTCATCAATGACTTTTTTGCCGAGGAACAGGCTGGCCATGCCTTCGCCGATGCTGGCGCTGGTCTTGCTCAGGCCTTGCTTGAGGCGGGCGAAGAAGCCGGTTTTGCTGGCTTCGGTGGCTGGTGCGACGGGGGCCGGCTCGATAACCGCGGGTGCGGCGACCAGGGGCGCAGGCATTTCGACCACCGGCGGCGCTTGAACCACTACGTTTTCTACCGGCGCCGATTCAATCACCGCAGGAATCGGCGGCACCACGTGCTCGGCTTGCACATCCTCAACCAGTGCCACTGGCTCTTCGGCCACCGGCAGCTGCGGCCACGGCTTGTGATCGGGCTCCGGCTCGGCCTCGACGACCGGCTGCAACACCGGTTCAACCATCGGCAACACCACCGGCGGCGGCGTTTCAGCAAGCGGTTCGGCTTCTATTATGGGCTCGGGGATCGGTTCGGCTAGAACCTGCGGCTGTTCGACGACGGTTTCCTGCGGTTTTTTGCGCAGCCATCCGAACAGGCCTTTCTTCTCGCCAGCCGCAGCTGGGGTCTTCTTGTCGTCGTTGGAACCAAACATGGAGACGGCTATCTCAAGGTAGCGACGCGCCAAGGGGCGCGTCGGTAAATAAAATACGATGCGTAACAGACTGTTTTTTAGCCAGCTCGTTCATGCGCAACATTTTGTAAGGCCTAAATAGGGCCTCAACAAGACTGCCGCAGTGGCCGTCCGTAAATCCGACCAGTATCCTAGCACCTCCTCGCCCGCCGACGCTAAGACCAAGCGGGCAGCCCAACAGGTTAAAAAACGAATGAATGCTCTAGCCCGCCGCGCCGCAGGCCTGCTGCTCAGCACAGTTTGTCTGCCCCTTTCAGCTCTGGCTGCCGACCCACAACCCACCCATGAATTCACCCTGGACAACGGCCTCAAGGTCGTCGTACGCGAGGATCATCGCGCGCCGGTGGTGGTTTCCCAGGTTTGGTACAAGGTTGGTTCGAGCTACGAAACCCCGGGCCAGACCGGTTTGTCTCACGCCCTTGAGCACATGATGTTCAAGGGCAGCGCCAAAGTCGGCCCAGGCGAAGCCTCGCTGATCCTGCGCGATCTGGGCGCTGAAGAGAACGCGTTCACCAGTGACGACTACACCGCCTATTACCAGGTGCTGGCCCGCGACCGCCTGGGCGTGGCCTTTGAACTTGAAGCCGACCGCATGGCCAGCCTGCGCCTGCCGGCCGACGAGTTCAGCCGCGAAATCGAGGTGATTAAAGAAGAACGCCGCCTGCGCACCGACGACAACCCGATGTCCAAGGCCTACGAGCGTTTCAAGGCCATGGCGTTCCCGGCCAGCGGCTACCACACGCCGACCATCGGCTGGATGGCCGACCTGGATCGCATGAAGGTCGAAGAGCTGCGCCACTGGTACCAATCCTGGTACGTGCCGAACAACGCTACCCTGGTGGTGGTCGGCGATGTGACCCCGGACGAGGTGAAAAGCCTGGCCCAGCGCTACTTCGGCCCCATCCCCAAGCGTGACGTACCGCCCGCCAAGATTCCGATGGAGCTGGCCGAACCCGGCGAGCGCCTGCTGACGATGCACGTGCAAACCCAACTGCCGAGCGTACTCCTGGGTTTCAACGTCCCCGGCCTGGCCACCGCCGAAGACAAGCGCTCGGTGCAGGCCCTGCGCCTGATCTCGGCGCTGCTCGACGGCGGCTACAGCGCGCGCATCTCCGAGCAGTTGGAGCGCGGTGAAGAGCTGGTCTCCGCCGCCTCCACCAACTACGACGCCTATACCCGTGGCGACACTCTGTTCATGCTGAGCGCCACCCCCAACCAGCAGAAGAAAAAGACCATCGCCCAAGCCGAAGCCGGCCTGTGGCGTCTGCTGGAAGAACTCAAGGCCAAACCGCCGACCGCCGAGGAACTGGAGCGTATCCGCGCCCAGGTAATTGCCGGCCTGGTCTACCAGCGCGACTCGATCACCAGCCAGGCCACGGCCATCGGCTCCCTGGAAACCGTCGGCCTGTCCTGGAAGCTGATGGACTCTGAGCTGGCCGACCTGCAAAGCGTGACCCCGGAAGATATCCAGAAGGCCGCGCGCACCTATTTCACCCGCGAACGTCTGAGCGTCGCCCATGTTCTGCCTGAGGAGACCGCTCATGAGTGATCGCAAAAGCCTGATCCTGCCCTGCCTGATCGCCGTCACGCTGGCTGCGGCGAGCGCCGTGTATGTGCTGCGCCCCAACGAGTCCATGGCCAGCCAGGCGCTGGACAAAGCCCAATCGGCGAGCAAACTGCAATCCCTGGCGGAGCTGGACGGCAAGGCGCCGACCAACCGCAGGCTCGACGTGCAAACCTGGACCACCGCCGAAGGCGCCAAGGTGCTGTTCGTCGAAGCCCATGAACTGCCGATGTTCGACATGCGCATCCTGTTCGCCGCCGGTAGCAGCCAGGACGGCAATGTGCCGGGCCTGGCACTGATGACCAACGCCATGCTCAATGAAGGGGTACCGGGCAAGGATGTCAGCCAGATCGCCAGTGGTTTTGAGGGCCTGGGGGCCGACTTCGGCAATGGCGCCTACCGCGACATGGCACTGGTGTCCCTGCGCAGCTTGAGCGCAAGCGAAAAGCGCGATGCGGCCCTGACGCTGTTTGACGAGGTCATCGGCAAGCCGACCTTCCCGGCCGACTCCCTGGCCCGCATCAAGAACCAGATCCTCGCCGGCTTCGACTACCAGAAGCAGAACCCCGGCAAATTGGCGAACCTGGAGCTGTTCAAACGCCTGTACGGCGATCACCCTTACGCGCACCCAAGCGAAGGCACGCCTGACAGTGTGCCGAAGATCACCCTGGCGCAGTTGCAGGGCTTCCATGCCAAGGCATATGCCGCCGGTAACGCGGTGATTGCTGTGGTTGGTGACCTGACCCGCACCGAAGCCGAAGCGATGACGGCCAAGGTCTCTGCGTCACTGCCCAAAGGCCCGGCCCTGGCGAAGATCGCCCAGCCGACCGAGCCGAAAGCCGGCCTGAGCCACATCGAGTTTCCGTCCAAGCAAACCCACCTGCTGTTCGCCCAACTGGGCATCGACCGCGCCGACCCGGACTACGCCGCCTTGTCCCTGGGCAACCAGATCCTCGGCGGCGGCGGCTTCGGCACCCGGTTGATGAGCGAAGTGCGCGAGAAACGCGGCCTGACCTACGGCGTATACTCCGGCTTTTCGCCAATGCAGGTGCGTGGCCCGTTCATGATCAACCTGCAGACTCGCGCCGAAATGAGTGGCGGCACCCTGCGCCTGGTCGAACAAGTGCTGGCCGACTACCTCAAGACCGGCCCGACCCAGAAAGAACTGGATGACGCCAAGCGCGAGCTGGCCGGCAGCTTCCCGCTGTCGACCGCGAGTAACGCTGATATCGTCGGCCAACTGGGCGCCATGGGTTTCTACAACCTGCCGCTGAGCTATCTGGAAGATTTCATGAAACAATCCCAGGCCCTGACCGTAGAGCAGGTCAAGGCTGCCTTGAACAAACACTTGAGCGCCAACAAGATGGTCATCGTGACCGCCGGCCCGACGATTGCGCAAAAGCCACTACCGCCCCCCACTGATAAACCCGCCGAGCAGCCGCTCGGGGTTCCGGAGCATTAATGGCCAGTTCATCTCGCCCGAAAAAACCTGTCCACAACGTACACAACGGTGTGGGCCAACTGCGCATCATTGGCGGTGAATGGGGCAGCCGCAAGCTGAGCTTCCCAGACGTCGTGGGCCTGCGCCCGACGCCGGATCGCGTGCGTGAAACGCTGTTCAACTGGCTCGCACCGTATATCGGCGGGGCCAAGGTGCTGGACCCGTTCGCCGGCAGTGGCGCGCTGTTCCTGGAAGCGCTGTCCCGTGGCGCGGCCCAGGCCCAGGCACTGGACGCCAGCAATGTCGCGGTGTCCAGCCTCAAGGAACACTTGGGCACCCTGCGCTGCACCAATGGCCAGGTACAAACCGCCGACGCCCTGCGCTACCTCGAAACCCAGGCAGCCAGTGCGTACGACGTGGTGTTCCTCGACCCGCCGTTCAACCAGAACCTGCTACCAACCGTCTGTGCACTGCTGGAAGAACGCCAGTGGCTGGCGCCGGATGCGTGGGTCTACACTGAAAGCGAGACCGCGCCGTCTACCCTGGGCTTGCCGGGGACGTGGCGCCTGCACCGGGAGCAGAAGTCAGGGCGGGTGTATTACGCGCTGTGGCATCGGTTGATTGAGGGTTGATCGCGATTGGGCCGTTGTGGCCACAGAGACTTGCATGAACCCCAGCTCTGAAACATTCAAGCCCGCCTTCGGCCTCGGCAACCCCCACCTGCAAACCCTGTGGGGGCCGCTGTGGCGCCCCACGACCCATATCGAGCGCCAGCGCGAACGCTTGTGGCTGGAAGACGGCGACTTTCTCGATCTTGACTGGCATGGCCCTCACGACGCACAAGCGCCGTTGGTGCTGGTGCTGCACGGCCTGACCGGTTCCTCCAATTCGCCGTATGTCGCCGGCCTGCAAAAAGTCCTCGGTGCTCACGACTGGGCCAGCGTGGCGCTGAACTGGCGTGGCTGCTCCGGCGAGCCGAACCTGTTGGCCCGCAGCTATCACTCGGGTGCCAGCGAAGACTTGGCGGCAACGATTGCCCATCTGCGCGCCAAGCGGCCGTTGGCGCCGTTGTATGCCGCGGGCTATTCCCTGGGCGGCAATGTGCTGCTCAAGCATTTGGGTGAAACCGGCGAAACGTCCGGGCTGCAAGGCGCGGCGGCGGTGTCGGTGCCGTTTCGCCTGGACCAATGCGCAGACCGCATCGGGCTGGGGTTCTCACGGGTGTATCAGAAGCATTTCATGCGCGAGATGCTGGCGTATATCCGCGTCAAGCAGCGCCAGTTTCTGCAGGATGGCCGGGAAGACGGGCTGAAAACCCTGCAAGCGCTGGGCTCCTTGGAGAAGATGCGCACGTTCTGGGATTTCGACGGCCGGGTGACCGCGCCACTGCACGGTTTTATGAGTGCCGAGGACTATTACCGCCAGGCATCGAGCCGCTATTACCTGGGCGCTATCCGCACGCCGACGCTGATTATCCAGGCGGCCGATGACCCGTTTGTGTTTGCGCACAGCCTGCCGGATGCCAGTGAGTTGTCGGATTGCATTGAGTTTGAACTGACGGCCAAAGGTGGGCACGTGGGCTTCGTCGATGGCTCACTGAAACGCCCCAGCTACTACCTTGAGCGGCGCATTCCCCAATGGCTTAGGGCACAACACGGTTGAACATGTGGGAGGGG
>NZ_JAFHKI010000186.1 GCF_016937615.1 Pseudomonas lactucae | reverse complement strand
GGGGCAAGAGCGCTTTGGTTGCTTTGCCGCTTTAGGTACGGCCCCGCCGATTTTGACTTTCCTCGAGCAGAATCGGCGGCGTTACGGACGACATGGGGCATCTGTGGCGCGCGGTGTACGGTGATAGCTGCCACGGCTGACGTCGAGCAGATAACGCGCTTCGTCGGTCATCAACAACAGGTCGATCTGGACTTCTTCAATAATGATTTCCGCCGTGATCAATAGACAAATAGCAGGGGCAACGATCAACCAGTGGCCATACCACAGCGTGACCAACGAAATGCATACACCAATCAACCACAGCGCCAATACGCACTGCGGCGCGTACTTTTGCAGGGGAATCCACACGCGTTGCAACTTTCTCAACTTGAACGTGTAGAGCGTCAATGACGTTTCCAGTTGTTTAAGGTCGATAGGGTTCCGAGCTGAATGCTGGGTAGGCATAACAGTTATCCACGTAATAACGTTAAACATCAGAGCCAGGCAGCAAGCGATGCAGCTATTTGCTGTGCGGGCGCCCAGGGCCTGGCAGTGTTTGGCCGAGCCAGGCGACATTGACTTCGTTGACTTCCACCCATTCACCCCTGGCGGGAATCCCTTCGCAACTCATGAAAGCTATACAACGTCCGTGTGTGTCCAGTAAGGCAAAGTGGCGGTATTTCTTAGCTCTCTTGAACAGGCCAATAGAGAGACGCATGCCATCACCTTGGTGAGAATTAATATTTATAAGGGGTCAGGTTTGAGGATTAAACAGCGAGACGCCCGGCCAACTGAGTTCAAACAAAGTGCCGCTGTCCACTACGGTTCGACATGTCACGGCGCCGCCATGGGCGATGGCAATCGCCCGCACCACGGCCAGGCCCAGGCCGCTGCCGCCCTGGGCGCGCGAGCGTGAACTTTCGCCGCGCTGGAACGCATCGAAAATGTGCTCTGCGAACGCCGCGTCGACCCCTGGGCCCTCATCCGCGACCCTCAGGAAATGGCCGCGCTCGTCACTGCCCAGTTCAATGTTGACGGTGCCCGGCGTGGCATGTCGGCGAATATTGTCCAGCAGCGCCAGCAAGGCCTGGCGCATGCGATCGGCATCGCAGTGCACGAGGCCCCTGCGCAGGTTCAACTGCAGCACAAAGCCGGCGCTGTTCAGGCTCGGTTCGAACAGGCGTGCTTCGGCTTCAAGCGCATCGGCCAGCGCCACCTCCCGCAGCGTCAGTTTCAGGTGGCCGTTGTCGCCCATGCCCACCACGCGAAGGTCTTCGACCAGGCGGGTCAAGCCTTCGACCTGGCTCAGGAGGCTGTAGAACTGCGCGGTGTCCGGTTCGAATACGCCCTCGGCCAGCCCTTGCAGACGGCCGCGCAGGATGGTCAGCGGGGTGCGCAGTTCATGGGCGATGGCGGCGTTCCAGAAGGCTTGTTCCTCGGCCATGCGTTTGAGTCGGTTCGCCATGCTATTGAAGTCGGTCACCAAGAGGGCGGCTTCGCCCAGGGAAAGATCGGGCGCCACGGCGCGAGCATCCAGGTCACCGTCAGCCAGGCTGCGCAGGCTCGCCGCCACCGAATTGAGCGGCGCCAGAATGCGTTTGGACAACTTGACGGCGACCGCCGCGCCGACGCTCAGGCTGACGCAGGTGATCAGTCCCATCCACATCCATTCCACGCCGCTGGGCAGCCATTCATCCGACTGCATCTCCAACTCCGTCGGCGGCGAAAAGGTCCAGAGCAATGCATAGAATATGTAGGAGCCGACCAGCGCGAGTGCGATCACGCACATCACCACCGCCGACATCGACACGATGATCTGGCGGCTCAGACTGTTGGCCACTTTCATGCCTGGCTCCCGAAGCGGTAGCCGACGCCACGGATGCTGCTCGGCACGCCGTGCAGGCCGAGGTCTTCGATCTTGCGGCGCAACTTGCTGATATGGCTGTCGACGGTCCGCTCCAGGCTGTCGCTCTCCGGCGAGCAGAGCACCAGCAGTTCGGCGCGGCTGAACACGCGGCGCGGCGTCTTGGCCAACTGTGCGAGCAGCTTGAATTCGGTCACCGTCAGGTACAACGGCTGTTTTTGCGTGCCGATGTGGACGCTCACCTCATGGCTGCCGATGTCGATCTCAAAGGCGTCGACACGCAGTACACGGTGGTCGGCGCCCTGGCCTTGATCGCCGCAGCGGCGCAGCACGGCCTGGATCCTGGCGATGACTTCCGCTGGGTTAAAGGGTTTGACGATGTAGTCGTCCGCCCCGATGCGCAGGCCCATGAGCTTGTCCATGTCCTGGTCATGCGCGGTCAGCATGATCACCGCGGTATTGCCGCGATGGCGCAGCTCCGCCAGCACCCTCCAGCCGTCCAGCTTGGGCATCATCACATCAAGCAGCACCAGGTCCGGTTTGAGCAGTTGATGCAGTTCGAGCGCACGCCGCCCATCCTGCGCGTGGGCGGTACGAAAACCCGCGCGCTTGAGGTAGGCCGTGAGGATGTCGGCGATTTGCGGCTCGTCTTCGGCGATCAGCACCAGCGCCTGGTGGGAGGGCGATGCAAGGAGTGATTCAGTCATGGTTTGCTCGTTCGGTGCACGGTTTTCAGCAACGGGTTGGATGATGCACCGCAAGCATGCACGTTCAGCGAAGGTTTTATGGAGAAATGATGGAGAGGAGGAATTAATTTTCGTCGAGCAGGGGCGGGATGTTCAGGCGAAACGGATGCGCTCGTTGCAGGCGCTCTGCAGCATTTTGCGTTGGTAATCGCAGGGCGTGGTACTGACCAGCTTTTTGAAGTCGCGCAAAAAATGCGACTGATCGGAAAAGCCCAGGTCCAGGGCCAGGTCCGAAAACGAAACGTCGTTGCAGGTGTTCAGGGTTTCCAGTGCCGCCTGGCAGCGAATGATCCGGCAGAACGTCTTGGGCGACACGCCGGTGTCCTGGCTGAACTGGCGATGGATCGTGCGGCTGGTGTAACCACTGAGGTCTTCCAACTGCTGAATGCGCAGGTCGCCACGGTGGGCCAGCGCTTGTTGAATGACCATGGTCGTGAGTTTCGAGGTCCTGCCCATCAGGCGCGGGGTCAGGTAGTCGCTGAACAGCTTCATCTGCTCGTGCAGCTGTGGGGCCTGGACGATGCTCTCGAAAATGCGCTGGGCAAAGGCCGACACTTCCAGCAGGTCCCACTCCTGTTCGGTCAGGTCCGCGGCCATGACGTTGATGAAGCCTGGAATGACCCCCGGCGCAAAGCGCACGCCGAAGTAATGGTGATCCTGCAGCAGTTCGACCCGCTGCGCTTGCAGCGGGGTGCCGCAGATTTTCACGGTTGGGCGCGTGGCGTCACAGTCGAACACGATGTCCACGCAGCCGTCCGGCACCGCCAGCAGGTCCGCTGAGTGGGCGACGTCGAACGCATAAAAATGCGAGATCGCCGGGTGTTCCGAAGGCATCACCGAATAGCGCGATGAGTTGAGCACGAACCACGGTTGTTCGTACGCGGTGTGGTGCCGCAGCGTCGGCGTACTCGGGTTGATCATGGGCGGACTCGGGGATGGCTGGAAGCAGAAATATTCACGCATGTTTCGCGCCAACTCGGCCGGGCGGACCGAGGGTTGATGTCCGAAATTTACAATACCGGCGCAAGACGCCCCGTGATACTCGACCTCGATAGCGTGGGAGCAGTGCCTACCGCAGCGATATCACCTTCAGTCCGAGAATAATTATGTCCACTACTACAAAAATAGACTTCATCTACCTGTCCGAGCAGGACATGATCCGCGCTGGCGTAACCGACATGCTCGCCTGTGTGAATACCATGGAAGAGATGTTCGGCCTGCTCTATAGCGGTGACTACCGCATGGCCGGGCCGAACAATGATTCCCATGGTGCGATGGTGGTATTCCCGAAAGATTCGCCGTTCCCGAACATGCCCAAGCCCACCGCCGACCGCCGCATGATGGCGATGCCGGCCTACCTGGGCGGCAGCTTCTGCACTGCGGGCGTCAAGTGGTACGGCTCCAATATCGCCAACCGCGAAAAAGGCCTGCCACGCTCGATCCTGATGTTCACCCTCAACGACCCCGATACCGGCGCACCGCTGGCGCATATGTCCGCCAACCTGTTGTCGGCCTACCGCACCGGCGCGATTCCCGGCGTGGGCGCGCGTCACCTGGCACGCAAGGATTCGAAGGTAGTCGGCCTGCTCGGTCCGGGGGTGATGGGCAAGACCACGCTCGCCGCCTTCATCGCCGTCTGCCCACAGATCGATACCTTGAAGATCAAGGGCCGTGGCGAGAAAAGCCTGAACGATTTCATGGCCTGGGTGAAGGACACCTACCCGCAGGTGACCACGATCAATGTGGTCGACAGCCTCGAAGAGGTGGTGCGGGGCTCCGACCTTGTTACCTATTGTAGCTCCGGCGAGACAGGCGACCCCTCGATCTACCCAATTGTGAAGCGCGAGTGGGTCAAGCCGGGGTGCTTCATGGCGATGCCGGCATCCTGCTCGCTGGATGAAGGCATGGAGCGCGCCGACGTGCGCAAAGTGCTGGACAACACCGGCCTCTACGAAGCCTGGTTCGAAGAGCTGCCCAAGCCTGCGCACCACTGCGTGCCGGTCATTGGCGTGCGGTTCATGGACATGATCGCCGAAGGCAAGATGCAGCACGCAGAACTTGAAGACATCGGCAAGATCATCGCCGGTGATGCCCAAGGCCGTCGCAACGATGAAGAGATCATCATCATGTCGGTGGGCGGCATGCCTGTGGAGGATGTGGCCTGGGGCACCGTGGTGTATCGCAATGCCGTGGAGAAAGGCATCGGCGTGAAGCTCAATCTGTGGGAAACCCCCGTCCTGCGCTAAGCCAACCTTTAACTCACTGACGAGACCTGTGACATGACCAAAATCATCAAGCTCAAGACCGGTTCCCCCTTTGAAGACCAGGCCAGTTATTCGCGCCTGGTGGTGGTGGATAACTGGATCTATGTGTCCAATACCGCCGGGCGCAATCCGCAGACCAAACTGATCCCGCAAGACATCCTCGAGCAGACGCACCAGGTGTTCGCCAACATCGAAACCGCGCTGGCCGCCGTCGATTCGAGCCTGGCCGATGTGGTGTGCTCGCGGGTATTTATCCAGGACCCCAAGGACGTGCCGGCGGTGATGGGCCTGATCGGCGAGAAGTTCCGTGGCGTCGATCCGGCCAGTACCGTCACCTGCCCGCCGTTGGGTTCGACGGTGTACAAGGTGGAGCTGGAAGTGACGGCGTATCGCAACGCCTCCAAGGCTCAGGTCGAAGTGATTCGCCTGTCGCAATAACCCGTTCTGCGGTCGTGCGCTCGCGCGGCCGTCCTCAATTGTTTTGCGAGTCTTGATCATGGCCCCGACTATTGCGCCCGTGAATACGTCCACCGAGTTCCCCACCGCCACCGCCGTTGTCATCATCGGCGGCGGCATCATCGGCTTGACCGCTGCGCTGACACTGGCCGAACGCAATATCCCGGTGGTGGTCCTGGAAAAAGGCCGTATCGCCGGCGAACAGTCCTCACGCAACCTGGGCTGGGTACGCAAGACCAGCCGCCACGCACACGATATTCCGCTGGCCCTGGCCGCTGACCGTTTGTGGGCGCAAATGCCCGAGCGGGTCGGTGCGGATGTGGGCTATCGCCAGGAAGGCATCCTGTTCGTCGCCCGCAACGAGGCGCAAATGGCGATGCATGAAGGCTGGCTCAAATCGGTCGAGCACCTGTCGCTTGACTCGCGATTGCTGAGCAAGCGCGAGATCGAAACGCTGGTGCCGGGCGGCGAGGGTGACTGGGCCGGCGGTATCTACACGCCGTCGGATGCGCGCGCGGAACCGACCCTGGCCAGCAGCGCCATCGCCAAGGCTGCCATGGCCCTGGGCGTGGTGATTATCGAGCAGTGCGCGGTGCGTACGCTGCAGACGTCCGCCGGCAAGGTCAGTGGCGTGGTCACCGAAAAAGGCGAGATTCGTTGCGACCAGGTGTTGCTCGCCGGCGGCATGTGGTCGCGGCGCTTTTTGGGCAACCTCGGCGTGTCGCTGCCGACCCTGGCCTTGACCTGTTCGGTGTTGCGTACTCATCCGATGCAAGGCCCCACCGAAATTGCCGTGGGCGCGCCGGACTTTTCGTTTCGCAAGCACAAGGACGGCGGCTTCATCATTACCCAGCGCGGCAAACTGGACGCTTTCCTGACCCTGGATCACCTGCTGCTGGCCAAGCAGTACATGCCGCAATTTCGCGCACAGCGCAGCGTGTTGAACGTGTCGCTGGGCAAGTATTTCTTTAACGACCTGGCGCTTGCGCGACGCTGGTCGGCCGACCGTGTCAGCCCGTTCGAACGCGTGCGTGTGCAGGATCCGGCGGCCAACCCGCGGCTCAATAACGATGCGATGAATAACCTCAAGGCGGCCTGGCCGGTGTTCGAACACGCCAGGATTGCCCAGGCCTGGGCGGGCACGATCGACGTAACGCCGGATTCGAACCCGGTGATCGGGCCGGTCGCGCAAATCCCCGGCCTGACCGTGGCCACCGGGTTCTCCGGGCACGGCTTCGGCACCTCGCCGGCGGCGGGGCACTTGGCCGCGGATATGGTTAGCGGGCATGCCCCGATCATCGACCCGAGCCCTTATCGTTTTGAGCGTTTCTAGGTCGCATGCACCGCGACAGTCCCAGAACAGCGGTGTTTTTCCTTCACTGAGCGGCGGAGCCAGGCAATGTCACCCGACAGCGTTTTTTTTACCAATCGCGCAGGCTTGCGTCTGCATTTTCTGCGCTGGGGCGAGCCGAGCGGCGTGCCTCTGGTGCTGCTGCATGGTTTACGCGCTTACGCCCAGACCTGGGAATCGCTGGTGGAAGCGCTGGGCGATGGCTATTGCATCTATGCCCTGGACCAGCGCGGAAGAGGGCTGAGCGACTGGGCGCCGGCCGCCAGCTATCACACGCAGTCCTATGTGCAGGACCTGCAGGATTTTGTCGCCCATGTCGGCTTGCAGCGGTTCGTGTTGCTGGGGCACTCGCTGGGTGGCGCCAATGCGCTGGAATACGCACGGCAGCACCCTGGGCGCTTGATCGGCCTGATCATCGAAGACATCGGCCCCGGTTCGTCCAGCCAGGGTGACGGTGCGGCGCGCATTCGTCGCGAGATGGCCCAGACCCCGCTGCGCTTCGACAATTGGGACGCCGCCCGCGCGTTCTGGCAGGCGTCGCGTCCTGGCTTGTCGGCACAGGGCCTGGCGTCGCGGCTGGCGCATTCGATGAAGGAGAGCGCGGACGCGATCACCTGGCGCCACGATCAACAAGGCATCGCCGAGGCGCGCCTGAGCATTGAACCGACCGACCTGTGGCCGGCGGTGCACGCCCTGGATTGCCCGACGTTGTTCATTCGCGGCATGCGCTCGGACTTTCTGCCGGAGGCGACGTTGCAAGCCCTGCGCGACAGCAATGCGCGGGTGCGCACGGTGGAGGTCGCGGATGCCAGCCACTATGTGCACGACGACCAGGGCGAAACCTTCAACCGGCTGGTCATCGAGTTCCTCGAAAGCCTCGCGAATAACCCCGGCGTATTTCACTGAGGATGAACGGGAGTGGCGTAAACTTTTAATGCGTTTGAAGCTGCGTTATGATCCCGCCCGCTGCGCCATATCGGTACCTGGAACGCTGAGTGCCAGGTGGTGACAAGAAGCCCGCTAACCACGGGCTTTCTGCTGTCAGGCCTATGGCGAAAATCGTGCTGAAAACTTTTTTTAGATAAAGTGCATTTAAATCAAGACATTACGATTTTTTGGTGTATGATGCGCCCACACCGAAACGAAGGGTGATTAGCTCAGCTGGGAGAGCATCTGCCTTACAAGCAGAGGGTCGGCGGTTCGATCCCGTCATCACCCACCATTCGCTTCATGTGTTACGCGCAGCGGTAGTTCAGTCGGTTAGAATACCGGCCTGTCACGCCGGGGGTCGCGGGTTCGAGTCCCGTCCGCTGCGCCATATTCGGTTACCTGGAACGCTGAACGCCAGGCCGCCACAAGAAGCCCGCTCATTGAGCGGGCTTTTTTTCGTCTGCGATTTTTCTTTCTCTACGGCGCGTTGCGGCTGTGTCGGTAGTCGCTGACCGCTTCGTACACGGCCTTGCGCAAGCGGTTGATACCGCCGATGGGGCGGTGTTCCTCCAGGCCAAACCAGGGGTTGAATGACTGGTTGTCGCACGCCAGATTCAACGCCGGGGTGTCGAAGTCCTGGGCGGGAATTCGCACCCTGGCGACGGTTTCATACGGCGCATCGCTTTCCTTCCATTCGATGCTGGTGTCTTCGATCGGCATGAATTTTTGCGGGTTCTGCCGCTGGATCTGCAACACGAAACACGCCGGCACGCGGTCGGTGGAAAGCTGCTGGCTCAGGGCGCTGCGCAGAAAGTTCGGCAGGTCCTGGTTCTGTTTGGGCAGCACGTACTCCGGGCAGTTTTGCGGGTCGGGCGCCACGCGAAACTTGGCGTTGGCCGTACCGAACTTGTAGGGCGAGACCGAAAAGTATGTCGTCTGCGTCGGACTGGCCGGGGCGGGGGCGAGGGTTGCCAGGGCGATGAACAAGTGGCGCACTTGCCAACTGCGTGGGTCGAGGCTGGGGAAAAATGCCAACACCTTCTTGCCATCCGCCTGGGCGCCGATGTTCTGCGCGTACTCGGCCACATCGCTGACAAAGAAGTTTGGGTGGCTGAACATCACGAAGTCCTGCTCGGCAAGCGCTTGCTGATCGGCCAGCAACTGTTTGCCCGGGACATCCAACAGCTTGATCGCCATGCCGCGGGCGTCGCGGATGCTGTCGAATTGCGGATAAGCGTTGCCGTTGGACAAGCGCATCATCGCCTGCCAGGTTTTACCCGGCGTGGCGAATACGCCCTGGCGCAGCGCCGGGTCAAGGTCGGCCAGCACACTGACTTCGGCCTTCACGCAACCATGCGCCTTGGCGTGTGCATCGCGCAGGTAGCGTGTGCCTTCGCGGTGCTGGTCGACGATGCGTACCGCGGTCTGAATGATGCCCTGGGTCATCGCCGCTTCACCCGTCGGGATCTGTTCATTCGGTGATACCGGCCCGCTGTGTTGCCAGGCGTACCAGGCGGTGGCTGTCAGCCAACCGAGCAGGCCCAGGCCCACCAGCCACAGCAGCGTCTTGCCGAGAAACGCGCCGAGGCGCAGCCACAGGCGTGCGAGCAGGGAGCGTTGGTTGTATTGCGATCGGATAATCATGGCAGTTGTTGCTCCAGCGGGCCGCCCAGTACTTTGAGGTATTCCAGCAGCGCCCAGCGTTCCTGCGGCAGCAGGCCACGCCCGATCACGCCATTGCCACGCTCACCGGCGCGGAATTCGTGACCGCTATTGTGGTTGCCGGTGATTTTGGTATCGAACAGGAAGGCGTTCTTGAAGGCGTCGGTCTCAAAACCCAGATGGCGCGGGTCGTAGTTGAAGGTGCCTTTATAGAAGGTGACGCTGCGCTCGTCCTGGGGCGAGAGCAACTGGTAGATGGTTGGCACCGAACCGTTATGCAGGAACGGCGGCGTGGCCCATACGCCCGCCAGTGGGCGGGCCTTGTAGGCACGCAACTCGCGCACGCCGATGGGCAGGCCATAGCCATCCAGGCGGGGGCGCTCGGTCGGGGTCACACCGGCGGCGCGGTAGGCGTGGTCTTCGACGAAGGCGGTCACGTAGGCCAGGCCTTTGGCCACGGACATTTTTTTCAGGTCCAGGGGCTCGGTAGGCGCGGGATGCAATTGGACGTTGAGCCTGGTCAGTTCCACGGGGTCCCATTGCAGGGCGCTGAGGTCGTAGCGTTGGTCGGCGATATTACTGGCGGTGTTCGGGTCGGTGCCGATGTAGTCCACGGGCAGCATCTTCAAGTGTTGCACCGGGCGGCCGCCTTCCTGGCTGACGCCGGGCACGTGGCAGCCGGCGCAGTTCTCGGCAAACAGTGCCCGGCCTTGGGCGGCGAGGGGTTTGTCGATGGCGCCGAACAGCTCCTCGGGCCAGGTGGGTGGTTTGAGGCGTTGCAGGGTTTCTTCGATGAGGTTGAGGTCGCGCACCCGCACGCTGGACGGGTAGCGGGCATCGCCCTGGAGCGGCTGGCCGGCATCGTCGAAGAACGTCAGGGTCGCGCCGACGCCAAGGGCTTCGCCGATATTGCGCGCCATCGGCTGCTGGGCCGAGCCGTTCCATTGCACCCAATCGAAGGTCCAGATATCCCACAGTTGCGGGTAGTCCACCGGTGCATTGGCGACGCGATAATTGTCCGGGGTAATGGCGTCGCCAAAGCTGGCGTTGGCGATGCGGCCGAAGGCGTCGGTACGGCCCGGGCCTTCTTCGGTGGGGTAGAGGCCGCGATGGGTGTCGTTCCAGGCGACCTGGAGGAATTTGTCGAACGAGCGCTTGAAGTCCTGGCGCAACTGGCTGTGCTCGGCGTCGTAGCGATCACCCAGTACCTGGCGGGCGAAACGCTCGAACTTCCACGGGTTGTAATAGGTGGCGGCAAGGCTGGCGACGAGGGCCTGGCCGAAACTGCCGCCGCGTAAGGTGGGTACGCTGGAAGGCAGCACATGTTGGGCTGAACCACCGTCGATACGCAGCGCCTGGCCTTTGTAATGCAACTCGCCGGTGTGGCAGGCGGCGCAGGTGATATCCAGGTATTCAACGTTGCTGTCGGCGTTTTTGTGCCGGGCGAAACCGACCGGCAGGTTGCCGGGGTTTTGCGCGGTGGGCACCTGCTTGGGATCGACCAGAAAACCGAAGCGCGCCAGGTACGCAGGCGTGGCAAAGCGTTGCTCGGAAAACGGCAGTTCCAGGGCGGTGAACCAGTCGTAGTGCAAGCCTTTTACCTGAGTACCCTGTGGCGTGAAGTAATAGGTCTGGCGGTCGGCGGCACTCCATTGATCCTGGTAATGCACCTGCTCAACGGGCACATAGTCCGGCAGCTTGGGGTTGACGGTGTAATAGAGCACCACGGCCAGGATCAGTCCCAGCGCGGCGAGTATCAGGAGTAGAACACGGTAAACAATGCGCAAGATGGCTATCCTTGTCTCGGTCTTGTCGAGGAGTCGTGGTGTTATGCCACTACGCCACACGTGCGGCAAGTGGCCATGAGCCCGGTACCGGGCGATCCCACTATCCTTCGTGGGCCCCATGATCAATGAAAATGCTTTTAAACACGTGAACTTATCAGAAATTTCCTGCTCACATGCCGGTAGCCATTGGTCGTGGCCGCCTGATAAGCTCGCGACTTTATTCGAATGCCCTTTTGGCGCATGAACAAGGAAATAGCATGAAACAGCATCGGTTGGCGGCGGCGGTGGCCCTGGTTAGCCTGGTACTTGCGGGTTGTGATTCGCAGACCAGCGTAGAGCTGAAAACCCCGGCGCAGAAAGCTTCCTACGGTATCGGCCTGAACATGGGCAAAAGCCTTGCCCAGGAAGGCATGGATGACCTGGATTCCAAAGCAGTAGCCCAGGGCATCGAAGATGCCGTCGGCAAAAAAGAGCAGAAGCTCAAAGACGACGAACTGGTCGAAGCGTTTGCCGCACTGCAAAAACGTGCTGAAGAACGCATGACCAAGATGAGCGAAGAGTCGGCAGCCGCCGGCAAGAAATTCCTCGAAGACAACGCCAAGAAAGACGGCGTCGTCACCACCGCTTCCGGTCTGCAGTACAAGATCATCAAGAAGGCCGACGGCGCACAGCCTAAGCCGACTGACGTGGTGACGGTTCACTACACCGGCAAGCTCACCAACGGCACTACCTTTGACAGCTCCGTGGATCGCGGCAGCCCGATTGACTTGCCGGTCAGCGGCGTGATCCCGGGTTGGGTCGAAGGCCTGCAACTGATGCACGTGGGCGAGAAGGTCGAGCTGTACATCCCGTCCGACCTGGCCTACGGTGCCCAGAGCCCGAGCCCGGCGATTCCAGCCAACTCCGTGCTGGTATTCGACCTGGAACTGCTGGCCATCAAGGACCCAGCCAAGGCTGACGCGCCTGCAGCACCTGCCGCGAAGAAGTAATCGGCAGCTGAACACACAACGCCCCGTCTAGACGGGGCGTTGTTGTTTCTGTGGTTTGCATCGATCTAATGTGGAAGGGATCAAGCCTCTCCCACATTGACGCTGCTGAAAATCCGAACGAACGTCCCTGGCGGGCTACAGTCTGATATAAGACTCGAGCACGGGTAGCCACACGCAAGCGCCAAGTCAATGAAAACTTGGGTTTTTTTCATGTGCGCAAAAAACGCCCGATCTGACTGCAAGCCTTGTATTCCGTGGCTTTCAGCCGGTAAAAAAGGCTCTGTTCACAAGGTTATCCACAATTTGTGTGGATAACCTTTCTGTTTGATGGAACTGGAGTGACAGATGAAACCACCCTTCAATTTCACCCGATTCCTACCCATGGCCGCGCGCTTGCTCGGCCGTGGACGTTTGCCGACCTTGCTATTCGCCGTTGCCGCCAAGGGTTCCAGCCAGGGCAACCGTCTGGGTAAGCTCAAGGATGATTTCAAACTGCTGCAGGCCCTGTGCCTGGCGTACTGGCGCGGCGAGTACCGCGCGATCAGCCCCAAGGCGTTGATCTCGGTGGTGGCAGGGTTGATGTACTTTTTGAGCCCGATTGATGCGATCCCGGACATTATCCCCATGTTCGGTATGCTCGATGACATCGCTGTACTGGCATGGCTCATGAAGACCCTGGAGGGCGAATTGAGCGCTTTTCGCGCCTGGCGTGATGCGCAGCGTCCGGAAAAGCTCGCGGTGGTTGAGCGCCTGCCGGCGACGCCCGCTCTGTTAGCCAGGGAAAACCCGCAAAAAAACTGACGATGCGCCTATCCCCCTGCGCCCTTTGTGGCTGTTAGGATTACACTCCTACGGAAAGAGCTTACTTAGTAAGAGTTGTTATCCTACGGGGCGGTCATGGATATTCAGATAATTTCACGCAATGGCGAACCCGAGTACGCAGTGTTGCCATGGGATCAGTACCAGGCGCTGTTAAAAGCCGCCGGTCAGAAACAGCCTACACAAGCTCCTTCTCCTACTGTCCAAGCCGCACCAGCCCCGGCCCTGCGCCCCCTGGCGGACCTGCGCGGCTTGCGTGAAGCCAAGGGCCTGGCCATTGAAACCCTGGCCCGTACCGTGGGCATCAGCCCCTCGTATCTTGGATTGATCGAAACGGGTGAGCGTCAGCCGGATGCTGCGATACGCCGCAGCCTGGCCTGGGAATTGGGCGTTGCAGGTTGGAGGGATGAATCTTGAGCCTACGTATCAGTCGTCAACACTGGGATGGGTTACTCAACGAACTGGATCAGGCGCGCCGCCAGCGTCATCTGCTGACGTATCGCGCCCTGCTGGAGCGCTTGCAGTTTCCGACGCCGGCCATGCAGACCCTGGCGGCCGCCCTTGAGCATTTGGCGGCGCTGGACGCCAAGGCCGAGCAGCCGTTGCGCAGTTCGCTGGTGATCAGTCAGGGCGCCAGTCGCCTGCCGCGTACCGGTTTCTTCGAGTGCGTGGAGCGTCTGGGGCGTTTCAGTGGGCCGTCCGATGGCGTGGCCGCCGCTTCCTGGCACGCGTCGGAAGTGGTGCGAGTGTTCGAGTACGAATACCCGGAGTCCGCCGAAGTTTAAACCACGGGCAGGCTGTCCATGCTGTCGATCACGTGGATGCTGTAGCCGGTTACGTTCTTTGCGTGATGCTTGGCCTGCGATGCCAGTTCCGCCAACTGGCTGGCATCGAGTTGTCCACAGGCCTGTGGATATAAATGCACCACCCCGATCGACAACGACAGCAGCGCGAATTCCTGTCGCACGCCCTGGCGGTTCAATGCGACGAAGCAGCCGGCATCCACGTGCTCGGCGCGGTAGAAACGTCGGCATTGGGTATGGAAGTCATCCAGCAATTGGTTGAGTCGCTTGCGCCAGTCCTGCGGGCCGAGCACCAGTAGAAAGTCATCCCCACCGATATGCCCGACAAAGTCGCGACTGGGGTCGACCCGGTCGTTCAGGCATTGCGCCAGGCACAGCAACACTTCATCCCCACGCCCATAACCGTAGATATCGTTGAACGGCTTGAAGCTGTCGATATCCACGTAGCAGATCACCGATTCGCGCTGTTGCTGCAACAGCCGCGTGAGGCATTGCTGGATCGGCACATTGCCGGGCAGCAGGGTCAGGGGGTTTGCGTAGCGCGCCTGTTGAATCTTCAGCTCGGTGATCAGCTTGAGCACATCGATTACCCTGCCCAGGCCCAGATAGTCGCCATTGAGCGTGATGATGAAGTCCTCTTCGATACGCTGCCGGGCACGGCTGGTGAGCAAGCGGCTGACTTGCTGCAGCGACTGGCCCAGCTCCACCGCCAGAAAGTCCGTGCTCATCAAACGGCTGATGGGCTTGCGTGCAAACAGGTCGGTGGCGAACGGTTTGAGCAGCGCGTCGGACAGCGAATGCCGGTGCACAATGCCTACCGGGTGACCGCGTTCATCCAGGACCGCCAGGGAGTTGAGGTTGGCCTGGCGGCGGAACGCCTCCAGCACCTGGGCGGTGGCGGTGTCCTGGTCTACCGCCGGTTGTTCGTTGAGCAGGGCGCTGAGGTCGCTACCTTCGTCGTTGAGTGTCACCGCATGCTGGTCAGGCTTGGGCAGCATCAATCGCGCCTCGTTCGGTGGATGCTCCTGCGGACGACAGAGCAGGTAGCCCTGCACCAGGTCCACACCCATTTCGGTCAACACTGCCAGCTCTTCCGGCAGTTCGATGCCCTCTGCAATCACTTGGGCGCGGGACGCTCGGGCGATTTGCAGGATCGAACCGACGAATTCGCGCTTGAGTGCATCCTGATGAATGCCGTCGATGAAGTGCCGGTCGATCTTCACGTAGTCCGGGCGCAGCTCCGACCACAAGCGCAGGCTCGAATAGCCGGCACCCAAATCATCCAGCGCGATCGAGAAGCCCATGTTGCGGTAATGGTGCAGGGCGGTTTGCAGCAGGTCGAAATCGTCGGTGGGGGTTTGCTCGGTGAGTTCGATCACCACCTGGCTGGGCGGGATGCCGAGGTCGCGCAGCAGTTGCAGGGTGCGTCCCGGCTGGTGCGCCGTTTCCAGCAAGGACTCCGGCGAGACGTTCAGGAACAGTTTGCCCGGCAGCTTCTTCTCGCTGAAGCGTCGGCAGGCGCTTTCGCGGCAGGCCATTTCCAGTTCGCTGAGGCGCCCGGCATGGCGGGCCACGGCGAACAGGGCGACGGGGGAGTGCAGCGGGCTGTTGGACGGGCCACGGCTTAAGGCTTCGTAGCCGAGGATGCGTCGTTCGGACAGGCAGATGATCGGTTGGAACAGGCTGTGCAAACTGCTTTGAGCCAGGATAGAGCCCAGTGCATTCAGCTGTTCGGTCATGGTCATGGTGATCTCGATCGAAAAAAAAGGACCGCAGGCGATGAGCCTGCGGTCCTTCATTTCACGACAGAATGATGTCTATATGATGACACTCCGACGAGCGTTCACATTAAATTGCCATCATTTACTGCTTGGCCACCTGCTTGGTGATCTTCAGGTAGTCCAGCAGCACCCGGCCTGTTTCGGCCAGGTAGGCATCGTCTTCCGGCTTGGTTTTGTCCGCCTCGGTCGGCAACGCGTCTTCGTCTTCTTTCTTCAGCTCTTTGAGTGGATCTTCACCCTTGGCCTTGCGGCGGATGTTTTCCAGTACCAGTTGCTTGTTTTCGATGTCGGTGTGCTGCGCACGACGGTCCACTTCGTTGAGGCTGACGGTTTTTTCTTCCATCAGCTTCTTGGCCAGGGCCAGCTTGTCGCGGATAAACACGAACTCGGCATCCTTGGCGGAGCGAGCATCGTGATCAGCCTTCAACTGTGCCAGGAACGGCTTGAACGGGTCCGATGCAGGCTTGATTGCAGGGCGGATGGTGTCCCATGGCATGGCTTCCGGCAAGGCGCTTTCGCCGATTTCCTTGGTGTCGATGATCGACGGGAAATCGATGTCCGGCAGCACGCCCTGATGCTGGGTGCTCTGCCCGGAAACCCGGTAGAACTTGGCCAGCGTCAGCTTGAGTTCGCCATGATTGAGCGGCTGAATGGTTTGCACGGTGCCTTTGCCGAAGGTCTGGCCGCCGATGATCAGTGCACGGTGATAGTCCTGCATGGCGCCGGCGAAAATCTCCGAAGCCGAGGCCGAGAGACGGTTGACCAGCAACGCCATCGGCCCTTTGTAGAAGGCTCCCGGGTTTTCGTCTTCGAGCACATCGACACGGCCGTCCGCGTTGCGTACCAACACGGTCGGGCCCTTGTCGATGAACAGGCTGGTCAACTCGGTGGCTTCCTGCAGGGAACCGCCGCCGTTGTTGCGCAGGTCGATGACCACGCCGTCGACTTTTTCCTTCTGCAGTTCCGTGAGGATTTTCTTCACGTCGCGGGTGGTGGACTTGTAGTCCGGGTCACCGGCACGGAACGCCTTGAAGTCGAGGTAGAAGGCCGGAATTTCAATCACGCCCAGCTTGTAGTCCTTGCCATCCTGCTTGAGGTTGAGGACTTTCTTCTGCACGGCCTGGTCTTCGAGTTTCACCGCTTCACGGGTGATCGACACGATCTTGCTGGTCTGGTCGTTCGGCGCATTGGTGTGCGGAATCACTTCCAGGCGCACGACGCTGCCTTTCGGGCCACGGATCAGCTTGACTACTTCGTCCAGGCGCCAGCCGACTACATCGACCATCTCCTTGTCGGCCTGGGCCACACCGATGATCTTGTCCGACGGGGCGACCTGCTTGGTCTTGTCGGCCGGACCTGCCGGCACCAGGCGGACGATCTTGACCTGGTCATTGTCGCTTTGCAGGACGGCACCGATGCCTTCCAGCGACAGACTCATGTTGATATCAAAATTCTCTGCATTATCCGGCGACAGATAATTGGTGTGCGGGTCGTAGGACATCGCGAAGGTGTTGATGTAGGCCTGGAAGATATCTTCGGCACGGGTCTGGTCCAGACGCGCCAGTTGATTCTTGTAGCGCTTGGTCAACAGTTCCTGGATGGCCTTGGGCTCTTTGCCGGCGATCTTCAAGCGCAGCACTTCGTCCTTGACGCGTTTGCGCCACAGGTCGTCAAGGGCGGCGGTGCTGGTCAGCCAGGGGGCGTCCTTGCGGTCCACCAGAAGGGTTTCCTTCTGGGTGAAGTCGAGCTTGTCGACGCCTTTGTTCAACTCACCCAGGGCGAAGTCCAGACGCGCTTTGACGCGGTCCAGATAACGCTTGTAGATGGTGAAACCAGGCTGCAGGTCGCCGCTCTTGAGGAAGTCGTCGAACTGCGTCTTCCACTTGTCGAACTCAGCGATGTCGCTGGCCAGAAAGTAGCTGCGCGATGGGTCCAGCAGCTTGATATAGCTGTCATAGATGATCACCGAGCGCGCATCGTCCAGCGGCGGTTTGCTGTAGTGATGACGCTTGAGCAACTCGACCACGTTGAGGCTGGCAATCACCTCGTCGCGGTCGGGCTGAAGATTGTCCCAGCTGTTGGCTGCGAACGTATTGGTCGACATCGACGCGAAGCCGAGACCAATGAAAAGAGCGAGGGCGGTGCTGGGGAACAGATGCTTCATGCTGATTCGACGTGGGGGCAATTGATAACGCATATTAGGCCGTCTTTGAAGTTGCCGGTTCCATAGGGGCCGGTCGCATAATGCAAAAAGCCCGACGCTACAGCGCCGGGCTCAGTCCAGAGTCACTATGGAGGCACTGTGAAAGCATTGCAAGGCGTTGAAGTCATGTGGAGTGGTTGGAACAACCAAGTCCTACATGTGACGTAGGCCAAGTTCGCATTCGCGTGGCGGTTGCGGACATCAATCGCACCGATTTATTACAGGAAACGGCTGCTGGTGATTGACGAAAGCCTGGCCTGATCCCACAGCTGGTTGCATTTGAGCGTGTCAGCGATGAGTGGCAATCCAGATCAACAGCCCCGCCTGAAACACCGTAAATGCCACCAGGCAGGTGATGGTAAAGCGCAACCCGCTGTCCTCACGTTTGAACTTGGTGACTTTTTCCTCTTCCTTGCGCAGCTTGACCTCATGCTCCAGCAGCTTGTGCTCGGCCTGTTGCAGCATCTGCGCCGCTTCAAGGATCTCCACGAACTGCACCTTCTCGGTATTCCAACTGTCCAGCACGCTGCCGACCTTGCCCGGCTGCACGTTGCCTTTCAAATGCTGCACATCGGCGTAGGCCACATCAAAGCCCTGGATTCGCAGAAAGTGATCGCGGCGCAGGCGCGTGGCCTCGTTGAGCGCGTCCTTGTTGGACAGGTCGACGCCGTCGACGCGGTAGTGCGACCACTTCTTTTTTGCCCAGGCGGCGCCTTGGGCCACGAGGAAGCGCCCGATACCTCGGTTGGCCGGCTCGATTTCCAGGCTGTTGCCTGGTCCGAAGTGCACGCGATGGGTGTCGTGATCAACCCAGATATCCAGGTGATTCTGCTCGCGCCGCACCCGTTGGGCCGGCAGTTGAATGACCATGCGCAACAGGCTGTGGTGCTGGTCATGGCGCTCGGCATAGCCGAACTGCACGAAGCGCAACGGCCGCACACCGGTGGCGCGATCGGTGACCAGGGGCGCCAGGCGCAGCATTTTGAAATGCTCGGCCTGAACGTCCGCCCACGGCAGCGGCGTCGTGTCGACGGTCTCGGTGTTTTCAGCCGGTGTGTCGGCGGTCGGTTCGGGTGTAGCTTCAGTGGTTGTCATGCGACGTGTTCCTGTCCAGGTCCTGCGAGTCGACAGTCTTTTTACTGTCGACCCAGGGCTTATCGGCCGTTTTTGCCAGGACTGGAGGCCAATTGCCGCTTAATGAGGGTCAAGCCCCTGGATAAAGCGCACCACACGCTCGCCCAACTCCGCAGCGAGGGGCAACTTCGGGTCGTTGTAGGAGGCCAGTTGCTGTTTCACGTCATTGGGCACGATGCGCATCACATGGTTCATGCCTTCAATCACCGTCAATTGTGCGTCGGGCTTGGCCTGCTTCAGCTGCCGGGCATCGCCGACACCCACCTGGATATCGTGAGTGCCCTGAACGATCAACGCAGGCATGCGCAGTCTGGCAAAGGCCGCCGAAGGGTCGGCGCGAAACAGGCTGATCAGGTAAGGCTGCACGCTGGGCCGGAAAATGCCTTCCAGCGGGCCTGGCACATCGGTATCCACCTGGCCGGCCTTGAGGTGATCGAGGATTTCATTGCTGCGCAACAGCAGGGCAGGGGGCAGGTGATCGGCCAGTTGCTGACGGATCACCTGATCCACCGGCCGGGCGCTGCCGGACAGGGAAATGACGCCGGCCGGGTCGAGTTGCGGTGCGGCCAGGGCCGCGACCAGCGCACCTTCGCTATGGCCGAGCACAATCAGCGGGCCCATGCGTTTGTCGGCCTTGAGCAATTGGCCCCAGGCCACGGCGTCGGCCACATAGGCGTCGAGGGTCAGGTTGCGCTCATCGGGGGTGGCGGCGAGGCTGGCGGCCACACCGCGCTTGTCATACCGCACGCTGGCGATGTTATGCCGCGCCAGCACCCAGGCCAGGCGCTTGAGGCTGTCATTGCGCGCGCCGTCGGCGCTGTTGCCGTTACGGTCGGTGGGTCCGGAACCGGCGATGATCAGCACCACCGGCACCGGTTTGTCGGACTGGGGCAACAGCAACGAGCCGAACAGCTCGCCGCTGCTGGTATTCAAGTTGATGGGGCGTTGCAGTACGACAGGGGCGGCGGCCTGGGCCACGCCGACAAACAGGGTGAGGGTGAACAGTAAGACTCGCAGCATCATTGCGCCATTATCGAGGAGGTGCCGGTTGGACCCGCGTCCACCGGTAAGGTTTCGAGGATGAACTAGTCGGTTAGCCTGCGTATACTGGCCGCCTTAAGTTATTACGGTTGACTTGATTCAACTGATTTCACGGAGCGCCCCGCATGTCCGGCAATACCTTCGGCAAGCTGTTCACTGTCACCACCGCGGGCGAAAGCCATGGCGCGGCGTTGGTCGCCATTGTCGACGGCTGCGCCCGGCCTCGAGCTATCCCTGGAAGACCTGCAGCGTGACCTCGACCGCCGCAAGCCCGGCACCAGCCGCCACACCACCCAGCGCCAGGAGCCGGACGAAGTCGAGATCCTCTCCGGCGTGTTCGAAGGCCGCACCACCGGCTGCGCCATCGGCCTGTTGATCCGCAACACCGACCAGAAGTCCAAGGACTATTCGGCGATCAAGGACCTGTTCCGCCCGGCCCACGCCGACTACACCTACCACCACAAATACGGCGAACGCGACTACCGTGGCGGTGGCCGCAGTTCGGCCCGCGAAACCGCCATGCGCGTGGCCGCTGGCGCCATCGCCAAGAAATACCTGGCCACCCAGGGCATCGTCATCCGTGGCTACATGAGCCAACTGGGCCCGATTGAAATCCCGTTCAAGACCTGGGACAGCGTCGATGACAACGCTTTCTTCAGCCCGGACCCGGACAAAGTGCCGGAACTGGAAGCCTACATGGACCAGCTGCGCCGCGATCAGGACTCCGTCGGGGCCAGGATTACCGTGGTGGCCGAGGGGGTAAAACCCGGCTTGGGCGAACCGATCTTCGACCGCCTCGACGCGGAACTGGCCCACGCGCTGATGAGCATCAACGCCGTCAAGGGCGTTGAAATCGGCGCAGGGTTTGCCTGCGTCTCCCAACGCGGCACCGAGTATCGCGATGAGCTGACCCCGCAAGGTTTCCTCAGCAACAATGCCGGCGGCATTCTCGGTGGTATCTCCTCCGGCCAGCCGATCGTTGCGCACCTGGCGCTCAAGGCCACGTCGAGCATCACCACTCCCGGCCGTTCGATCGATGTACACGGCAACCCCGTGGACGTGATCACCAAGGGCCGTCACGACCCATGCGTGGGCATCCGTGCCACGCCGATCGCCGAGGCGATGATGGCCATCGTGTTGATGGACCACTTGCTGCGTAATCGCGGGCAAAACGCGGATGTGCGTGTGAGTACGCCGGTACTGGGCCAGCTGTGACGGGCTGGTTGTGACAGCCCTTCCTTATTGGCGCCTCTCCAGCTTCTACCTCTTCTACTTCGCCCTGCTGGGGGCGACTGCGCCGTTCCTCGCGCTGTACTTCGATCACCTGGGGTTCTCCAGCGCGCGCATCGGCGAGCTGGTGGCCATCCCCATGCTGATGCGCTGCCTGGCGCCCAACCTGTGGGGCTGGCTGGGCGACTACACTGGCCGGCGGCTGGCCATCGTGCGTTTTGGCGCGGTGTGTACCCTGGTCAGTTTTTCGCTGATCTTCGTCAGCCAGACCTACGCCTGGCTGGCTCTGGTGATGGCCCTGCATGCGTTCTTCTGGCACGCGGTGTTGCCGCAGTTCGAAGTGATCACCCTGGCTCACCTGCAAAAACAAACCTCGCGCTACAGCCAGATCCGTCTGTGGGGCTCCATCGGTTTCATCCTGACGGTGGTGATCATGGGGCGCCTGTTCGAATGGCTGAGCCTGGACATCTACCCGGTGGTGGTCCTGGTGATCATGGCCGGTATCATCGGCGCCAGCCTGTGGGTGCCGAACGCGCAGCCGGCTACCCATGGCAATCGTCTGGCGGGTGACGGCTTCCTCAAACAACTGCGCAGCCCCGGCGTATTGGCGTTTTATGCCTGTGTGGCATTGATGCAAATGAGTCATGGGCCGTATTACACCTTCCTCACCCTGCACCTCGAACACCTGGGCTACAGCCGTGGCGTGATTGGCCTGTTATGGGCCCTGGGGGTGGTGGCCGAAGTGCTGATGTTCCTGGGCATGAGCCGCATCCTCACGCGCTTTTCGGTACGCCGGGTGCTGCTGGCGAGCTTCCTGTTGGCGGCGTTGCGCTGGTTGCTGCTGGGCTCGTTCGCCGAGTTTTTCTGGGTGCTGTTGCTGGCGCAGGTGATGCACGCCGCCACGTTCGGCAGCTTCCATGCGGCGGCGATTGCCTTTGTACAGCGCAGCTTTGGCGCTAAACAGCAAGGCCAGGGCCAAGCGCTCTACGCCGCCCTCGCCGGCACGGGCGGGGCACTGGGCGCGCTGTATTCCGGCTACAGCTGGAATCTGCTGGGGCCGACCTTCACCTTTAGTATTGCCAGCCTCGCCGCCTTCGCCGCAGCCGTTATCATTGGCCTTCGATTGCACGAGCAGAACCAAGGAACCCTTCAATGAGTTATGTCGCCGTCTACCCCGTTGCTACGCCGGACACCCCGAACAAGGTACTGACCCATTTTGACGACATCGCCGCTGTCCTGGCCGATCACGGCGTGCGGTTCGCTCGCTGGCAGCCTGAGCCGGTCGAGAAGGGCGCCAGTGACGCTGCGCTGATCGCGGCGTACCAGACGCAGATTGACGCCCTGGGTTACGCGCACGTAGAAGTGCTGCGCGTCACCGGCGACCATCCGCAAAACGCCGAGTTGCGCGCGCAGGGTCTCCACGAACGCCGTTGCAAGGAGGGTGAGGTGCGTTTTTTCATCGCGGGTCAGGGCCTGTTCGGCCTACATATCGGCGACTACGTGTATGCCGTGCGCTGTGAGAAAAACGACCTGCTGGTGATCCCGGCGGAGGTGGTGCATTGGTTTGATATGGGCGAGAACCCGTACTTCGTGGCATTGCGTTTTTTCAATTCGGTGGACGGCTGTGCGCCCGAGTTGAACGGTGATTCGATTGCCGCTCGCTTCCCTGGTTTGGACGACTGAGCCCAAAGGATTGGGGGGGGCAACCCCTGTACGTTTGAAGTTGCTGTGGGAAGAAGCCTAATCATATGTAGGGCTTGGCTGTTTATCACGAGCCTTGCCCACTGATTCCATTCGATATGTAACTCTCTGCGCTCTCAATGTTTATATCACCTGTCAATAGGAGGAATCCGAAGGGTGATAGGGCATCAGCCAATAATAAGGAGAGAACCATGAATGGCCCACAGGAGCCGTGTCCGAATCCGTATTCCGTGCCCAGTGCGCTCAGGCGGCGCTTGAGTCTTTCAGGCAAGCCCCTGACCCCTTCAGAGCTGGAGATCCTGCGATGGGCATCGGAGGGCAAGACCGTCTGGGAGATCAGCCAGATACGCGCCACGTCCCAAGCCACGGTCAAATTCCACCTGCGCAATATCTACGGCAAACTGGATGTCAGCAACCGCGTCCAGGCGATGAACGAGGCGGTGCGCCAGGGGCTGTATTGACCCCATGCAAAAGGGCCGCGACGCTGGATGGCGTCGCGGCCCTTTTTTCAGTCAAGCGTGCCGGTGATGCGTGATCAGGCCGAATGGTAGGTCGGCAGGGCAAAGCGATTCTGGCTTTGCAGCATCGAGATTTGCGGCAGTTCGCTGGCTTGTTCGGCCAGGTCGCGGCGAATGGCGCTGATGACCCAGGTCAGTTGGTCGGCAGTGTGCAACTGCTGATAGGAAATCGAACGCTTGACCTGTTTGCCTTCGCTGTTGCGCAGGGTCAACAGAATGCCGCCATCAGGACGTGGCTGAGTAGTAACGTCGTAGTTGGAAAATACAGAAGCGAATTTATCTTGGATCAGGCTCATGTCTATCAGCTCCGTTGGCTCAAGTGGGCAAGCATGGAGTGATAGGTGCAGTGATTGTGCCAGCTTATGACTTCTTAAAAAGTCTTTATAAATCAGTATGTTGTAAAAAGTTAGGATTTTTGATTTCGTGCAATTTGCATGAATGGCCATCATGCATCCTGCATTTTGCTTTATTGCAGCCGGTCGATTGCCGACACGCCTACTGATAATGACTGCCGGCGCGCGGTGAAATTCCCTGCTTGGGTGCTCGTTCATCGGGATACAAAACTTTTCAAATCCCGCGTGTACAGTCACTCAAGGGCTGACGTATTTTCCTGCAAGGCATTCGGCCGCCGCCTACAGAGGCGTCGGCGTCGCGGGATCAGACGAATAATAAGAAAAAGGACGTTCCACCATGAACCCTCCGCAAAACGACATGATCACTTGGGGCAAGTTGCTGCGTAAGGTGCCTGCCATCGTCAGCGCGCTGCCACGCGTGATCCGCGGCATGCGTGCGGCCAATGTCACCGACCCCGCGCAGCCCTGCGGGTTGGGCTGGCACTTTGAGCAAGCCACGTTGCGCAACCCTGATGGCGCCGCGTTGTTGTACGGCGATTGCGTGCTCAGCTATCGCAACGCCAACGAGCGCGCCAACCGTATTGCCCACCACTTGCATGCCCAGGGCATCGGCAAGGGCGATGTGGTGGCGGTGTTTATCGAAAATCGCCCCGAACTGCTTCTCAACGTGCTGGCCGTGGCCAAGCTGGGCGGCATCTGCGCGATGCTCAATACCGCGCAGACCCAGGCGACGCTGGTCCATAGCCTGAACCTGGTGAACCCGGTAGCCATTGCCGTCGGTGCGGAATTAGTGGGTGCCTATGACGCAGTGCGTGACCAGGTAGCGATCAAGGCCGAGCGAACCTGGTGTGTCGTGGATCAGCAGTCCGGCGCGGTGCCGCCGGGTTACATCGACCTGCTGGCGTCCAGCACCGAGTGCCCGGTGGACAATCCGGCCAGCACCGCACAGGTCTTCTTCAACGACCCCTGTTTCTATATCTACACCTCGGGCACCACCGGCCTGCCCAAGGCCGGCATCATGAAGCATGGCCGCTGGACCAAAACCGCCGTCAGCTTCGGCAGCATTGCCCTGGACATGGGCCCGGACGATGTCCTCTATTGCACCTTGCCGCTCTATCACGCCACAGGCCTGTGTGTGTGCTGGGGCTCGGCGATTGTCGGCGCGTCGGGCTTTGCGATTCGCCGCAAGTTCAGCGCCAGCCAGTTCTGGGAAGACGCACGCCGATTCAAGGCAACCACCCTCGGTTATGTCGGTGAACTGTGCCGCTACCTGCTCGACCAGCCTCCCAGCGAAAGCGATCGGGATAACCGTGTGACCAAGATGGTTGGCAACGGCCTGCGCCCCGGTGTGTGGGCGCAGTTCAAGGCGCGCTATGGCGTTGAGCATATCTGTGAGCTGTACGCCGCCAGCGACGGCAATATCGGCTTTACCAACGTGCTGAACTTCGACAACACCATCGGCTTTTGCCTGCAGCACTGGGCGTTGGTCGACTACGCCCACGACAGCGGTGAGCCACTGCGCGGCAGCGATGGCTTTATGCGCAAGGTGCCCACGGGCGGGCAGGGCTTGTTGCTGGCGAGGATTGATGAAAAATCGCCGTTCGACGGCTACACCGACCCGGAAAAGAACCGCAAGGTGGTACTCACCGACGTGTTTGAAAAGGGCGACCGTTACTTCAATACCGGGGACTTGTTGCGCAGCATTGGCTTCGGTCATGCGCAATTCGTCGACCGCCTGGGGGACACCTATCGCTGGAAAGGTGAAAACGTCTCCACCACCGAAGTCGAGAATGTACTGCTGCAACACCCGCAGATCGCCGAAGTGGTGGCCTATGGTGTCGAAGTCGAAAACACCAATGGCCGTGCCGGCATGGTTGCCATCACCCCAAGCGAGTCGCTGGCTGCGCTGGACATGTGTGAGCTGCTGCAATTCGCCCAGGGCCAGTTGCCGCACTATGCGGTGCCGTTGTTCTTGCGGATCAAGGTCAAGATGGAAACCACCGGTACGTTCAAATACCAGAAGGTCAAGCTCAAGGAAGAGGCGTTTGATCCGGACAAGGCCGGCACTGACCCCGTATATGCCTGGCTGCCCGGATCAAATTGCTACGTGCCGATCACGGCGCAGTTGCGGGCGCAGATCCAGGGCGGCCAGTTCCGCTATTGATTCTGCCTATGGGCGCTTTTGACAAAAAAACCATGACAGGTGGGAACTCCCTCGCGACACTGGGCGCCATAGTCAGTACCAGAAAGGAGCCCCCACATGTCAGACCAGCCTAAACAGATGACCGAAGACGAAGCCGCCGAATTTGCCGAACAGGTCTTCGACGTCGCCCGCCGAGGCGACGCGGCGATGCTCGCCGCACTGTTGGCCAAAGGCTTGCCGGCCAACTTTCGCAACCACAACGGCGACACCTTGCTGATGCTCGCGGCCTACCACGGCCATGCCGAGGCGGTAAAAGTGCTGCTGGAATTCAAGGCCGACCCGCTGATTGCCAATGACAAGAACCAATTGCCGATTGCCGGCGCGGCGTTCAAGGGCAATTTGCCGGTCGTCAAGGCGCTGATCGAAGGCGGTACGCCGGTGGAAGCGGCCTCGTCCGACGGGCGTACCGCATTGATGATGGCGGCCATGTTCAACCGCGTGGAGATGCTCGATTACCTGCTTGGCCAGGGCGCCAACCCCAAGGCCGCCGATGCCCAGGGCGCGACGGCGCTGGCGGCGGCCCAGACCATGGGGGCGGCGGATACGGCGGCGCGGTTGCAGAAACTGGTGTAGGCTACGCGCCCTCCAAAACCCGCCCGCTACAGGATCACCCCATGAAAACCGCCCTCGTCGAACTCATCAGCAAAATCAGCGCCGGGGTCATGGGCGAGGACGAGGTGGCGCGCATCGCCGATGAAGCCGCCCAGGCCTATGCCGATCCGGTGGCGTTCCTGGCGGCCAATCCGGATATCAACTACGACGACAGCTTCCCGATTCCGCTGGGGGAGTGGGTCGTGGTCGGCAGCCTGCCGGACACCGTGCTGTTCCAGGCCGACACTTATGGCGACCTGTTTGCGCAGATCGTCGCCTCGTTCGGCCCGGGCGTGGCGTTCAACCTCAAGCCCAAGCAATTGGCCAAGACCGAAGACCTTACCGCGCTCAACCGCATCCAGATCCAGATGAGCGCCCTGAGCCCGCAAGACGGCGGCTATGTGTTGCTCAACTTCAGCCAACTGCTGGATGACCAGATCCAGGCCGTGCTGGTGTTCGGCAACGACCTGCCGCGCGTGCTGGAACTGTGCGCCGAAGTCGGCATTCAGGCCGCGCCGTCGCTGGAAGCGCTGAAAGTGGCGATGCACGTCTGAAATAAAACGGAACCCCTGCCAGGCCTGACTATCCTACAAGTGCATGCCCCCCACTTAGGAGCGACACCATGGGTTCCACTTTTAATGGCTTGATCGGGCTGATCATCCTGGCGCTGGATATCTGGGCGATCATCAACGTGTTCAAAAGCGGCGCGAGCACCGGTGCCAAGGTGCTGTGGATCCTGTTGATCCTGCTGCTGCCGGTACTGGGCCTGATCATCTGGGCGATTGCCGGGCCGCGCGGTAACGTACGGATCTGATCGCCTCACTCCTTCTGGAGTGGGCACAGTCAATGTGGGAGGGAGCAAG
>NZ_JAFHKI010000185.1 GCF_016937615.1 Pseudomonas lactucae | reverse complement strand
CCCCGATGAGGCCATCAGCCACACCGCTAAACCCCAGCCCTCGCCTGCAAACTAAGATGTGCCCTCTCTCCCGGCGCCAAACTGGCCCCGGCCATCGCCGACTCCACGCACACAAACCCCGACGCCTCGTTAAAGCTGACCCCCAACAGCGGCCGGCTGCCCGGGTGCCACACCACGGTGTTGGCGCTGTCACCGGTGTCGATGCACAGTTCGCGCTGCCAGGCGTGATCCTTGAGCTGCAACTCGCCCTCGTGCCGGAAGACCCGCTGGCACCCACCCTCCACCCGCAATTCGCCTTCCTGCTGGCAAGCCTGGCGATTGAGCTGGTCGTAACCTTGTGCACCGTCGAGCCCAGACAGCGCTATCTCGTCGACGTGACCAATACGCCAGTAAGCGTGCAATGCATGGCTCAACTGGCACGGCAACTCGTCCTGATGCTCGGTGCTCAGGCGCAGCTCCAGGGTTTCGCCCAGGTGCGCGTGCAGGTCGACCTGCCAGTCGCACAGCTGCAATTGCCAATGCAGGCGCACGCCGTCGTCGTCGGTGCTGCTGTCGAGCAGTTTCCAGTCGATCAACCGCGCCCAGCCATGGGAGGGCCATGCGTTTTCGCTCGGGTGACGGCCATACCACGGCCAGCACACCGGCACGCCGCCCCGAATGGCGCCGACCTGCGGCCACTTGGCCGCGCACCACAACCAGGGTTTCTGGTCACGGGGCTGAAAATGCAGCAGTTGTGCGCCCTGGCGACTGAACACCGCCTGGCACAGCGGGTGGTCGATCACCAACACGTCGCGCAGCTGAAAGCGCTCCCAGGCGAACACCGGACGCTCGCGCAGGGATTTGAAAAAGCGTTGCAGCGGTTGCTCATGCATGTGCCACGGTCCTGAATATCTTCACAGTGCCACGCAAAAAAAAGCGGATAGCCATGGCTACCCGCAAAATGCGCACAGAGAGAAGGAGCTTATCGCAACAGCGTTAGAACGTAGACTGGATTTTCAAACCAGCCACCAACGCGTTGTCGACTTTATCCACGCCGCCAGGTTGCACGACGTACTGCAGGTTGGGACGTACGGTCAGCCAGTTGGTAACGTGGAAGCCGTAGTTGATTTCGAAGTTGTATTCGGTTTCGCGGATCGGCGTGTACAACGGGTTGTCGTAGTCGCTGACGCCGTTGGCGGCATTGAGCAATTCCGCGTTTTTCTTCACGTCATTGTTGACGTGCAGGCGCGCGGCACCAATACCGACGTCGTCTTTTGGACGCGCATCGAATGGACCTTTGTACACCAGCATGAGCGACTGATAGTTGTCGACCAGGTTGGTTTCCTTATCGTGGAAGGTCGCGTTGGCCGCGATGTTCAGACCACGGGAAGCGTCGCCGTTGTGCGTGGTGAGTTGCTGTTGCGCAACGAACCAGTAGCCTTTCTTGCTGCTGCGGGTACGGAAGTCTGCGCCAGTGAGGACAGCATTGCCGCCGTTGACGTCTTCACGTACATCCGGAGCATCGGCGGCGCTCTTGTAGTAACCCACACGGTATTCGCCCGGCAGGTTATTAACCTTCGGCGACCAGACCAATTCCACCGGAATCACGGTGCCCTTGGTGCCGCTGCCGCTGAGCTTGAAGCCGTTGCCGTGTTCCAGCTGCGATGGGTTCTGGTTGTAGGCACCGATTTGCGCATACAGCTCTGGCGTGATGTTGTACTTCACGCGGATCGCCGCCTGGCTGACCGGCCAGTTGTACCAGGTGTTCACGTAGTTACCGACCTGGGAGCCGCAGAACGACAGGTTCTGGAAGTCGCATGGGAAGGTGTTGAAGTCTTCGCCTTCACCGAAGTAGCCGAGCTTCACATCCAGCTTGTTGTCGAACATCTGGTGCTGGATCCAGAACTGGGTCAGACGCACCATGTGGCCACGACCGTAGACTTCCATGGACGAACTCAGCGTGCCGGCACGCGGGTCGCCAATGCGGTCGTTGGAGATGTTCTGGCCATTACGGTTGGTGAACTGGATCTTGGCCTGGGTGTTATCCCAGCCCCACAGTTTTTGCAGGTCCAGTGCCACGCCCAGACCGAACTGGTCGGAATAGCGACCGGTCTTGTCGTCGTTATAACCGCCGTGGGCGTTGTAGCCCATCTCCCCTACGTAGTCAGCCTTGATGTCGATACCTTGCTCGATCAGCTTGGTACGTTCGCCGCCCCAATCGCCGGTCATCCACTTGGAATCGGCGCTGAATGCATCGGCCGCCATCGCATTGGCGGACAATACCAGGGCTGCTGCCGCTGACAATTGGCAGATCAGCCGGGTGTTGTTGTGTTGCTTTTTCATCCCTACATCCTCGTCTTTATTGTTATTAAACTGTTTTTATCTAACGCGGGTTACTTTTTTTCAATTAAAACAACACGTTACCTGCTTCAGCGACCCTTGAATTGGGCCACATTGTCGGCATGCCCCTGTGCGGGCAATGAAGAAGCGGTGCCCAGGCGCTCGCCGGTGTTGGCGTCGAACAACAAGACCTTGGCCGGGTCGAATTGCAGGGTCAGTGTCTCCCCCACTTGGGGTGCTACGTCCGGTGCAAGACGGCAGCACACCTTGGTGTCATTGAGCTGCACGAACACCAGGGTGTCCGGGCCGGTGGGCTCGGTGACCTGGACTTCGGCACGAATGCTCGACGACCCATTGCCTTCCCCCGTCGCCAGCACGATCTGCTCCGGGCGCAGGCCCAGGATCACATCGCGGTCTTCCAGGCCCGTGTCGTTCATGCTCAGCGGCAATTCGCAGCGGGCCTGGCCGCTATCGAGCAGCGCAACCAAGTGACCGTCTTTGCGTTTTAGGCGCATGGGAACGAAGTTCATGGGTGGTGAACCGATAAAGCTTGCCACAAATAGGTTAGCAGGGTCGTTGTAAATTTCCTTCGGCGTGCCGAATTGTTGGATGATGCCGTCCTTCATCACCGCCACTTTATCGCCCAGGGTCATCGCCTCGATCTGGTCGTGGGTCACGTAGACGGTGGTGGTCTTGAGGCGCTGGTGCATCAGCTTCATTTCGGTGCGCATCTCGACGCGCAGCTTGGCGTCGAGGTTGGACAGCGGTTCGTCGAACAGGTAGATCTTCGGGCGACGCGCCAGCGCACGGCCCATGGCCACACGCTGTTGCTGACCACCAGACAGCTGGCCCGGCTTGCGATTGAGCAGGTGCTCGATCTGCAGCAGCTTGGCCACGCGCGCCACTTCAGCGTCGATGTCGGCCTGGGGCATCTTGCGGATCTTGAGACCGAACTCGATGTTCTCGCGCACGCTCATGGTCGGGTACAGCGCGTAGGACTGAAACACCATGGCGATGTCGCGATCCTTGGGGCTCATGCCGCTCACGTCCTGATCACCGATCATGATCGCGCCGCCGGTGATGGTTTCCAGGCCGGCGATGCAGTTCATCAGCGTGGATTTACCACAGCCCGACGGGCCGACCAGGATCAGGAATTCGCCTTCCTTGATCGACAGTTCGATGTTCTTCAAGGTGTCGGGCAGGCCGGCGCCATAGGTCTTGTTTACATTGCGAAGTTCAAGCGTAGCCATGATTACCCCTTGACCGCGCCGGCCGTGAGGCCGCGCACGAAATACTTGCCTGCGATCACATAGACCAGCAGGGTCGGCAGCCCGGCGATCATCGCCGCCGCCATATCCACGTTATATTCCTTGGCCCCGGTGCTGGTATTGACCAGGTTGTTCAGCGCCACCGTGATGGGCTGGGAGTCGCCGCTGGAGAACACCACGCCGAAGAGGAAGTCGTTCCATATCTGAGTGAACTGCCAGATCAGGCAGACCATGATGATCGGGGTCGACATCGGCAGAATGATCTGACGGAAGATGGTGAAGAAACCCGCACCGTCCAGGCGTGCCGCCTTGATCAGCGCATCCGGGATGCTCACGTAGTAGTTACGGAAGAACAGCGTGGTAAACGCCAGGCCGTAGACGACGTGCACAAACACCAGGCCCGTGGTGGTGCTGGCCAGGCCCATCTTGCCGAGGGTGAACGATGCCGGCAGCAGTACGGTCTGGAACGGCAGGAAGCAGCCGAACAGCAGCAAGCCGAAGAACAGCTGCGAACCGCGGAAGCGCCAGAACGACAGCACGTAGCCATTCAGCGCACCGATGGCGGTGGAGATGAGCACGGCCGGAACGGTGATCTTGATCGAGTTCCAGAAGTAACCATCCACCGTATCCCAGGCCTTGATCCAGCCAATGCCGGTGACTACGGTCGGCCAGCTCAGCAGGTTGCCGGTGGTGATGTCTTCCGGGGTCTTGAAGCTGGTGAGCAACATCACCACCAGCGGCACCAGGTACAGCAGCACCGCGAGAATCAGCACCGCGTAGATCGCGATGCGGCTCAGGCTGATGGCGGGTTTGGAGGCGAGACTAGTCATTACGTTTGGTCCTCAGCTCGGAGTAGAGGTAAGGCACGATGATCGCGAGGATCGCACCGAGCATCAGGATTGCACTGGCCGAACCCATGCCCATCTGGCCACGGCTGAAGGTGAACGAGTACATGAACATTGCAGGCAGGTCGGACGAGTAGCCCGGGCCACCGGCGGTCATTGCCGCCACCAGGTCGAAGCTCTTGATCGCAATGTGCGCCAGGATCATCACCGCACTGAAGAACACCGGACGCAGGCTGGGCAGCACCACGCTCCAGTAGATGCGCGGCAGGCTCGCGCCATCGATCTGGGCCGCACGGATGATCGATTGATCAACACCGCGCAGGCCGGCGAGGAACATCGCCATGATAAAGCCCGAGGCTTGCCAGACAGCAGCGATCACCAGGCAGTAAACGACGCGGTCCGGATCGATCAGCCAGTCCAGGCGGAAACCTTCCCAGCCCCAGTCACGCAGGAGTTTGTCCAGGCCCATGCCGGGGTTGAGCAGCCATTTCCAGGCGGTACCGGTGACGATCATCGAGAGCGCCATCGGGTATAGGTAAATGGTGCGGATAAAGCCTTCGCGGCGGATTTTCTGGTCGAGGAAAATCGCCAGCGTCACGCCGATCACCAGGGTGATGCCGATGAACATGCCGCCAAACAGCGCCAGGTTCTTGCTCGCCACCCACCAGCGATCGTTGTCGAACAACCGCTCGTATTGCGCAAGGCCCGCCCATTTGTAACTGGGCAGGAAGGTGGACGTGGTGAACGACAGTACAAACGTCCACAGGATGTAGCCGTAGAAGCCTACCAACACGATAAACATGCTGGGCGCCAGCACCAGTTTGGGTAGCCAGCGCTGCAGTGCATCGAACGGCGAGGCTTTGCTGAACACAGCAACAGAACTCATGGGGAAATCCAATAAAAGACTGAAGGCAGCTACAAGCTACAAGCTGAAAGCGTCAAGACAACCGCGCCCACTTGTAGCTTGTAACTTGCAGCTCGTAGCTTATTTAGCCGACTTGATCGCAGCGCCGAGTTTCTTGGCGGTGTCGGCCGGATCGGCTTTCGGGTCGTTGATGTAGTTGGTCACAACGTCAAAGAACGCACCTTGCACAGCCAGGGTGGTGGCCATGTTGTGCGCCATGCTCGGCTGCAGGCCACCGGTCTTGGCGTCTGCCAGGAAGTCTTTGGCGGCGGTCTGCGCGCAGGAGTCAAAGCCGTACGAATCCATTTTGTTCAGCATGTCGTTACGCACAGGGATCGAACCCTTGTTGATGCTGAACACCTTCTGGAAGTTTTCACCCAGGACGACTTTGGCGATGTCCTGCTGACCGGCAGCAGTGCCTTTGTCTTTCTGCTTGAACACCGCCAGGGAGTCGATGTTGTAGGTGAAGGCTTTGTCGGTGCCTGGGAAGGCTACGCACTCGTAGTCCTTGCCCGCGACTTTCTTGGCAGCGGTCCATTCGGACTTGGCCCAGTCACCCATGATCTGCATGCCGGCCTTGCCGTTGATGACCTTGCCCGCTTCGAGGTTCCAGTCCTGGCCTTTGCCGTCGACGTCCATGTAGGTCGCGACTTTTTTCAGCTCAGTCAGCGACTTGACCATTTCCGGGCCGGTCAGCGCAGCGTTATCCAGGTCGACCAGGGCTTTCTTGTAGCCATCAGCGCCCATCACCGACAGAACCACCGCTTCGAATACGGTGCTGTCCTGCCAAGGCTGGCCACCATGGGCGAGCGGGATGAAGCCCGCGGCCTTGAGCTTGTCGCCGGCGGCGTAGAATTCTTCGAGGGTGGTGGGGTTCTTGGTGATGCCGGCTTTCTTGAAGACTTGCGGGTTGATCCACAGCCAGTTCACACGGTGAATGTTGACCGGTACGGCGACGTAGTCACCGTCGTACTTCACAGTGTCAGAGACTTTCTTGTCGAGCAGGGAGTCCCACTTTTCTTCTTTGGCCACGTCTTTGAGGACGTCGGTGTCGAGCAGGCCTGTGGACGCCCATTCCTGGATGTCGGGGCCTTTGATCTGGGCAACGCCTGGCGGGTTGCCGGCGACCGCGCGGCTTTTGAGCACGGTCATGGCCGTGGCGCCACCGCCACCGGCGACGGCACCGTCTTTCCAGGTGAAGCCGTCTTTCTCGACTTGGGCCTTCAGGACATCTACAGCCGCTTTTTCGCCACCCGAGGTCCACCAATGCACAACTTCAACCGTCCCTTTGGAGTCGGCGGCAAATGCACTGAGAGGAAACAACGAGGCAACGGAAATAGCTACGGCGAGGCGATTAATCGCGTTCATCTGAATACCTTTTCTTGTTGTTATGCATGCAAGTCTGGAGCTTGCGCTGCACGGAGTTTAAACATGGTTTTTTTGAGCGCAGGTAACAAAGGGATGCACAAATGTCACCACTTGGTGACATAGCACCCAGCGCCTAAAGCGCTGGCCATGCTCGGCGCCAAGGGCAGTGCAGGCAGCACTACCGCTTGCCAGGCATGGTACAGGTCCGGCTTGCCACCCCAGATGGTGCTGCTGGGCTGGTTGTGCGGGCTGAGTTCGTGGTGCCAGCTGCCGTGGCGCCGGTCGATGAAATGGGTGTCGCAAAATTCCCAGAACCGCCGGTACCAGGTTTCGTAGTGAGCTTCACCGGTACGCTTGAGCAGGGCTTGAGCCGCGGCACTGGCTTCGGCGTGAGTCCAGTGCAGGCGCTCGCGCACCACCGGCTGATGCTGCCAGTCCAGCGTGTAGACGATGCCGGGGGCGCCATCCACATTCCAGGCGAATTCACAGGCACTGGCGAACAGCCCCTTGGCGTCGCCGACCAACCCATCCGGCGTGACCAGCCCGGCTTGCAGGCGCGCGGCTTCCAGGTGCAAGACCAGCCGCGCCCATTCGAAACCGTGGCCGGGGGTGATGCCGTAGGGGCGGAAACCGTCGGCGGGGTTGTCTTCGTTGTAACCGAGCAGCGGTTGCCATTGGCTGTCGAAATGCTCGATCACCATGAATTGGTTGCCGGCCGCGTGAGTGCAGATCACGCGCTCGACGATGCGCAGTGCGCGGTCCAGCCAGCGCGTATCACCGGTCACATCGGCCAGGGCGAGAAACGCTTCGGTGGCGTGCATGTTGCTGTTGGCGCCGCGATAGGCTTCCAGGCCGCTCCAGTCGCGGGCAAAGGACTCAAGCATCGCGCCCTCCTCCTCGCTCCAGAAAAACTGGTCGATGATGTGGATGGCGTCATTGAGCAGGGTTTGCGCACCCGGCGCACCCGGCGCACCCGCCACCACCGCAGAGCTGGCGGCCAGGGCGACAAACGCATGCAGATACGCAGCCTTGCCGGTGTTGCCATCCACCGCCTGCGGCGCAGCGAACCAGCCGCCATGCTCGCTGTCGCGCAAAGGGCCACTTAGGGCCGCCACCCCGTGCTCAACCAGCTCGGCATACCCCGGCAAGCCCATGGCATGCGCCATGGCGAAGCTGTGGGTCATGCGCGCGGTGTTCATGGTTTCTGCGTGGGCAGTGGATGGGAGCTGGCCTTTGTCGTCGAGGTTGCCAAAGCCGTCCGGCAGGCGGGAGCCTTGGCGAATGACAGCAGGCGCTGGCCTTCGGCGGCGAGCCAGGCGTGATGGGCAGGTGCGTTGAGCCAACTGCTGGCAGGCAGTGGTTGCGTGGTCATGGGCGGCCCTTATTGTTTTTTGTGGGGTGACGGGAGTCTAAACAAGGGCGTGAACGGGGCAAGTAACGAAGGGGATGGGAAATGTCACCGAGTGGTGACAATGTTACCAGCGCGCATTATTTAACTTTGACAACAATCCCAAATGTGGAAGGGAGGGGCTTGCCCCCTCCTACATTTGGTCCGGTTTTAATCATTGACCAAGCGGGGTGATCTTCGCCGGCGTGTTGAGCTGCTGCTGCAGGTTCTGCACCTGGCTCTGCAAGGTCGTGATATTGCGCGTGGTCTGGATGCGGAACACGTCGAACTCTTTATTGGTCGGCGCATCGTTATTGGCCGGCTGGGCGTCCTGCGCGCTTTTGAGTACCACCAAGTCCTGTTCAAGACGGGCGATGGCGGCGCTTGGGTTGCCTTGTTTTTTCAGCGCGGCCACGTCGGCGGCCAGCTCCTTGATCTCATTGTCGCGCCTGCCGGCGTCCCCTTGCGCGGCCTTGAGGGTGGCTACCGCGTCGGTCAGGGCTTGCACCTGGCCTTGCAGCTTGGCATTGGCGCTCGACAGTTCGGTAGTACTGGCGGTCATTTGCGCAAGGCGCTTGTCCAGGTCGGTGGCCTGGCCGGCCACGCCGAGCTGCTGCTTACTCTGTTCCTGCAACTGGCTCTCTAACTGCTTGATCTGCGCTTTGAGTGCCTCGCTGCCGTTATTCACACTGGCCTGGCTGGCGAACACCTTGCCGGAAATATCCTGCAGGCGCCCCGCCGCTTCTTCGCTGATGCGCGCAAAGCTTTCCTGGGTGGCGACCAACTGCTGGCCCATCAGCGAGATCTGCTGGAAGCTCCACCAGGCCAGGCCGGCAAAGGCGATCAGCAGCGCACCGATCAACGCCCACAGCGGACCGGTGCTGGCCCCCTTGACCTTGATCACGGGTGTGTTTCGCGAACGCACCGAAGTGGCCGGGGAAGGTTCGAAATCATCGTCATCCCCAAGGTCGGCCCGCAGGCTGGGAACGTTGTCGAGATCGTCGTTGGCATCGTTACGCATGTATCAACCCTGAATCGGTGAGGTGACTGGCGGGAGAGCCGAGCGAGCGGAGTATAAACCGCAGTCGCGTCGCACTGATCGACCCGGAACCCTGAATTCGGTTCCCGATATGTTGCCTGGTGTGACCTTTACTTGAGCCCGGGATCCTGCGCCTTCCACCAGCCGCAGAATTCGTCGAGGGCGGTCCACAGGCTGACTTTGGGCTCGTAGTCCAGATAATGCCTGGCCCGGCTGATGTCGAGGGTGAAATTTTTGTTCATGACCTGCATGCCCAGGCGCGACAACGAAGGCTCCGGGCGCCCGGGCCACATGGCGCAGAACGCCTCGTTCAATGCGGCCACACTGTAGGACAAACCGTAGGAGCGATAACGAGTGACCTGGGGCAACTCCATTTGGCGCATCACGTAGTTCACCACATCCCACACCGGCACCGGCGCGCCGTTGCTGATGTTGTAGGCCCTGCCCAGTGCCGAGCCGGGGGCCAGCAGGCTGCTGAGCAACGCTTCATTGAGGTTGTGAATACTGGTGAAGTCGACTTTGTTCAGGCCGTCGCCCACGATGGCCAGGCGGTTCTTACGCTGCATCTTCAGCAGGCGTGGAAAGATGCTCATGTCCCCCGCCCCGGTCACAAAGCGCGGGCGCAGGGCCAATACTTCCAGGCCGAACTCCTGGGCGCCGAAGACTTTCTGCTCCGCCAGGTATTTGGTGGCGGCATAGGGATGCTTGAAGCGCTTGGGCACTTGTTCTTCGGTCAGGCCCAGATGGTTGCGGCCATCAAAGTAGATCGACGGCGACGACAGGTGCACCAGGCGCCCGACGCGTTGCTTGAGGCAGGCTTCGACGACGTTTTCAGTGACCAGCACGTTGCCCTGATGAAAGTCCTGATAACGCCCCCACAGTCCCACGGCACCTGCGCAGTGCACCACCGCTTCAACATCGCGGCACAGGTCGCGCACCAGGTCGGCATCATTCAGGTCACCCTGGATAAACTCGGCACCGCGCCTTACCAGGTGCTCCACACCCTCGGCGCGGCGCCCGTTGACCCGTACATCCAGGCCCTGCTCCAGGGCGAAACGCGCAAAGCGCCCGCCGATGAAGCCGCTTGCGCCGGTGACCAGAATCTTCATGTATTACTCCGTGTTCTTTCGTTTTTTCATCGCTGTTGCCTTGACGCACGCCATCAGTCCAACGGCACCAACCATTGACCACACGCCTGAGCCAGATGGTCGGTCAACACGCCCAACAGTTGCCCGCCACTGCGCCAATGATGCCAGTACAACGGCACGTCGATGGGCTTATCTGGCAGTAACTCCACCAGCGCGCCTCTTTCCAGTTGGTCGCGCACCTGCAATTCAGGCACCAGCCCCCAGCCGAGGCCGGCTTCCGTCAGGCGGATAAAGCCTTCGGAGGATGGGCATAAATGATGTTCGAAACCACCGTCGACACCGAGCGAAGCCAGATAGCGATGCTGCAGGAAATCGTCCGGGCCAAACACCAGCGCCGGTGTGCGGGCCAACTGATCGGCGCGCACGCCCTGCGGGAAATGCCGGGTTATAAAGGCCGGGCTGGCCAGCGCCCGGTAACGCATGGCGCCGAGCAGCAGGCTGCGCGCACCGGCAACCGGACGTTCGCTGGCGCAAATGCAAGCCGCCACTTCACCGGCGCGCATGCGCTTGAGGCTCACGGTCTGGTCCTCTACGACCAGGTCGAGGAGCAAATGCTGCTCGGCGCAAAAATCGCTGACCGCCTCGGCCCACCAGGTGGCGAGGCTGTCCGCGTTCAGGGCGATGCGCAGGCGTTCGGGCATGCCCTCCTCGTCCAGTGCTGGCACCTGGCTTTGCAGGTCACGCTCCAGCAAGCGTACCTGTTGCACATGGTTGAGCAGGCGCCGGCCGATATCGGTCGGCGTCGGCGGCGTGGCACGTACCAGCACCGACTGGCCGATGCGCGTTTCGAGCAACTTGATGCGTTGGGAAATTGCCGACTGCGATATACCCAGCACTTGAGCGCCGCGCTCGAAGCCGGCCTGTTCCACCACGGCCGCCAGGGCGGAGAGCAATTTATACTCGAACATCAGTTTCCCTAATGAGCAATGAGCAAGATTTGTTTTTCTTATACAGCCTGAACCATGAGAATGACCAGCATCGTTGAGAGGATCTTATCTATGTGGCAAAGCTATATGAACGGATTGCTGGTGGCCCTCGGCCTGATCATGGCCATCGGCACGCAAAACGCCTTCGTGCTGGCGCAGAGTCTGCGCCGTGAACATCACCTGCCCGTTGCGGCGCTGTGTGTGATTTGCGACGCGTTGCTGGTCACCGCAGGCGTATTCGGCCTGGCCACGGTGCTGGCTCACAGCCCGATCCTGTTGGGCGTGGCGCGCTGGGGCGGCGCTGCGTTCCTGGTGTGGTATGGCGTGTCGGCATTGCGTCGAGCCTGTTCGACACAGAGCCTGGATCAAGGCGCCAATATCAAGATGCGCTCCCTGCGCGCGGTACTGCTCAGTGCCTTGGCGGTCACCTTGCTCAACCCCCACGTGTACCTGGACACGGTATTGCTGATTGGTTCGCTGGGCGCGCAACAAACCGACCCCGGCGCCTATGTGGCCGGCGCCGCCAGCGCTTCGTTCCTGTGGTTCATGACCCTGGCCGTGGGCGCGGCATGGCTGGCACCGTGGTTGGCACGCCCGGCGACCTGGCGCCTGCTGGACCTGTTGGTGGCGGGGATGATGTTCAGCGTGGCCTACCAATTAATAAGCGCGCCGTGAACTTATTCCAAAAGGCTCTGGAACCTCTATCCCACACAGTTGTTGCGTGGTTTTGCCGCACCCCCGGTGCTATGATCCTGCCCCTGCGCCGCAAAGAGTACAAACTCCCCGGCGCATGTTTGGCCGCCCGTGATCGGCCTTGCGCTCACCGCAACTGACCTGATTAGGAGAATCATCATGGCTTTCGAATTGCCGCCGCTGCCCTACGCACACGATGCCCTGCAGCCGCACATCTCCAAGGAAACCTTGGAATACCACCACGACAAGCACCACAACACCTATGTCGTGAACCTGAACAACCTGGTGCCTGGCACCGAGTTCGAAGGCAAGACCCTGGAAGAGATCGTCAAATCCTCTTCGGGCGGCATCTTCAACAACGCCGCTCAGGTCTGGAACCACACTTTCTACTGGAACTGCCTGGCACCAAACGCCGGCGGCCAACCTACCGGCGCACTGGCTGAAGCCATCAACGCGGCGTTCGGTTCGTTCGACAAGTTCAAGGAAGAGTTCACCAAGACGTCCGTCGGCACCTTCGGTTCCGGTTGGGGCTGGCTGGTGAAAAAGGCTGACGGTTCTCTGGCCCTGGCCAGCACCATCGGCGCCGGCAACCCGCTGACCAACGGCGACACGCCGCTGCTGACCTGCGACGTGTGGGAACATGCCTACTACATCGACTACCGCAACGTGCGTCCAAAGTATGTGGAAGCGTTCTGGAACCTGGTCAACTGGAAGTTCGTGGCTGAGCAGTTCGAAGGCAAGACCTTCACTGCCTAAGCAACGCTTGCAGTAAAAAGAGCCCGGCGATTGCCGGGCTTTTTTTGGGCACTTGAAAAAATGCACGCCGTGCAGGAAGTGCGGAACTCACTGAAACGAATTCGCCACCCAGACGACGAGAGAAATACCTCTCTCAGTTCATGTAGGAGAGTCCGCAATGGATCCGTTATCGATGGGTATGTCGGCATTATCGTCAGTGATGCCAGTCGTCGGCCAAGGCCTGGATGTGCTGGGCAAAGGCTTGGATTTGCTCGGGAAGATCGTGGACGCAAAAAGCACGAGCGCCAATCAGGACCCAGGCAAAATCTGCGCCGATACGCACCAGAGCAACACTGTTCAGATCAGTTACAACGCATAAAACAGTGGTTCCCGCCAGGCGGGATACCCAAAAGGTTCGCGCCCTTTAGGCCCCGCACCGCATCAGAGAGCGGCGGATTTTATCCGCCCTCTTCCTGCCCCACCTGCATTCGACCGCTTCCCGTCGCCCCACGCCCCAATGTTCCTTTGACGGCCGCCATCAGATTGCCAATACTCATGGCATATTGAAGGCCACCCGCATGAGACAAGGAATGCCCCTTTGAAGCTGGAACTCAAAAACAGCTTGTCGGTGAAGTTGCTACGGGTGGTGCTGCTGTCGGCATTGATCGTGGGCGTGGCGCTGAGCGTGGCGCAGATCGTGTTTGATGCCTATAAGACGCGCCAGGCCGTGGCCGGTGATGCTCAGCGCATCCTCGACATGTTTCGCGACCCTTCGACCCAGGCCGTCTACAGCCTGGACCGCGAGATGGGCATGCAGGTGATCGAAGGGCTGTTCCAGGACGATGCCGTGCGCATGGCCTCCATCGGCCACCCCAACGAAACCATGCTGGCGGAAAAAAGCCGCGCGCTGCAGCAATCCTCCAGCCGCTGGCTGACCGACCTGATTCTTGGCCAGGAACGCACCTTTACCACCAGCCTGGTCGGCAAAGGCCCCTACAGCGAATATTACGGTGACCTGAGCATTACCCTCGACACGGCCACCTATGGTCAGGGGTTTATTGTCAATTCGGTGATCATCTTCATTTCTGGGGTACTGCGCGCGCTCGCCCTGGGCCTGGTGCTGTACCTGGTCTACCACTGGTTGCTGACCAAACCGCTGTCGCGAATCATCGAGCACCTGACCTCAATCAACCCGGACCGCCCCAGCGAACACAAGATTCCGCTGCTCAAGGGTCATGAGCGCAACGAACTGGGGCTGTGGATCAACACCGCCAACCAATTGCTCGAATCCATCGAGCGCAACACTCATTTACGTCACGAAGCGGAAAGCAGCCTGTTGCGCATGGCCCAGTACGACTTTCTGACCGGCCTGCCGAACCGCCAGAAACTGCAGGAGCAACTGGACAAGATCCTGATCGACGCCGGCCGCCGGCAGCGCCGTGTGGCCGTGTTGTGCGTGGGACTGGATGACTTCAAAAGCATCAACGAGCAATTTACCTACCAGGCCGGCGACAAATTGCTGCTGGCCCTGGCCGACCGCCTGCGCGCCCACAGCGGCCGCCTCGGCGCCCTGGCACGCCTGGGCGGCGATCAGTTTGCCCTGGTCCAGGCCAATATCGATCAGCCCTACGAAGCCGCCGAACTCGCGCAAAGTATCCTCGACGACCTGGAAGCGGAGTTCGCCCTCGATCAGGAACCGATCCGCCTGCGTGCCACCATCGGCATCACCCTGTTCCCCGAAGATGGCGACAGCACCGAGAAGCTGCTGCAAAAAGCCGAGCAGACCATGACCCTGGCCAAGAGCCGCTCGCGCAACCGCTATCAGTTCTATATCGCCAGCGTCGACAGCGAAATGCGCCGGCGCCGCGAATTGGAAAAAGACCTGCGCGAGGCGTTGAGCCGCGACCAGTTTCACCTGGTGTACCAACCGCAGATCAGCTACCGCGACCAGCATGTGGTGGGCGTGGAAGCGCTGATTCGCTGGCAGCATCCGGAACACGGGCTGGTGCCGCCGGACCTGTTTATTCCCTTGGCCGAACAGAACGGCACCATCATTCCCATCGGTGAATGGGTGCTGGACCAGGCCTGCCGCCAACTGCGCGAATGGCACGACCAGGGGTTCACCGGCCTGCGCATGGCGGTCAACCTGTCTACCGTGCAGTTGCACCACACCGAGCTGCCCCGGGTAGTGAATAACCTGATGCAGATCTACCGCCTGCCGCCACGCAGCCTGGAGCTGGAAGTCACCGAGACCGGCCTGATGGAGGACATCAGCACCGCCGCCCAGCACCTGCTGAGCCTGCGCCGTTCCGGGGCGTTGATCGCCATCGACGACTTCGGCACCGGTTACTCGTCGCTGAGCTATCTGAAAAGCCTGCCGCTGGACAAAATCAAGATCGACAAGAGCTTCGTCCAGGACCTGCTGGACGATGACGACGATGCGACCATCGTGCGAGCGATTATCCAATTGGGCAAAAGCCTCGGCATGCAGGTAATCGCCGAAGGCGTGGAAACCGCGGAACAGGAGGCTTACATCATCTCCGAAGGCTGCCACGAAGGTCAGGGTTACTACTACAGCAAACCCTTGCAGGCTCGGGAGCTGGCGGCTTTTTTGAAGCAGGCCGAGCGGGACAACGCGATGATTCTGTAACAGGGCGAAACGATAGTTAATATTTCCCGCGTATAACCCTTTACACAAAATGCAAATCTTTCGCATTATGTCGCAGTTTTTGCGCCCCCCCGCGCGTCCTATCAACAACCGAAGCAGGATGTTCGCCATGATTCGTATGCCCCTGGCCACCGCCAGTCTGCTGGCTATTGCCATTTCTCTCGCCGGTTGCGGCGAAGGTAAAGACAAGCCCGCAGCCAACCAGGCGCCGACCCCGGCTGCCAGCACTACCGCTCCAGCGGCTGCCACCCCTGCCGGCCAGGTCGACGAAACCGCCGCCAAAGCCGTGGTCGCGCATTACGCCGACATGGTCTTCGCGGTGTACAGCGACGCCGAATCCACCGCGAAAACCCTGCAGACCGCGGTCGACGCGTTCCTCGCCAAGCCGAACGACGAAACCCTGAAAGCCGCCCGCGCCGCCTGGGTTGCCGCCCGCGTGCCGTACCTGCAGAGCGAAGTGTTCCGCTTCGGCAACACCATCATCGACGACTGGGAAGGCCAGGTGAACGCATGGCCGCTGGACGAAGGCCTGATCGACTACACCGACAAATCCTATGAGCATGCCCTGGGCAACCCGGGCGCTACCGCCAACATCATCGCCAACACCCAGATCCAGATCGGCGAAGACAAGATCGACGTGAAGGTCATCACCCCGGAAAAACTCGCCAGCCTCAATGAGCTGGGCGGTTCCGAAGCCAACGTCGCCACCGGCTACCACGCCATTGAATTCCTGCTGTGGGGCCAGGACCTCAACGGCACCGGCCCCGGCGCAGGCAAGCGTCCCGCATCGGACTACCTGACCGGTAGCGGTGCCACCGGCGGCCACAACGAGCGCCGTCGCGCCTACCTGAGCGCCGTGACCCAACTGCTGGTCAGCGACCTGGAAGAAATGGTCGGCAACTGGAAACCCAACGTCGAAGACAACTATCGCGCCACCCTCGAGGCAGAACCTGCCACCGACGGCCTGCGCAAAATGTTGTTCGGCATGGGCAGCCTCTCCCTCGGCGAACTGGCCGGTGAGCGTATGAAAGTGTCCCTGGAAGCCAACTCGCCGGAAGACGAGCAGGACTGCTTCAGCGACAACACTCACAATTCGCACTTCTACGACGCCAAGGGCATCCGCAACGTCTACCTGGGCGAGTACACCCGCGTCGACGGCACCAAAATGACCGGCGCCAGCCTGTCGTCCCTGGTGGCCAAGGCGACCCGGCTGCCGATACCGCGCTGAAGGCCGACCTGGCCGCCACCGAGGCGAAGATCCAGGTCATGGTCGACCACGCCAACAAGGGTGAGCACTACGACCAGTTGATCGCCGCCGGTTACGAGGCAGGCAACCAGATCGTGCGCGACGCCATCGCGGCGCTGGTCAAGCAGACCGGCTCGATCGAAGCCGCGGCCGGCAAGCTGGGCATCAGCGACCTGAACCCGGACAGCGCTGATCACGAGTTCTGAGTGGTGCTGTGTTGAATGAGGCGACCTTCGGGTCGCCTTTTTTGTGCCTGCCCTTTCACAGTAGCACAACCCCCCGGGACCCCATGTGGGAGGGGGCT
>NZ_JAFHKI010000184.1 GCF_016937615.1 Pseudomonas lactucae | reverse complement strand
AAGCGTCCATGAGCCACACCCTGGGCGCGTTCTGCCCGAACATCCTGTTCCCGTATGCCCGCGAGACCCTGGACAGCCTGGTTACCCGTGGCTCGTTCCGGCATTGATGCTGGCGCCGGTGAACTTCGATGCCCTGTACGCGCAAGAGCTGCAGCGCATGCAACAGGAAGGTTCGTCGACGGTTCAGTAATCTCGAACCCGACGCAGAACCCAATGTGGGAGGGGGCTTGCCCCCGATGGTGGTGGATCAGTCACATAGATGTTGACTGACCCGCCTATATCGGGGGCAAGCCCCCTCCCACATTTTGCTATGTGTGTTATTTGAAACCGAGTTGGCGCCAGCCTTCGTACACGGCCACCGCCACGGTGTTGGACAGGTTCAGGCTGCGGCAACCCTCGCGCATCGGCAAGCGCAAGCGATGGCCATCGGGCAGGGCATCGAGCACTTCGGCCGCAGTCCGCGACTCTCGGGGCCGAACAGGAAGGCGTCGCCCTCGGCAAAACTGGCATCATGGAACGGCCGCGAACCCTTGGTGGTGAAGGCGAACAGGCGCGGGTGGCCCAGGCTTTCCAGGCAACTGGCCAGGTCGGCATGGCGCTTGAGCGTGGCGTACTCGTGGTAGTCGAGCCCGGCGCGGCGCAGGCGCTTGTCGTCCATGTCAAAGCCCAAGGGTTCGATCAAATGCAGGTGGCAGCCACTGTTGGCGCACAGCCTGATAACGTTGCCGGTATTCGGCGGAATTTCTGGTTGAAAAAGGATGACGTGAAACATGCACGGCTCCGAAGGCAAAGATGCGCTGCATTCTACCCCTGAAGACGACCCAAGGCCGAAGCTATTGCCCAAAGTCATGGGCTCCTTGGCGATTGTCGGCCTGATGGTGGGCTTGATGATCGGCCGCCTGACCATCCCCGACCCCGTGGAGCTGCAACAACTGGAGACGGTGACGGACGGCGTGGTGGTGTGGTTCAACAGCGAGCCTAAATTGCACGGCGAACACATCGACGGCACGGTTGCGCTGCTGTTTGACGCCCAGGGCAAGGCCGCCAGTGGGCAACTCAAGGTCAATGACAAGGACGTGAACTGGCGCATTCGCAAGACCGATGCTGGTTTGCTGCTGAACCTGGTGGCGGCTCGGCCATTGCGCGGGGAGTGGAAAGGCGAGGAGGTCGATGACCGTTGGCGGTTGGAGATCCATCTCCAGGAGCAATAAAAGAGGGAGTTCCCGGCCTGCCTGTACCAGGGCTCCCAAAACGGGGTGAAGCCAAGGGCTTCGGTGTTAAAGAGGGAATTCCCGGCCTGCCTGTACCGAGGTTCCCCAAAGCGGTGTGGAGGGCGACGCTGTTTGCATCAAGCACTCCGGGTGTAAAGAGGGGGATTCTCGGCCTGCCTGTACCAAGGTCCCCAAAACTGGGTAGTACTGGGGTTATTGCAGGGCGCGTGCCAGATTCGTCGAGATGTGCCAAAAAATCTTTTCAGAAAGCGCAAAGCCCCGGAATACGGGGCTTTGGTGTTTTTGGGACTCAGGTTTTTTTCAGAGGCTCTGAGATTTCAGGCGCTGGATCCATGCCCGATGCCGGTTCATGGTGCATTGAAGCGGTGCACCGCCCCTCCCACATTGGATTTTCAGTGGAGCTGAGATTCAGGCGTCGTCGCTTTCATCGTCATCCCCACCATCGACCTTCATCCCCAGCTCCTTGATCTTGCGCGTCAGGGTATTGCGGCCCCAGCCCAGCAACACCGCGGCATCGCGACGGCGGCCGGCGGTGTGCTTCAGCGCGGTCTCGATCATGATCCGTTCAAAGGCAGGCACGGCACTGTCCAGCAGGTTCGACTGGCCGCGTGCCAGCGCCTGGTCAGCCCATTGGCGCAGCGCCTGTTCCCAGTTGGTCACGGGGGCCGAGTCCTGCGGCAGGCTCAACAGCTCCGGCGGCAGGTCGCTGATATGCACTTCGCGCCCGGACGCCATCACGGTGATCCAACGGCAGGTGTTCTCCAGCTGGCGCACGTTGCCGGGCCACGGCAGGTTCTTGAGGTATTCCTCGGTTTCGCTTTTGAGCAGCTTCGGTTCGACGGCCAGCTCCTGGGCGGCGCGACTGAGGAAGTGGCGGGCGAGGGTCGGGATGTCTTCGCGACGGTCGGACATGCGCGGGATGTGGATGCGGATCACGTTGAGACGGTGGAACAAGTCCTCCCGGAACTTGCCCGCGTGCACCAGAGTTTCCAGGTTCTGGTGGGTCGCAGCGATGATGCGCACATCGACCTTGACCGGTGTGTGCCCGCCCACGCGGTAGAACTCGCCGTCCGCCAGTACGCGCAGCAGGCGGGTCTGGGTGTCGGCCGGCATGTCGCCGATTTCATCGAGGAACAGCGTGCCGCCGTCGGCCTGTTCAAAGCGTCCGCGACGCAGGTTGGCCGCGCCGGTGAACGCGCCTTTCTCGTGGCCGAACAGCTCGGACTCCATCAAGTCCTTCGGAATCGCCGCCATGTTCAGCGCGATAAACGGCGAGGCCGCCCGTGGGCTGTGACGGTGCAGCGCGTGGGCCACCAGCTCTTTACCGGTACCCGACTCGCCGTTGATCAGCACGGTGATGTTGGAATGGCTCAACCGCCCGATGGCGCGAAACACTTCCTGCATCGCCGGCGCTTCGCCAATGATCTCCGGGGTGCGGGTCAGGGCCGGTGGGGCTTCCTGGTTCTGCTGTTCCTGGGCGTGCTGGTTGGCGCGCTTGACCAGCGCCACGGCCTCGTCCACGTCGAAGGGCTTGGGCAGGTATTCAAACGCACCGCCCTGGTAGGACGCGACAGCGCTGTCCAGGTCCGAGTGCGCGGTCATGATGATCACCGGCAGGCGCGGGTGCTGCTCGCGAATCCGTGCCAACAGGTCCAGGCCGCTGGCGCCGGGCATGCGGATGTCGGAGATGATCACGTCGGGCTGCTGGCGTGCCAGGCGGCTCATTACGCCGTCGGCGCTGTCGAAGCTCTGGGTGGTCATGCCTTCCTGTTGCAAGGCTTTCTCGAGGACCCAGCGGATGGAACGGTCGTCATCGACGATCCAGACGGTTTCACTACGGCTCATGTCGAAGGGGCTCCTTGTTCCAGTGGCAGAAAGATCGAGAACGTGGTGTGACCCGGATGGCTCTCACACTCGATCAGGCCCTGATGCTGGCTGATGATGTTCTGGGTAATGGCCAGGCCCAGCCCGGTACCGTCCGGGCGGCCGCTGACCATGGGAAAGAAAATGGTTTCCTGCAGTTCCGCGGGAATGCCAGGACCGTTGTCGATGATCTCGACCTTGGTCACCAGGCGATGACGCACATGGCCGATGGTGAACTGGCGCAGGGCGCGGGTGCGCAGGCTGATGCGGCCAAGGCGCAGCTCGTTCTGGCTGCTGATGGCCTGCATGGCGTTGCGCACAATGTTGAGCACCGCCTGGATCATCTGCTCGCGGTCGATCAACACGTCGGGAATGCTTGGGTCGTAGTCGCGCACCAGGGTGATGCAGCCCTGGCTTTCTGCCTCGACCAACTGGCTGACGCGCTCCAGCACTTCGTGCACGTTGGTCATCGCCAGGGACGGCAGCTTGTTGGAGCCGAGCATGCGGTCCACCAGGTTACGCAGGCGGTCGGCTTCTTCGATGATGACGTTGGTGTAGTCCTTGAGATGCTCCTCCGGCAGCTCGCGGGCCAGCAACTGCGCGGCGCCGCGAATACCGCCCAGCGGGTTCTTGATCTCATGGGCCAGGCCGCGCACCAGCATCTTGCTGGTTTCCTGCTTGGACAGCTGCGCTTCCTCTTTGGTAATGCGCAGCAGGCGGTCGCGGGGGTGTACTTCGAGCAGCAGCAGGGTGGCGCCGTTGCTCAGGATCGGGGTCACGGCGTAGTCGACGGTCAATGTCTGGCCGGTGAGGGCGGTGAGCATCGCTTCGCGCTTGGTGAACGGGTGAGCCTGCTCCACCGCCTGGCGCAACGAGCTCAAGGCCTCGGCCGACTCGGTGAACAATTCGCTGATGAACTGCCCATGGCTGCGCTGGCCACTGATGGCCAGCAGCATCTCCGCCGCCGGGTTCATGTACTCAAGACGCAGGTCGTCATTGAGCAGGATGGTCGCGGTGGTCAGGTTGTCGAGTAGCAAACGGTGCAGTGCATCGCTGATGGTCATCAGGACCTCTTTTGGAGCAAGGCGCGGGCTTGAGGCACACGCTGATACAAGGAAAATGCAAAAACCAAACCAAGGCTCCGAAAAGAAGCGCCGGAGGCCTGAAATAGGGGTTTTAGGCGCGAAACTGTGGCGTTCTGCCAGCCTTTGCGGGAAGTTTCGAACCAAAATGGGTTGAATGGGTGGGTAGGGTGCAGTCTATCGCACCAAGATAGTGCGGTTTTGTGAAGGTTGTTCAGGAAGGTGTGGGAGGACCAAGCCCCTCCCACAGTTTGGTTTTGATGGGGTTGCAGCGTCAGTCTGGGTGGATGCACAGCTCGCCGGTGGCGCGAGCCATCGCAATCTGCATCAGCGGCTCGTGCATCGGCTCCAGGGTGGCCAGGGCTACCCAGTGTGGGCACTGCGGGTCTTTTCGGTGCGGGCTGAAGTCGGCCAGTTGTTGCAGCAGGCGCTTTTGCAACTGGTCGAGTTGGGGTCGGATCTGGCCGCTGAGGTCCGGACGCGGCAGGTCGGGCGCCTTGCCCATCTGCTGCCAATCGTTCAGGCGGTTGTACTGCACCAGCTTGTTGGCCTCGATCTGCGCCGCAAAAAACTGCTCGGCCGCTGCGGGGGCCAGCTTGTAGCTCGGTGCCTGGGCGACGACGCTGGCAATCACTTCTTGCTCGCGTTTTTTGTCTTCCACGGCTTTGTGGCTGTCCCATTTGCTCAGGGCCACCTGGTTGGCGATCTGCAGGCGTTCGGCGATGCTGTCGAGCAGTGGCTGCAGGGTGGGCGGCGCGGCGCTGGCGGTGGCGCTGATAAACAACAGGGCGAACACAAATCGATGCTTCAAGGGTGATCTCCTTGTGGGAGGGAGCAAGCCCCACATTTTTGATTGGGTTGGCAGGTTGGGCGTTGCGTCAGTCAGAGGCTACCTTATCTTGTGCGGTTGCTCGCACGACGCCATGACTATCGCTCAGGCAAAAAAAGACCTCCCGAGGGAGGTCTTTTCGCATCACGCCACCTTAAGCAGCGCTACCGGATCAGCAGCTGTAGTACAGCTCGTATTCCAGTGGGTGTACGAAGGTGCGCACTTTGATTTCTTCTGCGCTTTTGAGCTCGATGTATGCGTCGATGAAGTCGTCGCTGAACACGCCGCCTTTGGTCAGGAACGCACGGCCCTTGTCCAGCTCTTCCAGGGCTTCTTTCAGGCTGCCGCACACTTGTGGGATCTCTTTGGCCTCTTCAGGCGGCAGGTCGTACAAGTTTTTGTCGGCGGCGTCGCCAGGGTGGATCTTGTTCTGGATGCCGTCCAGGCCAGCCATGACCAGGGCAGCGAAGGCCAGATATGGGTTGGCTGCCGGGTCCGGGAAACGTGCTTCGATACGACGAGCGCGAGGGCTGGACACGTAAGGAATACGGATCGAGGCGGAACGGTTGCGAGCCGAGTAGGCCAGCATCACCGGTGCTTCGAAACCTGGGACCAGACGCTTGTAGGAGTTGGTCGACGGGTTGGTGAAGCCGTTCAGGGCCTTACCGTGCTTGATGATGCCGCCGATGAAGTACAGGGCGGTGTCGGACAGGCCGGCATAACCTTCGCCAGCGAAGGTGTTCTTGCCATCTTTGGCGATGGACAGGTGAACGTGCATACCCGAACCGTTATCGCCGTACAGTGGCTTGGGCATGAAGGTAGCGGTACGGCCGTAGGCAACGGCAGTGTTGTGTACGCAGTACTTCAGGGTCTGAACTTCGTCAGCCTTGGCCACCAGGGTGTTGAACTTAACACCGATTTCGTTCTGGCCGGCAGTCGCCACTTCGTGGTGATGCACTTCGATGACCAGGCCCATGTCTTCCATGGCGTTGCACATGGAGGTACGGATTTCGTGGTCGTGGTCGAACGGTGGAACCGGGAAGTAGCCGCCTTTGATACCTGGACGGTGGCCATGGTTGCCGCCTTCCACGTCCTGGTCGGACATCCACGAACCTTGTTCGGAGTAGATCTTGAACATGGAGCCGGAGATATCGGACTTGAACTTCACTTGATCGAAGATGAAGAACTCTGGCTCCGGGCCTACGAATACGGTGTCGCCGATACCGGTCGACTTCAGGTATTCCTCGGCACGCTTGGCGATCGCACGTGGGTCGCGGTCGTAGCCTTGCATGGTCGAAGGCTCGATCACGTCGCAGACGATGATCAGAGTCGGTTCTTCGGTGAACGGATCCAGCACGGCAGTGCTGTCATCCGGCATCAGGATCATGTCGGAGGCTTCGATGCCTTTCCAGCCGGCGATGGAGGAACCGTCGAACATTTTGCCTTCTTCGAAGAAAGCGTCATCCAGCGCGTCGCGAGCCGGCATGGTCACGTGGTGCTGAGTGCCTTTGGTGTCCGTGAAGCGCAGATCAATCCATTTAACGTCATGATCTTTGATGAGTTGAACCGACTTCGACATAGTGTCCTCCGGGTGGCTTCGGGCTGGGGTAGTGGAGTTAGCCCTTAGAATGTGGGTGATGCCGGCGCGGATAGTCCGCCATGGCAACCTGCCTCACAAGAGAGCAAATTGCATGCCAGTGCGCCAACATGGGTTTTTTGCGCCAAAAGCGACCCTATAAAGGTGCGTAGCGACAAAAGCCAAAAAATAGCGCACCGCAATGTGGCGCCATTGCCTGCAAGCGCACCTCTTTAGTGCGTTGCGGCGGAGGTGCATATTAACTGGTTAAACCTTGAGCGATTTCCGCTATAATCCGCGCCCCCCTTTTTCAGCAGGCCCGGCGCGCGCTGTTTCCATGAAATTAATCGTTAAAGTCTTCCCCGAAATCACCATCAAGAGCCGACCGGTACGGATGCGTTTCATCCGTCAGTTGGCCAAGAACATCCGTGCCGTGCTCCGCGATCTGGACCCGGCTGTGGTGGTGAATGGCGTGTGGGACAACCTCGAGCTGGAAACCCGCCTGACCGACGCCAAAGCCTTGAAGGACATGACCGAGCGCCTGAGCTGCATGCCGGGCATCGCGCATTTCCTGCAGGTCGACGAGTACCCGTTGGGCGACTTCGACGACATCACTGAAAAATGCAAGCTGCACTTCGGCAACGCCCTTGCCGGCCAGATTTTTTCGGTGCGCTGCAAGCGTGCCGGCAAGCACCCGTTCAGCTCCATGGACGTGGAGAAATATGTCGGCAGCAAGCTGCGTCGCGAGTGTGGCGCCGCTGGAATTTCCCTGAAAGCGCCGCAAATTGAAGTGCGCATGGAAATTCGCGACCAACGGTTGTTTGTGATCCACAGCCAGCACAACAGCATCGGCGGCTACCCGCTGGGTGCCCTGGAACAGACCCTGGTGCTGATGTCCGGCGGTTTCGATTCCACGGTGGCGGCCTACCAGATCATGCGCCGCGGCCTGATGAGCCACTTCTGCTTCTTTAATCTGGGCGGGCGTGCACATGAATTGGGCGTGATGGAAGTCGCGCACTTTATCTGGAAGAAGTACGGCAGCTCCCAACGCGTGCTATTTGTGAGCGTACCGTTCGAGGAAGTGCTGGGCGAAATTCTCGGTAAAGTCGATAACAGTCATATGGGCGTAGTATTGAAGCGTATGATGTTGCGCGCTGCGTCCCGCATTGCCGATCAATTGCAGATCGACGCGCTGGTGACTGGCGAAGCGATTTCCCAGGTATCCAGCCAGACGCTGCCGAACCTGTCGCTGATCGACTGCGTGACCGAGAAGCTGGTATTGCGCCCGCTGATCGCCAGCCACAAGCAGGACATCATTGACCTGGCAGAACAAATCGGCACCGCCGACTTCGCCAAGCATATGCCTGAATATTGCGGGGTCATCTCGGTGAACCCCAAGACCCACGCCAAGCGTCACCGCGTGGAGTACGAAGAACAACAGTTCGACATGGCGATTCTGGAGCGTGCGCTCGAGAACGCCAAACTGGTCCCGATCGATCGAGTGATCGACGAACTGGGCCAGGATGTGCAGATCGAAGAAGTCAGCGAAGCCCTGGCCGGCCAGATCGTCATCGACATCCGTCACCCGGATGCCGCTGAGGACGAGCCGCTGGACATCGCCGGCATCGACGTACAAACGCTGCCGTTCTATGCATTGAACGCGCGTTTCAAGGAACTGGATAACAGCCGTCAGTACCTGCTGTATTGCGACAAAGGCGTGATGAGTCGCCTGCATGCCCACCATTTGCTCAGTGAGGGGCATGCCAATGTGCGCGTTTATCGACCGAGCTAAGAGCCCGGGGCTGTTTGCCTGTGGCCTGCGTCACCGGCCCCCCGACTCTGCCGTCAAGCTGTAACGGCAAGGCCTGACTCTACTGTTAATCGCTGCCACGACCTGTCAGCACACCGAATCCTCTGATCGAGATACACAAGTGATCGAAAATCTACGTAACATCGCCATCATTGCTCACGTTGACCATGGTAAAACCACCCTGGTAGACAAACTCCTGCGTCAATCCGGCACCCTGGAGCGCAACGAGCTCAACGACGAGCGCGTGATGGACTCCAACGACCAGGAAAAAGAGCGCGGTATTACCATCCTGGCAAAAAACACCGCCATCAACTGGAACGGCTACCACATCAACATCGTGGACACCCCGGGCCACGCCGACTTCGGCGGCGAAGTAGAACGCGTAATGTCGATGGTCGACTCCGTTCTGCTGCTGGTTGACGCTCAAGACGGCCCTATGCCGCAAACCCGTTTCGTGACCAAGAAGGCTTTCGAAGCCGGCCTGCGTCCGATCGTGTGCATCAACAAGGTTGACCGTCCAGGCGCGCGTCCGGACTGGGTTCTGGACCAGATCTTCGACCTGTTCGACAACCTGGGCGCCACCGAAGAACAGCTGGACTTCAAAGTCGTCTACGCCTCGGCCCTGAACGGTATTGCTGGTCTTGACCACACCGACATGGCTGAAGACATGACCCCGCTGTACCAGTCGATCGTCGACAACGTACCTGCGCCGAATGTTGACCGTGAAGGCGCGTTCCAGATGCAGATCTCGGCACTGGACTACAACAGCTTCCTGGGTGTTATCGGCGTTGGCCGTATCGCTCGCGGCAGCGTCAAGCCGAACACCCCGGTTGTGGCTATCGGCGCCGACGGCAAGAAGCGTAACGGTCGTATCCTGAAGCTGATGGGTCACCACGGCCTGCACCGCATCGACGTCGAAGAAGCCTTTGCCGGCGACATCGTGTGCGTCAGCGGCATGGACTCGCTGTTCATCTCCGACACCCTGTGCCAGCCGGACAACGTCGAGGCGATGAAGCCTCTGACCGTTGACGAGCCAACCGTTTCGATGACCTTCCAGGTAAACGACTCGCCGTTCTGCGGTAAAGAAGGCAAGTTCGTGACCTCCCGTAACATCAAGGAGCGTCTGGACAAGGAGCTGCTGTACAACGTTGCTCTGCGCGTTGAAGAAGGCGACTCGGCTGACAAGTTCAAAGTGTCCGGCCGTGGTGAGCTGCACCTCTCGGTACTGATCGAAACCATGCGTCGCGAAGGCTTCGAAATGGGTGTTGGTCGTCCGGAAGTGATCATCCGTACCGTTGACGGCGTGAAGCAGGAACCGTTCGAAAACGTCACCATCGACACCCCTGAAGAATCCCAGGGCAAGGTCATGGAAGAGATGGGCCTGCGTAAGGGCGACCTGACCAACATGGTGCCGGATGGCAAGGGCCGTGTACGTCTGGAATACAACATCCCTGCGCGTGGTCTGATCGGTTTCCGTAACCAGTTCCTGACCCTGACCAACGGTGCCGGCATCCTGACCTCGATCTTCGATCGCTACGACACCATGAAGTCCGGCGACATGTCCGGCCGTCAGAACGGTGTACTGGTATCGGTAGAAACCGGCAAGGCGCTGACCTACTCCCTGGAAACCCTCCAGGCGCGTGGCAAGCTGTTCGTTGAACACGGTCAAGAGATCTACAACGGTCAGATCGTTGGTCTGAACAGCCGTGACAACGACATGGGCGTCAACCCAACCAAAGGCAAGAAGCTCGACAACATGCGTGCTTCGGGTAAAGACGAAACCATCGCTCTGGTTCCACCTGTTCGCTTCACCCTGGAACAGGCCCTGGAATTCATCCAGGACGACGAGCTGTGCGAAGTCACGCCTAAGTCGATCCGCCTGCGTAAGAAGATCCTGGACGAAGGCGAGCGTACCCGCGCTGCCAAGAAAGCCAAGAACTGAGTTAACTCAGGCTGAATGAAAAACGCCCCCGGTCGAAAGGCCGGGGGCGTTTTTTTATGTCTGCTGTTTGTGTGGTGGCTGTGCCGGCCCTATCGGGGCAAGCCCCCTCCCACATTTTGATCTGTGAACACATTCAAGTGTGGGAGGGGGCTTGCCCCCGATGATGCCCTCAAGAGCGCCACAAAACCCGGGTCAGAATTTATCGAGGGTCTTGAACTTGGTCTCGCGCACCACTTCCTTGGGCTTGTACGCGCAATACCCCGGCCGCGGCCCGATCTTGGGGTGGTTGCGGCAAGTATCCGGGCGCTTGTCATAAATAGTGCAGAAGCGCGTCTTACGATCCAGATACAGGCAATCGTTGTTGCTCATGCGCTGCAGGGTAAAAATTTCCGACTTGGAGTTGTAGCGCTCGACGATGCCTTCCTTTTGCAGCCGCTTGGCGATGTTCTTCGGCGGGTCGCCGCGCTCGAATTCGTCGACGATGCCAATGCGGATCAGGTCCTTGATCTTCACTTCAACCGGCAGCGTGCAGCAGCTGGATACGCAGCCACCGCACATGTGGGCGGAGTATTTCTGCCAGGTTTCGAGGCGGTCGAGTTCCGCGGCGGCGATCAGTTGAGGCTTCATCAAGGTTCCAGGGTGAGGCGGTATCAGGGCGCGCGATCATACCGGGATTGGTGGTTTTTTGAACAATATTTTCGAGATTTCATCTTCGGCCATGATCGGGCACGGCCCCTGCATCTAATTCACGCATTGATGAATGAGTTAAAAAACTGACGAACCGCAGCCTCTGCCGTTTGTCAGACCGTCTAGGCTCTAGCAACTCCTTCTATCTCGCCCGAGGTCGCAATTGATGTCTCAGGAACCACTTGCACGAGAAGCAGAGGTAGCCGCATTTCGCGATGCCGTCTTGACCAAACTCACCTACGCGGTGGGCAAGGACCCCGATCACGCCTTCGACCACGACTGGTTCGAAGCCATCGCCCTGGCCGCCCGCGACCAGATGGTCGATCACTGGATGGACCACACCCGGCGTATCTACCGCAAAGGCCAGAAGCGGGTCTATTACCTGTCCCTGGAATTCCTGATCGGCCGCTTGCTCTACGACAGCCTCAGTAACCTCGGGGTGTTGGAGATCGCTCGCGATGCCCTGGCGGAGCTGGGCGTCGACCTGGAACGCATCCGCCTGCTGGAGCCCGATGCGGCGCTCGGCAACGGTGGCCTTGGCCGCCTGGCGGCGTGCTTCATGGAAAGCATGTCGACCCTGGGCATTGCCGGCCATGGCTATGGCATTCGTTATGAACACGGCTTGTTCCGCCAGGCGATTGTCGATGGCTGGCAACAGGAGCAGACCGAACGCTGGCTGGATTTCGGCAACCCGTGGGAATTCGAGCGCGCCGAGGTGATTTACCCGATCGGCTTTGGCGGCAGCGTCGAAACCGTGGCGGACGCCTCCGGCAAGTTGATCCAGGTATGGTCGCCCAACGAAACCGTACGTGCCGTGGCCTACGACACCCCGGTGGTCGGCTGGCGCGGCGCCAGCGTCAACACCCTGCGCCTGTGGCGCGCACGAGCGGTGGAAGACCTGCACCTGGAACGTTTCAACGCCGGTGACCACTTGGGCGCGGTTGCCGAAGTGGCCCGCGCCGAAAGCATCTCCCGTGTGCTTTACCCGGCCGACAGCACCGAAGCGGGGCAAGAACTGCGTCTGCGTCAGGAGTACTTCTTCGTCTCCGCCTCCCTGCAAGACTTGCTGCGCCGCCACAAGAACATGCACGGCTCGGTCCTGAGCCTGGGCGAACACGCCGCCATCCAGCTCAACGACACTCACCCGTCCATCGCCGTGGCCGAACTGATGCGTCAATTGGTGGACTTGCACGACATCCCATGGGAAGCCGCGTGGGACGTCACCGTCGAAACGCTTTCCTACACCAACCACACTCTGCTGCCCGAGGCATTGGAAACCTGGCCGGTCGGCTTGATGGAGCGCATGTTGCCCCGGCATATGCAGATCATCTACCTGATCAACGCCCAGCACATTGATTCGCTGCGGGCCAAGGGTATCCACGATTTCGACGTGCTGCGCGCCGTGTCGCTGATCGAAGAGGACAACGGCCGCCGCGTGCGCATGGGTAACCTGGCGTTCCTCGGTTCCCACAGCGTCAACGGCGTGTCCGGCCTGCACACCCAACTGATGCGCAGCACGGTGTTTTCCGAACTGCACAAGCTCTACCCGGAGCGCATCAACAACAAAACCAACGGCATCACCTTCCGCCGCTGGTTGTACCAGGCCAACCCCAAGCTCACGTCGATGCTGGTGGACGCCCTGGGGCCGGACATCCTCGACAATATGGAAACGCGCCTGGGCGAGCTGGAAACCTTCGCCGAGAAACAGGCGTTCCGCAAAGCCTTCGCCGAGCAGCGCCTGCACAGCAAGCGGGCGCTGGCCGAGATCATCCACGAGCGCCTGGGCATTTCGGTGAACCCGGCGGCGATGTTCGATGTGCAGGTCAAGCGGATCCACGAGTACAAACGCCAGTTGCTCAACCTGCTGCACACCGTGGCGTTGTACCAGGCGATCCGTGCCGAGCCCGAAACCGACTGGGTGCCGCGCGTGAAGATCTTCGCCGGCAAGGCTGCTGCGAGTTATCACCAGGCCAAGCTGATCATCAAGCTGACCAACGACATCGCCCGCACCGTCAATAACGATCCGACCGTACGCGGCTTGCTCAAGGTGGTGTTCCTGCCCAACTACAACGTCAGCCTGGCGGAGAGCATCATTCCGGCGGCGGACCTGTCGGAGCAGATCTCCACCGCCGGCTTTGAAGCCTCCGGCACCAGCAATATGAAGTTCGGCCTCAACGGCGCGCTGACCATCGGCACCATGGACGGCGCCAACGTGGAGATGCACGAGCGCGTGGGCGCCGAGCACATGTTTATCTTCGGTCTCAGTGCTCAGCAGGTCGAGGCGCGTAAACATGCCGGTGAATTCAGCGCCGGGCCCGATATTGCTGCGTCCCATCGTCTGAGCGATGTGCTGCAGGCGATCCGTGGCGGGGTGTTCTCGCCGGATGATCCGGGCCGTTACGTGGGCTTGATCGACGGCTTGATCGACTACGACCGCTTCCTGGTCTGCGCCGACTTCGACTCGTACTGGGACGCCCAGGCCAAGGTCGAAGCGCATTGGCACGACTCCAAGGCGTGGTGGCGTTCGGCAGTGCTCAATACGGCGCGGATGGGCTGGTTCTCATCCGACCGCACGATCCGCGAGTACGCCACGGAGATCTGGAAAGCGCTCGACTAAACACCGCAATACAACACAAGGGGGCTTGCTCCCGATATAGGTAATCCGTAGCAGCTGCCGAGCCTTGGCGAGGCTGCGTTTGCGGTGTATCTGAC
>NZ_JAFHKI010000183.1 GCF_016937615.1 Pseudomonas lactucae | reverse complement strand
GCTTGCTCCCGATAGCGGTAGTTCAGTCACTGGATGTATCGACTGACACGCCGCTATCGGGAGCAAGCCCCCTCCCACATTTTTTTGCCTGGCGTTTGTTCGGGTATTTCAAGAAATCCAGGCATAAAAAAACCCCGCTTTTGAGGGCGGGGTCTTTTCGACTAAGTCAGTACAAGTTAGATAACTTGAACTTCTTCAGCTTGCATGCCTTTCTGACCGCGGGTAGCGATGAAAGAAACCTGTTGGCCTTCTTTCAGGCTTTTGAAGCCGTCGGATTGGATAGCTTTGAAGTGAACGAACAGGTCGTCACCGGATTGTGGAGTGATGAAGCCGAAGCCTTTTTCATCGTTGAACCACTTAACGGTACCAGTTTGGCGATTAGACATGGTGTAACTCCTTGAACAAAGTTAACTGCGACTCAGGAAAAGCCCTGGCCGAGACTGAGTGCAAAGAGCAGGAAAAATTCTTGGAGATGGTTGGATCGAAATTCAACATATCGTGTAGAGATTCTCAGTGACACAAGCAACACAGTGACGCCACCTTAACCGTTTTTCAGGAACGTGCCAATGGTATTTCCGAAGGTTTCTCTATTTTCGTGACTGGCGGTGGTATTTACGCTCACTGGGCATGGTTGCTTGGAGCCCGGCCACGTTAGCCAAGGCTTATAGCAAGCGGTGCATTCATCAAGAAAAGCCCGACGGCCTTTGAACCCCAACGCCGGCCCCGGTAAGATGCCCAACAGAATTTTCCACCTCGCTATTCAGGACACCCGCCATGAGCATCAAATCGGACAAGTGGATTCGCCGCATGGCGCAAGAGCACGGCATGATCGAACCGTTCGTTGAGCGCCAGATTCGTGGCGAAGGCGATGACCGTGTGATCTCCTACGGGGTTTCCAGCTACGGCTACGACGTACGCTGCGCCGATGAGTTCAAGGTGTTCACCAACATCAATTCGGCGATCGTCGACCCTAAGAACTTCGACGAAAAGAGCTTCGTCGACGTCAAGAGCGACGTCTGCATCATTCCGCCAAACTCTTTCGCCCTGGCGCGCACCGTGGAGTTCTTCCGTATTCCCCGCGACGTGCTGACCATTTGCCTGGGTAAAAGCACCTACGCGCGCTGCGGCATTATCGTCAACGTGACGCCGCTTGAGCCCGAGTGGGAAGGCCATGTGACCCTGGAGTTCTCCAACACCACCACGCTGCCGGCGAAAATCTATGCCAATGAAGGTGTGGCGCAGATGCTGTTCCTGCAGTCTGATGAGGCCTGTGAAGTGTCCTACAAAGACCGCGCCGGCAAGTACCAGGGCCAGCGCGGCGTGACCTTGCCACGCGCTTGATCGAAAGGTCCTACGCGTAAAGGGAATTAGTCTGCAGAAAGTGACTCTATTGGGTGTACTGCCTCGGCGCGTGTAAAACGCGCGAGCCACGCTTGAGGAGTGCCTTATGAAAATCGACCCGCGAATCAGCGCTGAACTTGCCCGGCTTGAACCCAACCAGATTGGTGTTCTGGCCTGGTCCCTGATGGCCGATCCCGCCTATGCGGGCGGCATCCCCGGCCAACCCGAGCCGGATTATCCACAGCCTACCGAACCGGGTGAACCCACTCTTCCGGACGAGCCACCGCCAGCGCCAGTCGCCTGAAAGGTCAGTCTGCGCTTAAGTGAACGGGCCACACCTGGTGATCGCCGATCACATAGATTTGGCGATCATTGTCCTGCGTGACGGTAAATCCTCCGGTAAATGCGCCATACGCCGGCAACAGACTCACACGTCCCCCGACCTGAAAGCACGGTAGCCGCAAACTCTGGCGGCCCTTGCCGCGCAGGCGATACACCGGGTGTACATGCCCTGCCAACACATGATGACTGGCGTGGGCATCCGGTTCGTGTTGCAGGGCAAATGGCCCCATCAACAGTGGCTCCTGGACTACTTCGATCCGCAAGTCGGCAGGCGGGTCGCCTGCGCGCTTATCGTGGTTGCCGCGGATCAAGGTCATGGGCAGCTCCGGGTTGCGCTCACGCCACGCGCGCAACACAGCCAGCGTGCCGCTGGCGTGAGAGCCGGGACCATGCAGGAAATCGCCGAGGAAGATCACCCTTTCGCACCGATAGGCCGCCAACAGCCGATCCAGCCGCTTCACATTCTCGGTGGTGGTCCCTTGCGGCACGGGCTGCCCGAGGCTGCGATAGGCCGCTGCCTTGCCAAAGTGCGCATCGGCAATCAGCAGGCATCGGCGTGCCGGCCAATAGACGGCCTTGTCCGCCAGCAACCACAGTTCCTCTCCCTCCAGCGTCACTGAACAATGCATCAAGGCTTCCCGTTATCCGCGACTTTTTCCAGGTCCTTGACCATTCGCGCAATGCGCTCCGACAGTTTTTCCGAACTCATGCTCTCGCGCATGCGCTCCACCAGCAGCGGGAAGGCCAACGGCGTAGGCCGTGCGATCAGGTGCAGGTCCAGTTCGAGGGCCGACAGGTGAAGTAATGTCTCTTCCAGTCTGCGAATATCCAATTCATCGCGCAGGACTTCTTCCCCGGCCTGGGCCAGCAACAGGTTCTGCGGGTCATATTGCTTGAACACCTCAAAGAACAAACCGCTGGATGCCTGCACCTGCCGGGTATCGTTTCGGCGCGCGGGGTAACCGGCAAACACCAGCCCGGCGATGCGTGCAATTTCACGAAAGCGGCGCAAGGCCAGTTCCCCGGCGTTCAGGCTGGCCAGGACGTCCGTCAGCAAGTCTGCCGGACTCAGCAGCGCGACGTTCAACAAAGCCGGCCAATCCACTGCCGTGGCGCTCAACAGTTCCAGGCCGTAGTCGTTGATCGCAATGGAGAACGTCACCGGTTGCACCTGGCTGACCCGCCATGCCAGCAGGCTGGCCAGCCCCTGGTGCACTTGGCGGCCGGCGAACGGGTAGAGGAACAGGTGCCACCCCTCTCGCGACTTCAACACTTCGGCCAACAGATGCTCGCGTGTAGGCAAGCCCGACCAGCGCAACTGCGTCTGTAACAGGGGTTGCACCGCGCGCATTTCAGGGCCTTCGAAATGCCCATGGGCCGCTGCATCGAGGCGCGCCACCAGCGCCTGTGCCAGTTCATTGGAAAGTGGCATGCGCCCACCATTCCAGCGCGGTACGGCGGCTCTTTTGGCGGTGCCGCGGCGGACGTAGGCGGTCATGTTTTCCACGCGTACCAACTCCAATAAGCGCCCGGCGAACAAGAAGCCATCACCGGGCTTGAGCCGAGCGATAAAACCTTCCTCAACACTTCCGAGGTTTGTGCCACCGCCGCCCTTGCTCCAGAACTTCAGCTGGATACTCGCATCGCTGACAATCGTACCGACGCTCATGCGATGGCGCCGCGCCAGCCGTGCGTCGGGTACGCGCCAGATGCCGTGTTCATCGGGTTCCACACGACGGTAATCCGGATAAGCAGTCAGCGACAGCCCGCCATGGCGCACAAACCCCAGGGCCCAGGCCCATTCGACCACGGTGAGGTGGCGATAGGCCCAGGCGCCGCGCACTTCATCCAGCAGCGCATCCGGGGTAAAACCACCGCCCAGGGCCATACTCACTAAGTGTTGTACGAGTACATCCAACGGTTTGTAGGGCGATTCGCGGGCTTCGATGTGGCGCTCGGCAATCGCGTCCTGGGCCGCCGCCGCTTCTACCAGCTCCAGACTGTGTGTGGGCACCAGTGTCACCCGTGACGGCCGCCCCGGCGCATGGCCCGAGCGCCCGGCGCGCTGCATCAGGCGCGCCACGCCCTTGGCCGAGCCGATTTGCAACACCCGTTCCACCGGCAGAAAATCCACCCCCAAATCCAGGCTGGAGGTGCACACCACCGCTTTGAGCTGCCCATCTTTCAAGGCCCGCTCCACCCAGTCACGGGTTTCCCGCGACAGCGAACCATGGTGCAGGGCGATCACTCCGGCCCAATCCGGCCGTGCCTCCAAGAGTGCCTGGTACCAGATTTCCGACTGCGCCCGCGTGTTGGTAAACACCAGGCAACTGCTGCTGGCGTTCACCTCGGCCACCACCTGGGGCAGCATTTTCAGTCCGATATGCCCCGCCCAGGGAAAACGTTCGGCGCCCGGTGGCAGCAAGGTGTCGACTTTCAACTGTTTGGCCGTTTGCCCCTGCACATTGATCCCATCGCCCTGTGGGACTAAAACCTCCAACGCGTGGGCCTGGTTACCCAAGGTCGCCGAGATCCCCCACACCATCAATTCCGGATGCCAGCATCGCAGTCGTGCCAGCGCCAATTGCAGCTGTACGCCACGCTTGTTGCCGATCAATTCATGCCATTCATCCACCACCACCATGCGCAGGTGCGCCAGGCTGGCCTCGCTGTCGGCGCGAGCGAGCATCAGGGTCAGGCTTTCGGGCGTGGTGACCAGCGCGCTTGGCTGGCGCCGGGTCTGGCGGGCGCGCTCGCTGCTGCTGGTGTCGCCTGTGCGCAGACCAACGCTCCAGGGAATCTGCAAGGACTCCAGCGGCGCTTCAAGGGCGCGTGCGGTGTCGGCGGCCAGTGCACGCATCGGCGTGATCCACAGCACCGTCAGCGGTTCGGCGGGCGGTTTGCGTTTGCCGGCAGCGGGCGGGCGAGTGAGGGCGAAGCGATTGAGTGCGGCAAACCACAGCGCATAGGTTTTACCGGCGCCGGTGCTGGCATGCAGCAACCCTGACTGGCCGTGCTTGACTGCCGCCCACACGTCTTTTTGAAAGGCGAACGGCTTCCAGCCCTTGGCGGCAAACCATTGCTTGGCGAAATCGATGGGTTTTGCCATACGGCGGCTGACATTCCGGAGGGTCTATTCCCACAGACCCTCCAGGCGCCGCAAAGGTTTACTTCAAATTGCCACTCAGAAATTGCTGCAGGCGCTCGCTCTTCGGATTACCCAGCACGTCCTCCGGCGCACCTTGCTCTTCCACCAGGCCTTTATGCAGGAACAGCACTTGGCTCGATACCTTGCGCGCAAAGCTCATCTCGTGGGTGACCATGATCATGGTGCGGCCTTCTTCGGCCAGGCCCTGGATCACCTTCAGCACCTCACCCACCAGTTCCGGGTCCAACGCCGAGGTCGGCTCGTCGAACAGCATCACTTCCGGCTCCATGGCCAGTGCACGGGCGATCGCCACCCGCTGTTGCTGGCCGCCGGAAAGAAACGCCGGGTACTGGTCGGCCACGCGCGCCGGCAACCCCACCTTGTCCAGATAACGACGCGCACGGTCTTCGGCGTCCTGCTTGCTGCAGCCCAGCACCCGACGCGGCGCCATGGTGATGTTTTCCAGCACGCTCATGTGGCTCCACAGGTTGAAGTGCTGAAACACCATCGCCAGGCGCGTGCGCAGGCGCTGCAACTCGGCGTCGTCGGCCACGCGCATGCCGTGGCGATCGCTGACCATGCGGATCGCCTGGCCGTCGAGGGTCATGGCGCCATCGTTGGGGGTTTCCAGAAAGTTGATGCAGCGCAAGAAGGTGCTCTTGCCCGAACCGCTGGCGCCGATCAGGCTGATCACGTCACCAGTCTTGGCCTTGAGCGAGACACCTTTGAGCACCTCATTGTCGCCATAGCTTTTATGCAGGCCTTCAACGGTCAATTTGTACATGGGGCATGCATCCTCAAGGCGAAAGTAGATAGCCGCTACGGTAGGCCTGTAAACCTGCGACATGGCCGATGACCATCCCGGCAGTGGCCATGCGGCGTAGCGAACGGGCGTAAAGCAGGCCTGCGTTCCGGCAGTGCACGGGCGTTACGCGGTCGGTAAGGGGGTCGATGATTTCGGCGATCAGTTGCCCGGCCTCCAAGTATTCACCGGGCAGGGCGCTGAACACCAGCAAGCCGCCAACCGGCGTGGCCACCGGTTCCACGCCGGCGAGTGGGGTGGCCGGGTAGGGCAGCGCGGGCAGCGGCGCCGCGTTGCCTGTGATGGCGCCGAAGTGAATCAGGTAATCAATGATCGCCTGGCAGTCGAGGCTGGCCAGGCCGTGGTTCACATCACCCTGGCCGCGCAGTTCGACGGTCACCGAAAAGCTGCCCATGGGAATCGGGAAGCGCTCGCCGAAGCGCTGCTGCAACTGCCACCACACCAGGGTGAAACACTCGTCGAACGACTGCCCGCCGGAATCGGTGGCCAGCAAGTTGGCCTCCGAGCCGAGGTAGCGCGCCAACGGCTCCACCTGCGGCCAGGCTTCGGGCGTGGTGTACAGGTGCGCCACGGCTTCGAAGTCGCAGTGCAGGTCCAGCACCATGTCGGCATCGCAAGCCAAACGTTGCAGCACCAAACGCTGGGACTGCAATTGGGTCGCGGCGGTGTGTCCGGCCAGGGCGCTGCTTAATGCGGCGCGGATCAACCGGGCGTTGTGCTGCGCGTCATCGCCGAGCAGCGCCTCGACCTGGTCGCCGACGACTTCGCTGAGGTCGACAAACAGGCGATTGAAGTTCTGTCCGCTCTCCAGTTCGTAACGGCCCAGCGGGATGTCCATCAACACCTGTTCCAGGCCTACGGGGTTGGCGACGGGCACCAATACGATTTCGCTCGACAACCGCCCGGCCGCTTCCAGCTCGGCCAGGCGCGCCTTCAAATGCCAGGCCACCAGCATGCCCGGCAGCTCATCGGCATGCAGCGACGACTGGATGTAGACCTTGCCTTCAGCCTGCGCAGGGCCGAAATGGAAACTGTGGATCTGCCGCGCCGTGCCTGGCACCGGCGCAATCAGATCATGTAACTGATGCCGCATGAAGGCTCCTTAATGGCTCGGACCGAGGAAGGCCAGCCAGCGGCGCTCCGCCAGGCGAAACAGGCCGACCAGGGCGAAGGTCACGGCCAGGTAGATCAGTGCCGCGATGCCGAACGACTGAAAGGTCATGAAGGTGGCCGAGTTGGCGTCCCGCGCGACTTTGAGGATGTCCGGGATCGTTGCGGTAAAGGCCACGGTGGTCGAGTGCAGCATCAGGATCACTTCGTTGCTGTAGTAGGGCAGCGAACGGCGCAGGGCCGAGGGCATGATCACGTAGGCGTACAGTTTCCAGCCGCTGAGGCCGTAGGCCTTGGCCGCCTCGACTTCGCCGTGGGCCATGCTGCGGATGGCCCCGGCGAAAATCTCCGTGGTATAGGCGCAGGTGTTAAGTGCAAAGGCCAGGATGGTGCAGTTCATCGCATCGCGAAAAAATGCATCCAGCACCGGTTGGGCGCGCACGGCGGCGATGCTGTAGATGCCGGTGTAGCAAATCAGCAGCTGTATATAGAGGGGCGTGCCGCGAAACAGGTAGGTGTAGAACTGTACCGGCCAACGCACCAGGCGCTTGCGTGATACGCGCGCGATGGACAACGTATCGATACCACAAAGCCAATCACCAGGGCGGCGCTGAGCAACCACATCGTCATGGCCAGGCCGGTGATGTGCTGGCCGTCGCTGTAAAGGAACGGGCGCCAGTATTCCTGCAAGAGTTCGATCATCGCACGGCCTCCCGGGCGCCTGCGGAGTAACGACGTTCAAGACGGCGCAACACGAAATTGGACGCGCTGGTGATCAACAGGTAGATCAGCGCGGCAAGTACCAGGAAATAGAACAACTGATAGGTGCTCTTGCCGGCATCCTGGGCGGCTTTGACCAGGTCGGCCAGGCCGATGATCGACACCAGGGCGGTGGCTTTGAGCATCACCATCCAGTTGTTGCCGATGCCGGGCAGGGCAAAACGCATCATCTGCGGGAAGGTCACGTAGCGAAACCGCTGCCCGCGCTTGAGGCCGTACGCGGTGGCGGCTTCCAGTTGGCCACGGGGCACGGCGAGGATCGCGCCGCGAAACGTCTCGGTGAAGTAGGCACCGTAGATAAAGCCCAGGGTGATGACCCCGGCGCTGAATGGGTCGATTTCGATGTATTCCCATTCCATAAAGTCGGTAAGACCGGTGAGCCAGGTTTGCAGGCTGTAGAAAATCAGCAGCATCAGCACCAGGTCGGGCACCCCGCGGATCAGCGTGGTGTAGAGCTGGGCGGGAATGCGCAGCAAGGGCAGGCTGGACAGTTTGGCACTGGCGCCGAGCAGGCCCAGCAATACGCTGACGGCCAGGGACAGTACCGACAACTTGAGGGTCATCCAGGTGCCTTGCAGCAACAGCGGGCCGAAACCCTTCAAACTGAATGCGCTCAGCCCGAGGGTTTGCAACAGATCTTCGAACATAAATCAGGACCTATGGCGATAAAAAAGCGCCCCTCCAAAAGAGGGGCGCCCCGGGGCATTACTTGCCGCTGTACAGGTTCAGATCGCCAAAGTGTTTTTTCTGGATCTCGGCATACTTGCCATCATCGTGTAACGCTTTGATACCTTTATCCAAAAGGGCCTTGAGTTCAGTGTTACCTTTTTTGATACCGATCGCGGTTTTCGACGGCAGCAGTGGGTCGTCGATCGGCGCGCTGACTTCGTAGCCGGCACCGGCTGGGGACTTCAAAAAGCCCAGTTCAGCTTGCAGCATGTCTTGCACGGATGCATCGAGGCGCCCGGACGTCAGGTCAGCGTAGACCTGGTCCTGGTTGGCGTAGGCCTTGGTGGTCACACCGGCCTTGTCCAGCACGGCCTTGGCGTAGGCTTCCTGAATGGTGCCTTGCTCGTAGCCCACGGATTTGCCCTTGAGCGACTCAGGAGTGGAGTAACCCGCGCCTTTCTTGAACACCAGCGAAGTTGGGCCGGAGAACAGTTCGCTGGAGAAGTCGATGGCCTTTTCGCGCACCGGGGTCACGGTCATGGACGAAATTACGCCGTCGAACTTGTTGGCTTTCAGGCCCGGAATCATGCCGTCGAAGTCACTCTCGACCCACTTGCACTTCACTTTCAACTCAGCGCAGATGGCATTGCCCAGGTCGATATCGAAGCCCACCAGGCTGCCGTCGGCGGCTTTGGATTCAAACGGCGCGTAGGACGGATCGACACCAAAACGCAATTCCTTGTATTCCTTGGCCGTGGCGACGCCGGCGGCCATGCACAGAGCCAGTGCAGAAAGGGTCAGCAATGCTTTTTTCATTATGTAATCCCTGGAAACCAAGATAAGCGCTTGTGGCGCGTTTAGGACTGTTACTGAACGGTGTCAGACGGCTCACTGGTAGCAATTTCTGCACCATAGTTCCGAATGTGGCTCCGAATGATCGTTTTAAAAGGTAGGAGGAGGGAGTTCTGAGTGTAGACATGCCCGAAAATGGGCATTGAAAATTGAGTGCACTTTTTCGGGGCGTGTGGGGGCTTGCTCCCACCAGGGTTCTGCGTCAGGTCAACAGGTCTTGCAGAGTGGCCAAGTTATCCGCCTCATCCACCGCCTTATCCTGCCGCCAGCGCAGCATCCTTGGAAAGCGCACCGCAATCCCGCTTTTGTGGCGTTTGGACAGGGCAATCCCTTCAAAGCCCAGCTCAAACACCATGCTCGGCGTCACGCTGCTGACCGGGCCGAATTTTTCCACCGTGGTTTTGCGCACGATTGCGTCGACCTTGCGCATTTCTTCGTCGGTCAGTCCGCTGTATGCCTTGGCGAACGGCACCAGGCTGCGCTCGCTGCCGGGCGGGCCGTCCCACACCGCAAAGGTGTAGTCGCTGTACAAACTGGCGCGCCGGCCGTGGCCTCGTTGCGCGTAGATGAGCACTGCATCGACACTGAAGGGGTCGACTTTCCACTTCCACCACAGACCCATGTCCTTGGTGCGGCCCACGCCGTACAGGCCTTGGCGATCCTTGAGCATCATGCCCTCCACACCTAGGCTGCGCGAGGCTTCGCGTTGTTCGGCCAACGCCGCCCACGTTTCGCCCTGCAACAACGGCGAAGCCAGCAACACGGGCCTGTTACATTCGCCAATCACCCGTTCGAGCTGCGCTCGACGTTCGGCCTGGGGACGGTTGCGCCAGTCATCGCCCTGATATTCCAGCAGGTCATAAGCGAGGACCGCGACTGGCGCGTCCTCAAGCACTTTTTTGCTCAGGGTCTTGCGGCCTATGCGTTGTTGCAGCAGGGCGAAGGGTTGCACCGAGTCTTTCCACACTACAATTTCACCGTCGATCACTGTGCCATCGGGCAGGCCACTCACCAGGCTGTGGAGTTCAGGGAAGCGCTCGGTGACCAGCTCTTCACCCCGCGACCAGACCCATAACCGGCCTTCGCGCTTGACCAGTTGCGCGCGAATGCCATCCCACTTCCATTCCACTTGCCAGTCGGCGGGTGACCCGAGCAACGCGTCGAACTGCTCCACCGGTTGCGACAAACCATGGGCGAGAAAAAACGGATAAGGCTGCCCGCCACGTTGGGCGTGTTCGTCAGACGATTCGGCGGCGATCAGCTTGAGGTAGCCCTCAGCTGTAGGCCGGTTGGACAGGTCGGTGTAACCCACCAAGCGCTGGGCGACGCGTTTGCCGTCCAGATGGGCCATGGCTGCGAGGGCGCGGGTGACCAGCAATTTGGACACGCCAACCCGAAAGCTGCCGGTGATCAACTTAATGCACACCATCAGGCTGGGTTGATCCAGTTGCGCCCACAGTACTGGCAAACGGGCGGCCAACTCTTGCGGTGGCAGACCGCGCAAGGGCAGGAGTTTTTCTTCCAACCACACGGCCAAGCCGTCTTCCGAGGTGTGGGTCGATTCCGGCAACAGCAGGGAAATCGTCTCTGCCAGGTCGCCCACCGACTGATAGCTTTCTTCGAACAACCACGGTTCGATACCCGAGGCTTCGGTGGCCATGTCCCGCAACAGACGCGTCGGCACCAATTGCCGGGGCCGCCCGCCGGATAAAAAGTACACCGCCCAGGCCGCATCTTGCGCTGGCGCTTCCCGGAAATAGGCCTGCAACGCCGCGAGCTTGGCATTGCTGGACGTGGTGGCGTCGAGGTTGGCGTACAGCTCGGCGAAGGCCTTCATGCTGTGGCTTCCTCTTCATCATCGCCGTATTCGGTGCTGAAACCCTGGGCGTCCAGGCCTTTTTCCCGCAGGTGGCGTACCAATACGCCGACAGAACCGTGGGTGACCATCACCCGCTCAGCGCCGGTTTGTTCGATAGCCCATAACAGGCCCGGCCAATCGGCGTGGTCCGACAGCACAAAGCCACGGTCCACGCCACGCCGCCGCCGTGTGCCACGCAAGCGCATCCAACCGCTGGCGAAGGCATCGCTGTAGTCGCCGAAGCGGCGTATCCAACTGCTGCCGCCAGCGGACGGTGGAGCGATGATCAGCGCCTGGCGCAACAGTGGGTCGGTCTTTTTGAAATCGCCGGCGTAGAGGGTTTCCGGGATATACACGCCTGCCTCGCGATACACCCGGTTCAAGGGTTCGACCGCGCCGTGGCTGAGGATCGGGCCGATGCTGGCGTCGATGCCATGCAGGATGCGTTGCGCTTTGCCAAAGGAATAGCAGAACAACACGCTGGCCTTGCCGGCCGCGATGTTCGCCTGCCACCAGTCGTTGATCCCGGCGAAAATCTGCGCCTGGGGTTGCCAGCGGTAGATTGGCAGGCCGAAGGTGGATTCGGTGATGAAGGTGTGGCAACGCACCGGTTCGAAAGGCGCGCAGGTACCGTCGGGTTCGACCTTGTAGTCGCCGGACGCCACCCAGACCTCGCCCCGGTATTCCAGGCGCACCTGGGCTGAACCGAGCACATGCCCGGCGGGGTGGAAACTCAGGGTTACACCGTGGTGCTGCAGTTGTTCGCCATAGGCCATGGTTTGCAGGTTGATGTCCTGGCCCAGGCGTGAACGCAGGATACCTTCGCCGGGTGCCGCCGCCAGGTAATGCTCGTTGCCGGTACGGGCGTGATCGCCGTGGGCGTGGGTGATGACCGAACGTTCGACCGGGCGCCAGGGATCAATGTAGAAATCTCCAGCAGGGCAATAGAGGCCTTCGGGGCGGGCGATGACGAGGTCCATGGGGTGACCGGGGAGGTGGGCTTGTTACTTAGGAGATGAGGCCGGACGCAGAAGTTCTATCTGAATGCATGGGATCCAAATGTGGGAGGGGCTTGCCCCCGATAGCAGTGTGTCGGGCAGAACATCAGTACCTGACAGACCGCTATCGGG
>NZ_JAFHKI010000182.1 GCF_016937615.1 Pseudomonas lactucae | reverse complement strand
AGCTTGCTCCCTCGCCACAAAGGTCGCGGCCTTAGCGACTGATCTTCAACCCCTTGCGCCCCGCATGCCGCTCCAGCGCCAGCTCGATCAAGCGGCTCACCAGCTCGCTGTAGCTCATCCCCGCCGCCTGCCACAGCTTGGGGTACATGCTGATACGGGTAAAACCGGGCAGTGAGTTGATTTCATTGATCAGTACTTCGCCGTCATCGGTGAGGAATACATCGACCCGCGCCAAACCGGCACAACCCAACACCTCAAACGCCTCAAGTGCCAGGCCGCGAATGCGCTCGCTGGCTGCATGACTGATAACCGCCGGTACCACCACCTGGGCCGCCTGGTCGTCGATGTATTTGCTGTCGTAGGAATAGAAACCGTTGCTCACCACGATCTCGCCGCACCCGCTGGCAACCGGGTTGTCGTTGCCCAGCACCGCGCATTCGATTTCGCGGCCTTGGACGGCGGACTCCACCAGCACTTTTTCATCGAAACCCAGGGCCAGCTCAACCGCGGCGTGGTACTCGGCCTCGCTGGCGACTTTACTCACGCCGACCGACGACCCCTGGTTGGCCGGCTTGACGAACATCGGCAGGCCGAGCCTGTTCACGGCGGTCTCAAAAGAGGTGTGCGCAGCGTTGCGGCGGGTCAGGGTGATAAACGGAGTAACGGCAATGCCGGCGTCGCGCAGCAGGCGTTTGCTGATGTCTTTGTCCATGCACACGGCCGAGCCGAGTACGTCGGAGCCGACGAAAGGCAAGTCCGCCATGCGCAGCAGGCCTTGCAGGCAGCCGTCTTCGCCGAGGGTGCCGTGGACGATGGGGAAGATCACGTCGATGTGTTCCAGCACGCCCTGGCCCGTGGTTTCCACCACTTGCTGGTTGGCTTTGCCGGGCACCACCGCCAGTTCGCGGTTGGATTGGTTGAGGGCAATGAGCGCCGGGTTTTCGCTGTTGAGCAGGAAGTTCGAGGTGTCGTTGAGGTGCCAGTGGCCGGCCTTGTCGATACCGATCAACACCGGTTCGAAGCGCGAACGGTCCAGCGCATCGACGATATTGCGCGCCGACTGCAACGAGACTTCATGTTCCGCCGAACGGCCCCCAAAAATAATCCCTACCCGCACCTTACTCATGACCCAGCCTCACTATTGAACGTAAGGCTTCTTACCACGGGCCGTCAGCGATTCGCTACCAGATGTGCGCCGAACAGCATGTAGCAGCCGCCGGCAAAGCGATCGAGCCACTTGCGCGAACGGCTGTACATGTTGGCCATGCGCTGGCTGGAAAAAAACAGGGCCACGCAGGAATACCAGCTGAACGACAAGGTGGCCATGGCGATCACCGCCAGGGTGAGCAACATCGGCGAGGGCGACGGCGGCATGGTGGAGGCGAAGATGGTGGCAACGAACAACGCAGCCTTGGGATTCGACAGGTTACCCAGTAAACCCAGGCGCCAGGCAAAGAACAACGAACGCGCAGGCTCATCCGGCAACAGGCGCTGCCCCATGGCCGGGGCCGAGCGTTTGAACAGCTTCAGCCCCAGGTAGATCAGGTAGCAACCGCCGATGATCTTGAACGCCAGGTACAATATCGGCGCAGCGGTAAACAGCGACTTGATCCCCAGGCCACCCGCCAGCCCCCACATGATGGTGCCAGTGGCCACGCCCGCCGACGCCACCACGCCATGACGACGCGAACAGCTCGCGGCCAGTTGCGCGGTATTGAAGAAGTTTGGGCCGGGTGTGACCACCGCCACGGCCCATAGCAGGGCCAGCGAAACCAGCGGTGCCACATAGGCTGGGTTGAAAATCTCCATGGCAGTCAGCTCCATCAGCACAATGCACGAGCCAGAATAATAGGCCTCGCCCAGCGCCCGCACAATCGTACAAGACCCTGGCAGACAAGGCCCTGCAGACTGGGTTAACGTGTTTCCACCTCTTTTTGTGACAAGTCACCATGGGCAACCCGACCCACACGCTCGACTGGCTGCACCGCGCCCCGCACGCCAGCGGCCTGGACCGTATCGAGGCGTACTTTGCCGGTTTCGCCTTCGACCCGCATCGCCATGACACCTACGCCATCGGGCGTACGCTGTTCGGCGTGCAGAGTTTTCACTACCGTGGCGGCACGACCCACAGCCTGCCGGGCACGACCATGGTGATTCATCCCGACGAAATCCATGACGGCCGTGCGGGCAGCGAGGAAGGCTTCAAGTACCGGATGATTTATGTGGAGCCGGCGCTGATCCAGCAGATCCTCGGCGGCAAGCCGTTGCCGTTTGTCCCCGGCGGTTTATCCACCGACCCAAGGCTGTTCCGCGCCAGCGAAGTACTGCTGCAGAGCCTGGATTGCCCGATCGATTCGTTGCAGGAGCAGGACGCCCTGTTCGACCTGGCCCAGGCGCTCAGCGCTGCCTCGGGAGCGATCGTGAGCCGCAAGCGCTTCGATTACCTGGCGGCCGAGCGTGCCCGGGAATTTATCCACAGCGCCCTGGGCCGCAGCATCACCCTGGATGAAATGGCCGACCACGCCGGCCGCGACCGCTGGGCCTTGTCGCGGGATTTTCGTGTGCTGTTCGGCACCAGTCCCTACCGATACCTGACCATGCGCCGGCTCGACCTGGTGCGCAGCCTGCTGGCCCAGGGTCATTCATTGGTGGATGCGGCAATGACCGCCGGCTTTAGCGACCAGAGCCATATGACCCGACAGTTTCGCAGCACGTACGGCATGCCGCCGTCACGCTGGGTGAAGATGCTCGGGCGCTGATAGTCCCAACGTAGATGTTCAGACACCTATGCCATCGCAGGCAAACCTGCGCCCACATGTCTGAGAGTACAGAGTGACTGCCCCACATTAACTGCCATGGTTGCGGCATAAGCCCATCACTTGATATTGCAGGGTAATGAGCTTGCCGCTGGAGTCTTCGTAAGTCATGCGCGAAGGCACCGCGTTACACGCGCGAATCGGCGGCGTCACGTTGACTACCTTGGCAATGTCCAACTCCATGCCATAGCGGTACGTCTGTACCACCGGCGCCGGCTTGCCCTGTTTCTCGGCGTACGCGGCCATGGCTTTTTCGTTGCGTTCCATCATCAGCGCGAAGGTACGATCCCCTCCGCCTTCGGCCATCGCGGCGAACGACAGGATGGCGGTTAATACGCCCAGGGCAACTTTATAAATGATCATGGTGAGTTCCTGATTGAAAGTTCAATACGGAGACTAACCCACCCATCCTTTCGCTATATTCACCACAAGATTACTTATTTGTCAGGTGGGCGAAAGTTTCCAACATTGTAATGTTCGCGCCATGTCGTTGTTATTCACCGTTTGCAACTATCAGTCCGGGCCAGATCAATAAGAACGCCCACTTCCATAAGAAGCTGACAACTGCCAACACTGAGGAGCGACCCCATGAGCATCCGAAGCCTGACCTTCCCTCTTTCATTGTGTGCGGCACTGCCGCTGTCCGCTGTGGCGGTGGAGGAGCGGCCTGACGGTTTTATCGAAGGCAGTGGCATGAATGTGCTGATGCGCAATTTTTATTTCAATCGCGATGACCGCAAGGGTCAGTCCAGCCCCACCGGCAATGGCTACTCAGAGGCATGGGCGCAGGGCCTGATCGGCACGTTCGAATCCGGCTTTACCCAAGGCCGCGTGGGGTTTGGCCTGGATGCCTTTGCCATGGTCGGGTTGAAGCTGGATTCGGGCAGCGGCCGCAGCGGTGGCAAAGGCTCGTTCAGCGTACTGCCGGTAGACAGCGACAACCATCCCGAAAGCCGCTACAGCAAAGTCGGCGGCGCCGTAAAAATGCGCGTGTTGGACACGGTGATCAAGGCCGGTGATGTGTTCCCGACCACACCGGTGGTTGCCTACGGCGACTCGCGGGTATTGCCGGAGAGTTTTCGCGGAGTGACCGCGCAGAACACCAGCCTGGCCGGGCTGACCCTGCAGGGCGGGCGCCTGAGTGGCATGAGCCAGCCCAGCCAAAGCGGCATGAACAAAGGGTTCGTGACGTTTTATGCCGGCCCGGTGGACGCGCCCTGGTTCGGTTATGCCGGTGGCGATTACCAGCTCAACCAGTACCTGAGCGTCAGCCTGTACGGCAGCCGTCTGAAGGACGCCTGGAACCAGTACTATTTCGGCAGCGCCGCCACCTACCCGCTGAACGAAGAGGTTTCGTTGTTCGGCGACTTCAACTATTACAACGTGTCGGATGACGGCAGGAAACTGCGTGGAGAGCTGAACAACAACATCTGGAGCGCAAGGCTCGGGGTGAAGCTCGGCGCCCACAGCCTGGCCGTGTCGCACCAGCGCAACAACGGCGATAACGACTTCGATTACCTGCGCCAGTCAGACTCGATCCGGCTCAACAACTCGATCCAGTACAGCGACTTCAACGCCCCCAAGGAACGCTCGTGGATGCTGCGCTACGATCTGGACATGCAAGCCTTCGGCATTCCCGGCCTGTCGTTCATGACCCGCTACGGCAAAGGCAGCGGAGCCGACTACAGCAACGCGAACGCGGTGTATATGCGCCGCGATGCGGCCGGTAACCCGCTGACCGATCAACGTCGCTGGGAACGAGATATCGAAGCCAAGTACGTGGTGCAAAGTGGCAACTTGAAAGATCTTTCGCTCAGGTTGCGCCAAGCCAGCGTGCGTTCAAGTGCATTTGAGTCAGACCTGGAAGAAGTTCGCGTCATTATCGAATACCCATTGGCTGTGCTCTAAGTCGTGCGCTTACATTCATTTGCCAATGCGCTACATCTCTTCACAGGTTGAAGTCTTTCAGAACTGTAATATCCGCTTCACCTTCTTGTTAAGTTGCACTTTCTAGACTGCTCAATCTACACACTTCATCTCTGCGGCTTTTGTGTAGCTCCTTTGGAACAGAGATGAGCTTTATGCGCCCCGTTATCGGGGCGTTTTTTTGGGCGCTGGCCTGGCGACGAATCGTCGCACCTTTCCTACATGGCTTGACCCTAAAGCTACTTGAGGCTTCAGGGTTTTCCGACAGCATCGCCGGACACTTCTATGAGGCCATGCCCCTTTCGTTTGATTTGAAGGTAAACCCCATGCGTATCCTTGTGGTTGAGGACGAGCGAAAAACTGCCGACTATGTGCAACAAGGCCTATCCGAAAGCGGTTACGTCGTCGACTGTGCCGCCAGTGGCGTCGACGGTCTGCACCTGGCCAGGCAACACCGTTATGAACTGGTGATACTCGACGTGAACCTGCCCAACACCGACGGCTGGGAGGTGCTGGAGCAGTTGCGCCGAGAAGGTGATCAGCGCGTGATGATGCTGACCGCACGCGGCCGTCTGGCCGACAAGATCAAGGGCCTGGACATGGGCGCCGATGATTATCTGGTCAAGCCCTTCGAATTCCCCGAGTTGCTCGCTCGCGTGCGCACCTTACTGCGCCGCAGCGAACATATCCCGTTGCCGGAGGTGCTGCGCGTCGCGGACCTGGAACTGGACCCGCGCCGCCATCGCGCCTATCGCGGCAACCGGCGTATCGACCTGACCACCAAGGAATTCGCCCTGCTACACGTATTGATGCGCCAGACCGGCGAAGTGATGACGCGCACCCAGATCATTTCCCTGGTGTGGGACATGAACTTCGACTGCGACACCAACGTGGTGGAGGTCTCTATCAGCCGCCTGCGGGCCAAGGTCGATGACCAGAGCGAGGTCAAGTTGATCCACACCATTCGCGGCGTGGGTTATGTGTTGGAAGCGCGCCAATGAAGACCAGCAGCCTGTCGATGCGCCTGGGCTTGACGGTCAGCCTGATGGGCGCCGGGCTGGTGCTGCTGCTGGCCACCCTGGCGTACCTGGCCCTGACCCACGAGCTGGAGAATCTGGCGCGCAAGGGCCTGGAGAACAAACTGCAACAGTTGGAGCACAGCCTGCGCCAGGACCTCACGCCCCTCGACATCGCCGCCCGCCCCCATTCGCTGCTGGACCTGGTGATGGGCCACGACAATATTTACCTGACCATCACCGGCATCCAGCCCGACGCACCGGTGCTGCTCAGCGTCGGCGCCAAACCGCAGCAGCCGTTGTTGCGCGACGCCCCCGCCAGCACAACCCTGACGTATCTGAATTGGACGGACAGCAGCGGCAATCGCATCCTCAGCGCCACGCACCTGATGCCCTTGCGCGGCGGCGAGCCGGTGCGAGTGTTGCTGTCGCTGGACCGCTCCGACGATGACGCATTGCTGAGCGCCTACCTGCGCTCCACGATCATCGCCGTGCCGTTGCTGCTGATCCTGATCGGCATCGGCGCCTGGTGGCTGGTACAACGTGGCTTGGCGCCGTTGAAACAGTTCAGCCAGGTGGCGGCGCAAGTGACCACCCAAGACCTGACCCATCGCTTGTCCGTGGATAACCTGCCCAAGGAACTGGCCGAGTTGGCCCAGGCTTTCAATGTGATGCTCAAGCGCCTGGATGCGGGGGTGCAACAGCTGTCGCAGTTCTCCGATGACCTGGCCCACGAACTGCGTGCGCCATTGACCAACCTGATGGGCAAGGCCCAGGTGACCTTGTCTCGCGAACGCCCCTTGGAGCAATACAAGGCCGGGCTGGAATCCTGCACCGAGGAAATGGAACGCTTGTCGCGCATCGTTTGCGACATGCTGTTCCTGGCCCAGGTCAGCCATCCGGCGGCGCGGGCCGGGTTCACTGCGGTGTCGCTGGGTGAAGAAGCACAGCGGGTGATGGCGCTGTTTGCCCTGAGTGCCGAGGACAAGCAGGTGACCCTCAAGCTGCGCGGCGACGCCTGGGTGAAGGGTGATCGCCTGATGATCCAGCGCGCCATTTCCAACCTGCTGTCCAACGCGATTCGTCATACCCCCAGTGGCGCCAGCGTGTTGCTGCTGGTGGAAACCTACAACCAGAACGTCACGCTGTCGGTGGGCAACCCCGGCCGAGGCATTGAAGCGCAGCACCTGCCGCACCTGTTCGAACGGTTTTACCGCGCCGACAGCAGCCGTACACGCGCCGAAGGCGGCACCGGGCTGGGGCTGGCCATCGTCCAGTCGATCATGCACCTGCACCAGGGGCACGCCGACGTCAACAGCCAGCCCGGACGCTTCACACGGTTCAACCTGGTGTTTCCCCGGAACCTGTAAACAGCGCAGGTCCAAGCCCCCTCCCACAGGGTTTTGCGGCGTGTTCAGAGGTCAGGCCGCCTCCTCTTCACGACGATGCGCCCACTGGTACAACGCCGGCAGCACCAGCAAGGTCAACAGCGTCGAGGAAATAATCCCGCCAATCACCACCGTCGCCAGTGGCCGCTGCACTTCGGCACCGGTGCCGGTGGCCAGGGCCATGGGGATAAAACCCAGGGACGCCACCAACGCTGTCATCAACACCGGGCGCAATCGGGTCAGCGCGCCTTCGTTGGTCGCCAACGCCAGCGAGCGTCCTTCCTCGCGCAGGTTGCGGATGAACGCAATCATCACCAGGCCGTTGAGCACCGCCACGCCGGACAAGGCAATAAAGCCCACCCCCGCCGAGATCGACAGCGGGATATCCCGCAGCCACAGGGCCATGATCCCACCGGTCAACGCGAACGGAATCCCGGTGAACACCAGCAGGCCGTCCTTGAGATTATTGAACATCATGAACAGCAACCCAAACACCAGCAGCAGCGCCACCGGCACCACGATGCGCAAACGTTCGGAGGCCTCCTTGAGCTGTTCGAACTGGCCGCCCCAGGTGGTCCAGTAACCGGCCGGCACCTTCACTTGGGCGTTGATCGCCGCTTCGGCTTGCGCCACAAACGAGCCGATATCACGTCCGCGCACGTTGGCGCTGACAATCACCAGGCGCTTGCCGTTCTCACGGCTGATCTGATTGGGGCCGAGCACCAGGTCCAGGCTGGCGACCTGGGACAAGGCGATAAAGCCCAACCGCCCGGACGCACTCCCGGCCAGCGCCGGCACCGGAATCAACAGCCGCGACAACCCGTCGACATCGGTGCGCAGCGCGTCGGACAAACGTACGACCATATCGAAACGCCGATCACCTTCGTACAACGTACCGGCCCGCCGACCACCGACGGCCACGGCAATGGTGTCCTGTACATCGCCGATATTCAGGCCAAAGCGAGCCGCCTTGTCGCGGTCGATATTGATCGTCAGCACCGGCAGGCCGGAGGTCTGTTCCACCTTCACTTCCGAGGCGCCATTGAGCGTTTGCAGCGTCTCGGCGATTTCCCCGGCGGTGCTGTTGAGCACCGACATATCATCACCAAACACCTTCACCGCCACATCGCTGCGCACCCCGGAAATCAGCTCGTTGAAGCGCAACTGAATCGGTTGCGACAGTTCATACGCGCTGCCCGGCATGATCGCACTGGCACGCTGGATATCGGCGATCAGCGCTTCGCGGGATTTTTTCGGATCAGGCCATTGGTCCTTGGGTTTGAGCATCACGTAGCTGTCGGAAATATTCGGCGGCATCGGATCGGAGGCAATCTCCGCCGTACCGGTACGCGCAAACACACGCTCGATTTCCGGCACCTGGGCCAGCAGGTTTTTTTCCAGCTGCTGCTGCATCTGCACCGACTGCGTGAGGCTGGTGCCGGGTACGCGCAGGGCTTGCTGGGCAAAGTCACCTTCGCTGAGGCTGGGGATGAATTCACTGCCCATGCGGCTGGCCACCACGCCCGACGCGACGATGGTCAATATGGCCAGGCCGAACACCAGCGGCCGGCGGATCATCACCCAATCCAGCACCGGGCCGTACACGCGACGCGCGCCACGCATCACCGCGTTTTCTTCCTCCTTGACCTTGCCGGTCACAAACAACGCAATGGCCGCAGGCACGAAGGTCACTGAGAGAATCATCGCCCCCAGCAAGGCGATCACCACCGTGAACGCCATGGGGTGGAACATTTTCCCGGCCACCCCGGTGAGCGCAAAGATCGGCAAATAAACGACCATGATGATCAGTTGCCCGAAGATCAGCGCACGCCGTGCTTCCTTGGCGGCGGCGAACACTTCATGCAGGCGTTCGCTGCGACTGAGCAGGCGACCATGGCGTCGTTGCGCGTGGGCCAGGCGGCGGATCGCGTTCTCGACGATCACCACCGCACCGTCGACGATAATGCCGAAATCCAGTGCGCCGAGGCTCATCAGGTTGGCGCTGACCTTGTTGGTGAACATGCCGGTAAAGGTGAACAGCATCGCCAGGGGAATCACCATCGCAGTGATCAACGCCGCACGGATATTGCCCAGGAACAGAAACAGAATCGCCACCACCAGCAGCGCACCTTCGAAGAGGTTCTTCTTCACGGTGGCGATGGCTTTTTCCACCAGGTGGGTGCGGTCGTAAACGGTGACGGCCACCACACCTTCCGGCAGCGAACGGTTGATGGCTTCGAGTTTTTCCGCCACCGCCCGGGACACCGTGCGGCTGTTTTCGCCGATCAACATGAACACCGTACCCAGCACCACCTCACGCCCGTTTTCGGTGGCGGCGCCGCTGCGCAGTTCACGACCGATCTCGACCTGCGCCACATTGCGCACACGGATCGACGTGCCATCGGCAGAGGTGATGACAATATTGGCAATGTCGTCGATGGACGCCACCTGGCCCGGTGCGCGAATCAGCAGTTGCTCGCCGCTGCGCTCGATATAGCCGGCGCCGACGTTGGCATTGTTGCGCTCCAGTGCCGTGACCAGATCGGTCAACGTCAGGTTGTAGGCCGCCAGGCGCTTGGGGTCCGGGGCGATCTGGTATTCCTTGGCGAAGCCGCCGATCGTATTGATCTCGGCCACGCCCGGCACGTTGCGCAGTTGCGGCTTGATGATCCAGTCCTGGATCACCCGCAGGTCCGTCGGCGTATAGGCCGTGCCGTCTTCCTTGCGCGCGCCGTCCGTGGCTTCCACGGTCCACAGGAAAATCTCCCCGAGGCCGGTGGAGATCGGTCCCATGGCCGTTTCGATGCCGGGGGGCAATTGCTCGCGGGCTACTTGCAGGCGTTCGTTGACCAGTTGGCGGGCGAAGAACAGGTCGGTGCCGTCTTTGAATATCACCGTGACCTGGGAAAGACCCGAGCGTGACAGCGAACGCGTCTGCTGCAGGCCCGGCAAGCCGGCCATCGCGGTCTCGATGGGAAAAGTAATGCGCTGCTCGGTTTCCAGCGGCGAAAAACCGGGCGCGGCCGAATTGATCTGTACCTGCACATTGGTGATATCAGGCACCGCGTCGATGGGCAATTTCTGATAGCTGGCGATACCGACACCGGCCATCAACAGCACCGCCAGCAGCACGACGATGCGTTGCTCGATGGCGAATTGGATAAGGCGCTCAAACATGGGAAAACACTCGCAGGATCAATGGGCGTGCTCGGCCGAGCCTTTGCCCAACTCAGACTTGAGGATGAAGCTGCCAACCGTCGCCACCTGTTCGCCAGCGTCCAGGCCCTGGCGCACTTCGACATAGCCGTTTTCACTGACGCCCAGTTCAAGATGACGGGTGATAAAACCCGCTGGGGTGCGCACGAACACCGAGGGTTTGTCCTCGACAGTCTGGATAGCGGCCTGCGGCACGGTGACCTTCGCTTGCGTGGTGTCGGTAGCCAATTGCACGCTGACAAACAGCCCTGGACGCCAGACAGCGTGCGGGTTGGGCACGCTGACGCGCACGGTGGCGGTGCGCGCCTGCTCGCCGAGCAAACTGCCGACATAGGCCACAGTGCCGCGTACCTCGGTGCCCATTTCCGTGGAGCTGACAGTCACCGGTTTGCCGACGCGAACCTGGTTCAGGTCCTTGGGAAACACGCCGAACGTGACCCACACCTGGGACAGATCCGAGAGGGTCAAGGCATTGCTGGTTTCACTCACCACTTCGCCGACGCCCAGGTGTTTTTCCACCACCACACCGGCGAAGGGCGCACGCAGCTCATAGCGATTTCCGCCCACCCGCACGCGGCTGCCGCTGAGGGCGGCGATCTTTTGGCGGGCATTGTTCAGGGCGATTTCGGCTTCTTGCAGGGCCTGGCGCGCCAGCAGGTAATCCTGCTCGGCGGAAATTCCGTCCTGCCACAACTGACGCTCGCGCTGGAAGGTGGTACGCGCCAGTTCAAGCCGCCGCTCGCTGGCGACCAGTTCACTGCGCTGATCGGAAATCTGCTGGCTGGCGATCACTGCCAACAGCTGACCTTTTTCCACTGATTGACCGAGGTTGACCGTCACCGCCTCCACGACACCGGTCGCACGCGGCACGATATGCGAGGTGCGGTCCTCGTCGAAACGCACCTCGCCCGGCAGTGTCAGCAGCGTATTGATCGGCCGCGGTCGGGCCTGATCCAGTTGTATGCCGGCGGCCTCGATTTGCTGCGCGGTGAGTTCGATTGCACGCTCGTCTTCGTCGGCGTGTGCAACGCTCGAAAGCAGCAGGCCCAGGACGACGCAACCATCACGCCGTGTTTGTTGTGCATGTAGATCTCCCGAAAATCAAAAAAGGGTGAGGTCGCCGTAAATTCGTTCGAGGCGCAACCAGGCGTCAGTGGCCTGGGCGGTGGCGGCCAGGTATTGGGTGCGCGCGGCGATCAGCGTGCGTTGGGCGTCGAGCACATCGAGGAAGTTGAACTTGCCCATCTCGAAGCCACGGCTGGCGGCGTCCACCGCGCGTTGAGCGGCGGGAAGGATCTGCTGGTTGAAGGCGCGCACTTCGCTCTCGGCGGTTTGCCACAGGTCCAGGGCCTGGCGGGTTTCGGTGCGCAGACGCAGTTCGGTGGCGTTGCGCAGGTCACGGGCCTGGTCCGCACGGCGCGTGGCAGCAAGCACATTGCCCTGGTTGCGGTTGAACAGCGGGATCGGCAGGGATACGCCGACCAGGTTCACCCGCTCGCGCACGCTGGCGTCGTATTGGCTGCCGATGGACACGTCTACATCAGGAATACGTTGGGCTTTTTCCAGGCCCACATTGGCTTCGCTTTGCATGATCTGCAGCTCGGCCAGGCGCAGTTCAGCGGTTTGTTCAAGGCGCGCGAGCAATTGCGCCGCGGACGGCAACGCCGGTGTGGATTGGCTTGGCGGGGCAACGGACTCGAAGTCGGTGGCGGCGTTACCGGTGCTGGCCGCCACGCGCCGATAAGCGTCGGTGAGGTCGATGCGCGCGCGGTTGACTTCCAGGCGAATTTCCGCCACCTGCACCTGCGCGCGGGTGGCTTCCACCGGGGATGACTTGCCGGCGGCGACGCGGCTGTCAGCGATCACCAGGCCGCGTTCGGCCAGGGCCAGGGAGCGTTGTGCGAGGTCGAGGCGTTCCTGGGCGCGAAGGGCGAGGTAATAGCTGTCGATCACATCGGCGCGCAACGTGTTGCGACGCTGTTGCAGGGCCAATGCGGCGGCGTCCTGGGCGCGGGTGGCCACGTCGACGCGCGCGCCGCGTTTGCCGCCCAGTTCCAGGGTCTGGCTGAGGGTGACGGTGGTGGTGCGGCTGTTGCGCCGGGTGTCTTCGGCCTGCCAGGAGGCGACCGGGTTGGGGATCAGCCCGGCCTGTTGGCGATCACCGGCGGCGATGTCGATTTCCCATTGCGCGGCGGCCAGGTCCGGGTTGTTGGCGAAAGCGGTTTGCAGGGCGGCATCGAGCGTCAGGGGTTGCGCCTGGGCAGCGCCGATGACCGCCCACAGCAGCGTCGCCCCTATGAGTTTTTTAACGAAAATTGCCATAACGAGAGTTCCACGACCATAAAGTCCAAGCCCGGAAAAGGTAGCGGTCGCGACTTATCAGGGCGGTGGAGCAACGATTACAAAGTCGACAGCAAGGGCTCTGTGTCAGGCGTTATCAGGTATGCTTTTCAACCAAGAAACATAAAGAAACAATTTCCCTAACCTGTTCGATGAGGAGTCCCATCTTGGAGTTATCGACTGTCGCGTGGATGGTTCACGACACCCGCTTGATGTTCTGCGTACTGTTGGCCATCGCCAGCATCATCGTGCTGATCAGTGCGACCAAGTTGCCGCCGTTCCTGTCGATCCTGATCGGCACCTTTATCGCCGGGGTCGGCGCCGGGCTGCCGCCGGAGGAAGTGGCCAAGGCCTTCAGCAAAGGCGCCGGGGCGATCCTGGGTGAAGCCGGGATCATCATCGCCCTGGGCGCGATGCTCGGCGCGCTGATGGCCGAGTCTGGCGCAGCCGACCGCATCGCCACGACCCTGCTGGGGTTGGGCAAGGGCAAGTCATTACCGTGGGTGATGGCGCTGGTGGCGATGGTGATCGGTTTGCCGCTGTTTTTTGAAGTGGGCCTGGTGATGATGGTGCCGATCATCTTCGTGATGGCCAAACGTTCGAACCAGCCGTTGCTGAAAATCGCCATCCCGGCGCTGGCGGGCATGACCACCCTGCACGCCTTGATGCCGCCGCATCCGGGGCCGCTGATCGCGGTGGGCGCATTGCACGCCGACCTGGGCCTGACCATGTTGCTGGGCTTTTGCCTGGCGGTGCCGGCGGTGATACTTGCCGGCCCGATCTATGGCAATTGGCTGTCCAAGCGCCTGCTAGTGGATGAACCGGCGGACATTGGCGCACTGTTCTGCGCCCCGCCCAAGGCCCCGCGCCAGCCAAGCTTTGGCGTGTCGTTGCTGATCATTCTGTTGCCGGTGATCTTGATGCTGGGCAGCACCTTGGCCAAAGTCGCGCTGCCGGCGGAAAATCCCGTCGGCCTGACCTTGAAGTTCCTCGGCGAACCGCTGATCGCCCTCGGCCTGGCGGTAATCGCCGCCGTGATCTGCCTGGGCTGGGCCGCCGGCATGCCGCGCGCCGACGTCGGCAACACCCTGCGCAAGGCCCTCGCGCCCATCGCCGTGCTGCTGCTGACCATCGGCGCCGGCGGCGGTCTCAAGCAAACCCTGCTTGACGCCGGCGTGAGCCAGACCATCAGCAAAGTCGCCGAAGGCGCACACATGCCGTACCTGCTGCTGGCCTGGCTGATCGCCGTTGCACTGCGCCAGGCCACCGGCTCGGCGACCGTCGCGACCACCACTACGGCCGGTATCCTCGCACCGATGATGGCTGGATTGGCGGCCACCCAAAGCTCACTGGTGGCGCTGGCAATTGGCGCAGGCTCGGTGTTCTTCTGCCACGTCAACGACGCCGGGTTCTGGATGGTGCGCGAGTACTTTGGCTTGCAGTTGAAACAGACGATCTGGGTGTGGTCGGTGTTGCAGACGATTGTGTCGGTGGTCGGGTTGGTGGGGACGTTGGTGCTTTGGCATTTTCTGACTTGACTACGCCTAGGCAGCCAACGCGTGGCGCTTGCCAAACAGCGCCACACTCCCCACGCCCACCGCCCCCATCACCACGCAATACCCCACGCAAATCCACGGGCTGGTGGGCATCAGCGCGATCAGCATCAGCGGCGTGGTGCTTGCCCACAGCGCGTAGGCAATGTTGTAGGTGAAGGAGATCCCCGACACCCTGACCTGCGCCGGAAACAGACCGACCATCACCGACGGCACCGCGCCCACCACCCCGCAACTCAAGCCCGCCACGGCGTAGGCCGCGCCCAACCAGACGCCGCCGCTGATCAGGCTGGCGTACAGGATAAACACCCCCACCGGCAGCAACAGGCTGTAGACCAGTACCGCGCGCCAGGCACCGATGCGGTCCACCAGCAGGCCGGCGAGCACGCAGCCGATGTTCAGGAACACGATGCCCAGGGCGCTCAAGGCGAAGGTGCGGCTGGGGCTCATGCCGAAGGTTTTTTGCATCATGGTCGGGGTGATGACGACGAGGACCACCACGGCAGAGGTGAGCACGCAGGTGAGAATCATCGCCGGCAACAACACCGCGCGGTGGTCGCGCAGTACGGTGCGCAGCGGCAGCTCAGCGGCTGCCTGGCGGCGCGCCTGCATTTCGAGGAACACCGGGGTTTCGCTGAGCCAGCGGCGCAGCCACACGCCGATCACGCCGAACACACCGCCGAGCAGGAAGGGAAAACGCCAGGCGTAGTCGAGGATTTCGGCGGGGGTGAAGATTTGCGCCAGGCATGTTGCCGTCAGTGCGCCGAGCAGGTAGCCAAATGTCAGGCCGGCTTGCAGGAACCCCAAGGCATAACCCCGATGATGGCGTGGTGCGTGCTCGGCCACGAAGGTCCAGGCGCTGGGCACTTCGCCGCCCACCGCGGCGCCTTGCAGCACGCGCAGCGCCAGCAGGATCAGCGGTGCGAAATAGCCGATTTGCGCGTAGGTCGGCATGATTCCGATCAGCAGGCAGGGCAACGCCATCATCAGGATGCTGAGGCTGAACACGCGCTTGCGTCCCAGGTGATCGGCAAAGTGCGCCATCAGGATGCCGCCCAACGGGCGCGCCAGGTAGCCGGTGACGAAGATGCCGAAGCTTTGCAGCAGGCGCAGCCACTCGGGCATTTCGGGCGGGAAGAACAGTTGGCTGAGGGTCAGCGCGAAAAACACGAAAATAATGAAGTCGTAGATTTCCAGGGCCCCGCCCAGGGCGGCCAGGCCCAGGGTTTTGTAGTCGGAGCGAGAGAAACGCTGCGCCTGCGGGGAAAAGGTGGCAGTCATGGCAAGGCTCGGCAGACAAACAAAAATGGCGTGCAGGTTATGAGCTGAGCCGGGTGATGGCAATCGCGGCAGATATATTTGTTTTCCTCATGGATCGATGAAGATAACTGCATTCCCATATCAATTGACGTGGAGGAACATGCGCGAAAACTGCCGCCATCCTAATAATTACAAGAGGTATATCTCGTGGCCGACGCTATCGAAGAAAGCCGCTATGCCCGTTTTGCCCTGCGCTGCTCCAATTTCGCCGAGCGCTGGTTCCCTGACTCCTGGGTATTCGCCGCGCTTGCGGTGATCATCGTCGCCGTGGCGACCCTGGGCATGGGCGCCGCACCGACCGACGCCGCCAAGCGTTTGGCGATGGGTTCTGGAGCCTGATCCCGTTCACCATGCAGATGGCCTTTGTGGTGATCGGTGGATACGTGGTCGCCAGCTCGCCGCCGGCAGTGAAGCTGATTGACCGCCTGGCGCGCATCCCGAAAAACGGCCGCTCCGCCGTGGCATGGGTGGCGTTGATTTCCATGGTCGCCTCACTGCTCAACTGGGGCCTGTCCCTGGTGTTCGGCGGCTTGCTGGTACGCGCGCTGGCCCGCCGTACCGATTTGCGCATGGACTACCGCGCGGCCGGTGCCGCGGCTTATCTGGGCCTCGGTGCCGTGTGGGCGCTGGGCTTGTCGTCGTCGGCCGCGCAGTTGCAGGCCAACCCGGGCAGTTTGCCGCCGTCGATCTTGTCGATCACCGGGATGATCCCCTTCACCGAGACCATCTTCCTGTGGCAATCCGGCGTACTGCTGCTGGCGTTGATCGTGGTGTCGCTGATCATCGCCTATGCCACCGCGCCCGGCCCGAACAGCGCACGAGACGCCAAGGCTTGCGGTGTCGACCCGGCCTTCAACCTGCCCAAGCCACAAGCGCCGAGCCGCCCCGGCGAATGGCTGGAACACAGCCCGCTGCTGACGATTTTGCTGGCGCTGCTGGCGGCCGGTTGGCTGTTCCATGAGTTCTCGACCAAGCCGGCAATCAGCGCGATTTCGGGGCTCAATACCTATAATTTCCTGTTCATCATGGTCGGCGCACTGCTGCACTGGCGTCCGCGCAGCTTCCTCGATGCCGTGGCCCGTGCGGTGCCGACCACCACCGGTGTGCTGATCCAGTTCCCACTGTACGGCTCGATCGCCGCACTGATGACCGTGGTCAAGGGCGGCGACGGCCAGACCCTGGCGCACCATATCTCGACCTTCTTCACCTCCATCGCATCACACGACACCTACGCGCTGCTGATGGGCGTGTACTCGGCGGTGCTGGGCTTCTTTATCCCGTCGGGCGGCGGCAAGTGGATCATCGAAGCGCCATACGTGATGCAAGTGGCCAATGATCTGCAATACCACCTGGGCTGGTCGGTACAGATCTACAACGCCGCCGAAGCGCTGCCGAATTTGATCAACCCTTTCTATATGCTGCCGCTGCTGGGCGTGCTGGGGCTGAAAGCGCGGGACTTGATCGGATTTTCGTTTGTGCAGTTGCTGGTGCACACGCCGTTGGTGCTGTTTTTGTTGTGGGCGCTGGGGACGACGTTGAAGTATTTGCCGCCGGTGATGCCTTAGAAGCAGCGAAAAGCTTCAAGTTGTCAGCTTCAAGCTTGCCGCTTGAAGCTTGGGACTTGAGGCTGCCTTAATTCCGTCACATTGCATTGCTACCGTCCTGCGAAATATCTTGCAACAACTCGCCAAGGACTCTCCGCAATGAGTGATGAGCACGAAGACCGCCCTTCCTCCGATTCCGCCATCCAACCGGCGGTAGACACCAGCCGTCGACGCTTCCTCGGAGGCGCGGCGGTGCTGGGGGTTGGCGCGACCTTGAGTGCCTGCGGCAATACCAGCGAAACACCGGGCAAACCGGTGACGCGGCCGCTGACCCCACAAGAATTGGACAAAGCCCTGCGCGACCAGGTGAAAACCGTGGTGGTGATCTATGCCGAGAACCGCAGTTTCAATAATTTATTTGCTGACTTCCCAGGCGTTGAGAAACCACTGTCGGCCCTTAAGGCCAACGATTACCAGCAACGCGACCGCGATGGCAGCGTCTTGTCCACCCTGCCCCCGTCCTGGGGCGGCGTACTGCAGGTCGGCCCGCAAACGGTGGACGGGGTCACGTACCCCAGCGAAGTGCAATTTCAGGACAACCTGCCCAACGCGCCCTATGCCCTCAAAGGCCCGAATGGTGAAGACCTGCCCTTGAGCCTGGTCACCCGCGACCTATGGCACGTGTTTTACCAGAACCAGATGCAGATCAACGGCGGCAAGAACGACGGTTTTGTCGCCTGGGCCGATTCCGGCGGCCTGGTGATGGGCCATTACGCCCAGAGCCGTTACGCCCTGCGCCTGTGGGACGTGGCCAAGGAATTTGTGCTCTGCGATAACTTCTTCCAGGGTGCGTTCGGCGGCTCGTTCCTGAACCATCAATACCTGATCAGCGCCACCGCACCGGTCTACCCGAATGCCGCGCAATCGGTGGCCAAGGCGCAGATCGCCACGCTGCAAAGCGACGACCCGACCGACACGCGCCTCAAGCCTCTGGAAAAATCCCCGGCCAGCGCCATGGCCGGCCCGCCGCAGTTCGGCCCCAGCGCGTTGACCCCGGACGGTTACGCCGTGAATACCCTGGCCCCGCCGTACTGGCCGACCTGGATTCGCGACCCGGAAAAACCGGACTACGCCAAGGCGACCTGCCCAACGTGCTGGTGCCGCAAACCCACGAGCACATCGGCGACAAGCTGTCGAAAAAGAACGTGGACTGGGCCTGGTACGCGGGCGCCTGGCAGGCGACGCTGGATCAATTCAAGGACTCGGGCGGCATCCCGAAAATCCCGAATTTCCAGTACCACCATCAGCCGTTCAACTATTTCAAGCAACAGGGGCCCGAGAACCGCGCCGAGCGTAACAAGCGCCTGCGCGACGCCGGCCTGGGCGATGAGTCCAGCACCAACAAATTCTTTGCCGACGCACAGGCGGGCAAGCTGCCGGCCGTGACCTTCTACAAACCCCAGGGCAACCTGAACATGCACGCCGGTTACGCCGACGTGGCCTCGGGCGACCGCCATATCGCGCGCGCCTTGAAAGTGCTGCAGGAAAGCCCACAGTGGAAAAACATGGTGGTGGTGGTGACGGTCGATGAAAACGGCGGCTGGTGGGACCACGTAGCGCCGCCCAAAGGCGACCGCTGGGGCCCAGGCACACGGGTTCCGGCGCTGGTGGTGTCGCCGTTCGCGCGAAAAGGCACGGTGGACCATACGGTGTACGACACTGCGTCGATCCTGCGTTTGATCACCCGGGTATTCGGGCTGGAGCCCCTGGATGGCCTCAAGCAGCGCGATGATGCCATGACTGCACGCGGACAGAAGCCCATGGGCGATTTGACTAATGCGCTGCTGTTTAACCTATAGGACGCTTATCCAATAGCGACATGCCCGGCGATTTAGCACGCGGTTTTCCTGGTCAACCGCTACTGTGTGGGAGTGGGCCTTCAACCCGCGCAGACGGGCTTTCGCTGACAAGGAATCAATTATGTTCAAACCGACCAGGCTGTCCCTAGCCCTGGCCGCACTGATGGCCAGTGCGGTCGTACAGGCGGACGTCGAAGTACCCCTGGGCAGCACGCAACGCGTCACCCAGTTGTTCGCTTATCCCAATAATTGCAACGTGATCTGTTTTCGGCCCTGGACGCTGGAGCAGACCGCCGAGCACTACCTGAACCAGAGTGTGCAGCGCGACGGCTACAGCCGAGCCAAGGTCAGCGTCAAGGTCCATGAGGGACAGGTAACGGCCACCTTCAGCGGCGTGCCCGACAATTATGGCCAGCCCCTGACGATGCTGCTCGATACCGCCGACCTCGCCTACCAGGGCGCCAGCAAACTCAACAGCGATGGCAAATGGGCCTATAACTGGTACCTGTTCCTGCCGTTGGGCATGGCCCTGGAAAATCGCAAGAGTATTGAGTTGCTGCACTTCCCACCGGACTACTCGCTGACCCAGGCCCAGGATTATCTGGAATCCAAAACCACCGACCGCTGGGCCGCGTTGCTCACCGACAACGGCGTACCGATGGCCGAGACAGCGGCCTACCAGACCATCATCGATATCGCTCCCATCGCGGCGCCGTCCAACGCGGGCAAAGACCTGGAGGGTGTCTACAGCTATTTCACCGATTACCAGACGCGCATGGTCAAGGAACTGAGCCTGCGCCCCACCGGCTCGTTGCCGATGGTGGCGTTCGGCGCGCCGGTGCGCAACTGGATCAAACAGCAATACGGGCAAACCGTAGGCGTACTGGGCCTGGCGCAGATCAGCCCGGAAACCGGCAGAAGCGTTTCGGTATTGGGCTCTAACCATCCCAGCTATATCTGGTATGCCGCCGACCCCGCGACCTATGAAGGCAACGAGCAAAAGGCCGACGATGCCGGCTTGAAGGTGATGGGCCAGGATTTGAGCGCCGCTTGCTGGCAGGCGGGAATGGGCCAGAAGCCGGCGAGCGACCCGAATGTACTGCTCAAGGCCTGCATGAACACCTGGCAAGTCACGCGCAAGGAGCAGACCTGCGAGTTGTTCTACACCTCGGTGCGCGAGCTGAGCCCGGAGCAGGCGAATGCCAAATGCGCTACGCCAGCGATCAAAACTCAGTTGAAACAGCTGAAGAACGCAGCGCCAACCCCCACAATCACGGTTCCAGCGCTATAAGCCGCACAAAAAACGATCGACTTCTACTGTCATATTTGACAGTAGAAATCGGATCCAAGTTAAGCGAGTCTTGAGCTGAGTCCATCCGCTGCAAGACTGGAAGTCAAGCACCACTCGCAGGTCGATGCAGCCTAACCAAGGAGAGTTATGAAGACTCGCCCCCTGGATAAGGCCAATACCGCTGTCAGTGACTGTCTTTACCCCTTCAAGACGCTGTTGATTGAACACGGCTACCCGTCGACCGAGTTATTTCGGGTCGTGCCGACCGCGGCTGACAAGGAGGGTGGCATCAAGGCTCGCCGAGCCCTGGACGGGCGTATACGCATCGCCAAAGTCTCCGGCTATGCCGTGGGCGAACGCCGTCTGCACACGCTGCAGCTATCGCCACGCATCCACTTGTACGATTGTTGGTTCTGCGGCCGGTTGCAGCATTCCTGCAACCCGAATGTATTCTTCGACACCACCTACCTGGAGCTTTGGACCCTGGTGCCCATCGCCGCCGGCGCCCTGCTGACCCTGGACTACGCCAGCACCGAGGACGCCCTGTTCCGGCAGTTCGCCTGCCAATGCGGCGAGCTGAACTGCCGGGGCTGGATCACCGGCAGCCAGGAGCCGTTGAACGCCGAGGGGCAGGCGTTCATGGCTCAGTGGCGGATGCGCAAACGGCCTTAGGCTTCGCCCAACGGGCGCAGGCGATATTGCGGCGGCAATTGCTCGAAGCCACTGATGGTCGTGTTCAAGCTCTTCCAGCGACCATCCTTGATGCCGTAGATGCAGCCATGGATCGACAGGCTCTGCCCACGGTGCCAGGCGTTTTGCACAATGCTGGTATGACCGACGTTGGCCACCTGCTGAATCACGTTCAGCTCGCACATGCGGTCCACGCGCTCCTCTTCGGTTGGCAACTGAGCCAGCACGTCGCGGTTTTCGTAGTAGAGGTCACGGATGGTACGCAGCCAGCCGTCGATCAGGCCGAACTGGCGGTCCTGCATCGAGGCCCGCACGCCGCCGCAGCCGTAGTGGCCGGTCACGAGGATGTGTTTGACCTTGAGTACATCGACCGCGTACTGGATCACCGACAGGCAGTTGAGGTCGGTGTGCAGCACGACGTTGGCGACGTTGCGGTGTACGAACAGATCACCCGGCAGCATGCCGACGATCTCGTTGGCCGGTACGCGGGCATCGGAGCAGCCAATCCACAGGTATTCCGGGGTTTGCTGGCGGGCGAGCTTGGCGAAGAATTCGGGATCTTCCTGTTTGATCGCATCCGCCCAGCGTTCGTTGTTATCAAGCAGGTCTTGTAGTTCGTTCATCAGGAAAGCCTCAGGAATGATGCGCAGGTGTGTGACTGACGACCCGTCGTCCGGGTCACGCCGAACGCCAATCAGCTTGAATCTTTGGGTAGCTGTGCCTGTCCACACACTATATGCCCCACAGTATGAGGATTGGCCATGACTGAATCACGACGTCCCTACGGCGCTACCCAGCCCGAACCGATTGATGACAATGAAGACCGCATGGGTGAGATGCGTGAGCTGGATTTTGACGAGCAGGACCAGACAGCGGAAATCGGCGACGAACTGCCGCGCCGCGAACGCGACCATCTGATGCCCGGCGAACGGGTACGCGAGGCTGGGCTGACCGGGGCGTCGACGGATGACCATGAGTCGACCGATGACGATATGAGCCCGGAAACGCTGATCCATGAGGACGGTGCGCGGGATGCGCGGGAGGAAGGTGAAGATAACGCGGCGGACTATGACTTGAGCGTCGTTGGTGAAGATGACATCGGCGGCGGAAACGGATTGGATGAGGCCGAGCTGGCCGATCTGGACCCGCTCAACGGCAAGCGCTGATTGAAATGTGGGAGGGCTTGC
>NZ_JAFHKI010000181.1 GCF_016937615.1 Pseudomonas lactucae | reverse complement strand
TGCCTTCTTTTGGGCATCGTTTTCAGTCAGCGTGTTGGCTTCGAACGGTGAGTGACGGAATGTCGTTCACCAACGTCACGGCTGGCTGAGCGTCAGCGTGCGAAGTAGCGTTATCGGCGTCGGTGACAGTCAGGTCGATCTTCGGCAGTTGATTACCAGCGTTGACCCAATCGGCGCCCTTCTGCGTCAGCACCACGTCGGTGCCCGAGATAGCGTAGTAGCCGTCTTTATTACTTTCGCCGGTGAAGGCGACCTTCAGATCGGCAGTGGAAGTCTCTTCGTCAGTCGCGGTGAAGCGACCAGCAACAGTACCTTCTTTCGCGTCATTTTCAGTCAGCGTGTTGGCTTCAACGGTGATAACCGGAATGTCATTGACCAGGGTGACCGTTGGCGTCGCCGCATCGTGCGCGCTGCCTTTGTCTGTGTCCGTCACGGTCAAATCAATTGCGGGCAGCTTATTGCCTGCGTTAACGAAGTTTGCGCCCGCCAGTGTCAACACCACGGCATTGGCAACAATGGCGTAGTAGCCATCTTTGTTGCTATCGCCTGTGAAGGTGATTTTCAGATCGGCAACCGGAGTCTCGACATCGCTGACGGTAAAGGTGCCAGCAACGGTACCTTCCGCGACGCTGCCTTCCACCAGAGGATTGGCGACGACATCGATGACCGGCAGGTCGTTGACCGCAATCACATTGATCGGCAGGGTAATCGACTCGGACTTCGGCGCCGCATCGCCATCTTGCGCGGTGGCGGTAACGATGAGGTTCACCAGGCCGTTGGCGTTTGGCGCCGGGTTGAAGACCAGTGTGGCCTTGTTCCAGTCGCTGATATCGATGCTTTGGCTGCCAGCCGTCGCGGTGAAGGTATGGCCCGCGCCGTCGGAGAGAGTCGCGCCGTCCGGAATACCGCTGATCTGCAGCTTGAGCGTCTCGGAGCCGTCCTTGTCGGTGGCGTAGGCGTCAATCGCGGACAGCTTGATCGCGTGGTCTTCCAGGCCGGTGTTCAGTACCTGGGTAACGCTGATGTTATCCAGCACACCGCCCAGCGAGTTGCTGGTCGGGGCCTTGAACTCGAGTTTGGCATCACCGTCAGCGGTGACCGGCACCACGAAGGTGTAGGTCTTCATGCCAACGGTGGTTGCGTCCAGGGTGCCGACTTTGACGCCGCCCCAGAACACATCGATCACCGAATTGTCCTCGGCGCCCGCACGCGGCGAGTAGTCGACACTGATGCTGTACGCCGTGCCGGATTCGGCCTTGATGACGGTGTACAGGCTGGCGTCGTCGCCGGTGTTTTTCTCAAGTTCGATGACTTGGCTGTTGCCTGGGGTCGTTACGCCGTAGACGCTGCTTTGGCCGATTTCGACTTTGCCGTCGCTGTTACCGGTCAACCACTGGGTGGTCGGGGTGGTGCCGGCGGCGTTATTGGCAGCGCCAACCGCGACCGTGCTCCACGAACCGTTGAGGGCGGCGCCGTCGAAGTTGATCGAACTCACCACGCCGCCGCCGAGCAGGCCCAGGTGTGGGGTGTCGGTCACCGGCGCGATGGTGACTGCGGCAGTGGTTTCGCCGCTGGTTTTACCGCCATTGTCGACCGCGGTGAAGGTAAGCGAGGTGCTGCCGCTCCAGTCGCCGGTTGGCGAGAAGTAGACCGACGCCTTGCCGTCAGCGCCTGCCGGCACTGAATCACCGATCTTGAGCTCGGTGGTCAGGGTGGCGTCGCTGTACAGCTTGCCGTTTTCCGGCAAGGTGGTAATGACGAAATTGGCGACAGTGCCATCCACATCTGCGCCACTCAGTACGATGGTGGCCGTGTGATCTTCGTCGGCGCCGGCAGGGGTAGCCGCTGCGGTTGGTGCGTCGTTGAACAAGTCAATGGCGACCTTGCCGGTGGCGCTGCCGGTTGCCGGTGGCTCGCGGTCAAGGTTGCCACCGCCAATATCGGTCACGGCGATGGTGACGCTGCGATCCGTACCGACCGGGTTGTTGCCCGGGCTCTGGAAGGTGATCGCTTCAACCACTTTGACGAAGTCAGCCGCGCTGCTGCCGGCTGGCGAATCGCTGGTGAGGGTGTAGACGATTTTACCGTCGGCGGCACTGCCGCTTTGGGTGATGGTGATACCGGCAACGGCCAGGGCCTTGAGCACATCGGCGCTGCTGAGCAGGTCACCGGACGCCAACTGGTCAACGGTGACCACCACTTTGCTGTAGGTGGTGTTGTCGACGTCGCTGATGCTCAGGTTTTCGACCAATGCCACCGCCGCTTTTTGCTCGACGAACGTGGTGCTGTCGAAACTGACCACGGGTGCATCGTTGACCGGAACCACGTTGACCACGGAGGTCACAGGCGCCGAGTCCAGTTGGCCATCGTTCACGGTGATGGTCAGGGTGCGGTCGGTAGCGACCGGGTTCTGGCTTTCGCTGGCGAAGTGCACCGAACGCAGCACTTCCTGGTATTCGGCCTTGGTGGCTTCGCCGGACAGGGTCAGTACACCGGTGTCCTTGTCATAGCTGACCGTGATCTTGGTGTTGCTCGCATCGGCGATCAGGACGTCATCGGCCAGGTGGTTCACCAGCGTGACCTTGGCACTTTGCAGGGTGTCGTTGTCGACATCACTGATCGTCAGGTTCGCTGCGACGTAGCCGCCTGGTTTGCCTTCGATGTAGGTGTCGCCGAAGGCGTTGGTCGAGGCGTTGCCGAGTACCGGGGCGTCGTTGACCGGCGTGATAGTCAGCGTGAGGGTGCTGCTGGAGCCGGTATTGGTGGTGTAGCCGATCTGCGGCACCGCACCGTTGTAATCCTTGACCGGAGTGAACGTGTATTCGCCAGTGCTGGCGATGGTGAGGGTACCGACATTGGCGATAGTCGCCTGCTGGCCCGCCTCAAAAGTGACGCCATCCACGGTGAACGACTTGACCGTCAGAAGGTTGTCTTCATCAGTGTCGTTATTCAGCACGTTGCCGGTGACGTTGTTGTCTTCCAAGGCGCTGCCCGTGTCCGGGAGCAGCACGCTCGGGTCGTCTACCAAGGTGACGTCCGGGGTCGCAGCGGCGTTGGCGCTGCCTTTGTCAGTGTC
>NZ_JAFHKI010000180.1 GCF_016937615.1 Pseudomonas lactucae | reverse complement strand
TCCCACATTTTGACCGAGTACATCCTTGGGAATGCAGTCAAGTGTGGGAGGGGGCTTGCCCCCGATGGCGGCGACTCGGTCTCGAATCAGCCCCCGCGGACCATATCCACATGCGGAATCCCGACTTCCAGGAATTCTTCACTGACAATCTCGAAGCCCAGCCGCTCATAGAACGGCGCGGCATACACCTGCGCACTCAGGAACTGCTTGGTCTGGCCACGTTGCTCGGCCACGCCAATCACCGCTTCCATCAGCTTGTCGCCGACCTTCAGCCCGCGCCAGTCCTTGAGCACCGACACGCGGCCGATTTCGCCGCTGGGCAGCAGGCGCGCGGTGCCTATCGGAAAATCACCTTCAAATGCCAGGAAATGCACGGCATTTGCGTCGTCCGCGTCCCATTCAAGTTCCGGTGGGACCGATTGTTCAGCGATAAACACCGCTTCACGAATGCGCCGAATCTCGTCGATATCCTTTCGCCAGTCCGCGACACTTACGTGAATTTTATTCATCGGCAAATCCCAGGCTGCCTTGCTTGACCAGCTCGCACAGCAGCGCGCGGCCGTCTTCGTCAGCGAGCCACTCGCCGAGGTTTTCGCTGTGCAGTGCGTCGGCGGAGCATATGAGTTTCAACAGCTCGCGCAGCTTGCCCGGCAGGTAACGGCTCTGGCCGCTGGCGAACAGCAGCACGTCGTCGTCGACTTCGGACCAGGCCATGCGCGCGCTTGGGTTGCGCACCAGGATCGCTCCGTCTTGCACGCTGGCGATGAAGTCATCTTCACCCAGCTCTTCGCCGGCCACCAGTTCCGGGTAGCGCGGCTCGGTCATGAACTGGCCGAACCAGGTCAGCAGCATGCGCTCGTCGCTCATGTGCTCGGCCAGCAGGCTCTTGAGGCGGTCCAGAGCGTCGCTCTGGATCTGGTGCGGGTCGCTGACCGGCTGGGCGTCGGCGTCGGTGTAACGCTCTTCGTCCGTCAGGTACTGGGCGAGGAAGTCGGTGAAGTGGGTCAGCACCTCGGCAGCGCTCGGCGCGCGGAAACCGACCGAGTAGGTCATGCAGTCATCTTCGGCGATGCCGTAGTGCGCCAGGCGCGGCGGCAGGTAGAGCATGTCGCCCGGTTCCAGCACCCATTCGGCGCTTTCTTCGAATTCGGCGAGGATGCGCAGGTCGGCGTGTTGCAGCAGCGGGCTTTCGGAGCTGCACATCTGGCCGATCTTCCAGTTGCGCTTGCCTTGGGCTTGCAACAGGAATACGTCGTAATTGTCGAAGTGCGGCCCAACGCTGCCGCCAGGGGCGGCGAAGCTGATCATCACATCGTCGATGCGCCAGCTGGGCAGGAAGCGGAACTGCTCCAGCAGCTCGGCCACTTCCGGCACGAATTGGTCAACCGCTTGCACCAGCAGAGTCCACTCGCGTTCAGGCAGGGTGCTGAAGGCGTCTTCGGCAAACGGGCCGCGGCGCAGTTCCCACGGACGCTCGCCGTGTTCGATCACCAGGCGCGATTCGACTTCTTCTTCCAGGGCCAGGCCGGCCAGTTCGTCGGCGTCGATCGGGCTTTCGAAGTCAGGGATGGCCTGGCGGATCAGCAACGGTTTTTTCTGCCAGTAGTCGCGCAGGAATTCACGTGCCGTGATGCCGCCCAGAAGTTGAAGAGGGATGTCAGGATTCATGTGTAACCTATTGAAAAAAAGCACTTTTCAGACTGGAATAAAAACGCCCGGCGCGGCCGGGCGTCTCAACGGGGCGCGCGATGATCAGATGCGCTTGGCTTGCTCTACAGCGTTGCCGATGTAGTTAGCCGGCGTGAGCAGTTTCAGCTCGGCCTTGGCGGCGGCTGGCATGTCCAGGCCGTCGATGAAAGTTTGCAGCGCTTCAGGGCTGATGCCCTTGCCACGGGTCAACTCTTTGAGCTTCTCATAGGGGTTTTCGATGTTGTAGCGGCGCATGACGGTCTGGATCGGCTCGGCCAGCACTTCCCAGCACGCGTCCAGGTCGGCGGCGATCTTCTGCTCGTTGAGCTCGAGCTTGCTGATGCCCTTGAGGCTGGCTTCGTACGCGATCACGCTGTGGGCAAAGCCCACGCCGAGGTTGCGCAGTACGGTGGAGTCGGTGAGGTCGCGCTGCCAGCGGGAGATCGGCAGCTTGCTGGCCAGGTGCTGGAACAGCGCGTTGGCGATGCCGAGGTTGCCTTCGGAGTTTTCGAAGTCGATCGGGTTGACCTTGTGCGGCATGGTCGACGAACCGATTTCACCGGCAATGGTGCGCTGCTTGAAGTAGCCCAGGGAGATGTAGCCCCATATATCGCGATCGAAGTCGATCAGGATGGTGTTGAAGCGCGCAATCGCGTCGAACAGCTCGGCGATGTAGTCGTGCGGTTCGATCTGCGTGGTGTAGGGGTTGAAGCCCAGGCCCAGTTCGTCTTCGATGAAGGCGCGGGCGTTGGCTTCCCAGTCGATCTCAGGGTAGGCCGACAGGTGTGCGTTGTAGTTGCCTACCGCGCCGTTGATCTTGCCCAGCAGCGGTACCGCTGCCACTTGAGCGATCTGACGCTCCAGGCGGTACACCACGTTGGCCAGTTCTTTGCCCAGGGTGGTCGGCGACGCCGGCTGGCCGTGGGTGCGCGACAGCATCGGCACCGCAGCGAAGCGGATCGCCAGTTCGCGGATGGCTTCGGCGGTCTGGCGCATCAGCGGCAGCATGACGTCATCACGGCCTTCGCGCAGCATCAGGGCGTGGGACAGGTTGTTGATGTCCTCGCTGGTGCAGGCAAAGTGGATGAACTCGCTGACCTGGGCCAGTTCCGGCAGCTTGGCGGCCTGCTCCTTGAGCAGGTATTCGATGGCTTTTACGTCGTGGTTGGTGGTGCGCTCGATCTCTTTGACACGCTCGGCGTGCTCCAGGGAGAAATTTTCCGCCAAGGTGTTGAGTACAGCGTTGGCCTGCGCGGAAAACGCCGGCACTTCGCTGATGGCGGGGTGAGCGGCCAGGCGCTGGAGCCAGCGCACTTCAACCAGTACACGAGCACGGATCAGGCCGTATTCGCTGAAAATAGGGCGCAGGGCCTGGGTTTTGCCGGCGTAGCGGCCGTCAACAGGGGAAACCGCAGTGAGCGAAGAGAGCTGCATGGGGTGTTCTCGGACAGTCGGGCAACGAAATGGGGCGCGTATCATACATGAAAAAATCCGCCGGTCCGTTGCCAACTGACCGGCGTATTACGCGTAACGGCTTGAAAATAGCCTGCTGGTGCGACTTATTCGTTGCGCATCAACGGGTAAAGCTCTTTGAGCAATTTGCGCCGACTGATCACCAGTTGCCAACGATGACCGCCCAACTGCCGCCACAACCGCGCCGAACGAATACCCGCCAACAGCAGGGCGCGGATTTTCGAGGCGTTGTTCGGTTGCTGCAGGTTGCGCATGTCGCCGTGCACCTGGATCCGCTGGCGCAGGGTGCTCAGTGTGTCCTGGTACAGCGCGCCACACGCGGCGATCACGTTTTCGTGGGCTGCACCGAAGTGTTCAACCTGGGACTGGATTTGCGGCAGGCGCTTGCCGATGGTTTCCAGCATGTCTTCGCGCTTGGCCAGTTGACGCTCAAGGCCGAGCATCGACAGGGCGTAGCGCAAAGGCTCGCGCTGCAAGGTGCTCGGGTCGCGCTCCAGCGCGCCGATCAGCGCACGGTAGCCTTCACGCAGCGCCAGGTCATCGCCGCCATAGACTTCCAGGGTGTCCTTGGGGTCGCGGATCAGCAGGCTGCCGAGCATGCAGGTCAGGCCCGCTTCGGTGACCTGGCCGGTCTTGGCGATCTTGTCCACCAGCACGGCTGCGAGGAAGACGCCGCCAAGTGCCGTCAACTGCTCCTGGGTCGGGCTCATGCCGGGTTGCTCCAGGCTTGCGCGATTTCAATCACGCCGCCACCCAGGCAGATCTCGCCGTCATAAAACACCACGGACTGACCGGGGGTGACGGCGCGTTGTGGGTCGTCAAAGGTCGCACGGTAGCCGTTGGCGGTTTTTTCCAGCGTGCACGGCTGGTCGCTCTGGCGATAGCGCACTTTGGCGGTCAGGCGGCGCGGCACGCTCAGGTCGATCGGGTTGACCCAGTAGATTTCCGACGCGAGTAGGGCGCCGGAGAACAGCAGCGGATGTTCATTGCCTTGGCCGACGATCAGTACGTTGTTTTCCAGGTCCTTGACCAGCACGTACCACGGCTCTTCGCCTGCGTCTTTCAGGCCGCCGATGCCCAGACCCTGGCGCTGGCCGATGGTGTGGTACATCAGGCCGTGGTGGCGGCCGATCACTTCACCTTCGGTGGTCTTGATCTCGCCCGGTTGTGCCGGCAGGTACTGCTTGAGAAAGTCGCTGAAGCGACGCTCACCGATAAAGCAGATCCCGGTGGAGTCCTTTTTCTTGGCGGTAGCAAGGCCGTGTTGCTCGGCGATTCTACGCACTTCGGGCTTTTCCAGCTCGCCGACCGGGAACAAGGTCTTGGCGATCTGTTCGCCACCAACGGCGTGCAGGAAATAGCTCTGGTCCTTGTTCGGGTCCAGGCCCTTGAGCAGCTCGGTGCGGCCGTCGATGTCACGACGGCGCACGTAGTGGCCAGTGGCAATCAGGTCGGCGCCGAGCATCATGGCGTAGTCGAGAAACGCCTTGAACTTGATCTCGCGGTTACACAGGATGTCCGGGTTCGGCGTGCGGCCGGCCTTGTATTCGGCCAGGAAGTGCTCGAACACGTTGTCCCAGTACTCGGCGGCGAAATTGGCGGTGTGCAGTTTGATACCGATCTTGTCGCACACGGCCTGGGCATCCGCCAGGTCGTCCATGGCAGTGCAATATTCTGTTCCGTCGTCTTCTTCCCAGTTCTTCATGAACAGGCCTTCCACCTCATAACCCTGCTCCATGAGTAGAACGGCGGAAACGGAAGAATCCACGCCGCCGGACATGCCGACGATGACGCGCTTCTTTTGTGTGTCAGAAGGGGCTGGATCACGCATAGGGTTTCAACGGGTGTCTTGAAAAAGGACGCGATTCTAACAGGCTCACGCCTGCAAGGCTAAAGAGAAGGGCGGATCAATTCGAGGCTGTGACGCTGGCCGGCCAGATAATCATCGATACAGCGGATGATCAGCTCGCTGCGCCAGTCGTCGCGCAGGCTTATCAGTTCGTCGCGGGTCAGCCAGCGGGCGCGCAGGATGCCTTCGTCGAGTTGATAGTCCGGGTGGTGTCTCACCGCTCTGGCGATAAAGCAGACCCGTTGATAGGTCACGCCGTTGCTCGGTGCGGTGTACAGGTAAATGCCGACAATGCCCGTGGCTTCCACGTCCCAGCCGGTTTCTTCGAGGGTTTCGCGCACGGCGGCTTCGGTCAGGGTTTCATTCGGGTCCAGGTGGCCGGCCGGTTGGTTGAGCACGGCGCGGCCGCCTTTGAGTTCTTCGACCATCAGGAAGCGACCGTTGTCTTCGACGAGGGTGGCGACGGTGATGTGGGGTTGCCAGGTCATGGTTGCCTCGATTCAGGACGCGGTGCGGTGTTACAGCAGGACTACGGTCAGTGTGGGAGGG
>NZ_JAFHKI010000018.1 GCF_016937615.1 Pseudomonas lactucae | reverse complement strand
ATCAGTTGGCTCAAGGACGCATTGAGCGTGGCCGGGTCGCAACGGCGCACCAGGTTCTCGGCAAGCACGCGGGAGGTGTAGGGCAAGGTGGCGTAGGCGCCGGGAGTGATGGCTTCGACTGCGCGCGGGCGTCGAAGTAATCCAGGCGGCTGCCGGGGAGCGGTTTGCGAAATTCAGTGTTCATCGTCAGGACTCGGTCACGGTGATTGCAAGAGGAACCCACTGATCCAGATTTGAAATGCGATTTAAATGTGGGAGGGGGCTTGCCCCCGATGGCGGTGTATCAGTCACAGATGTATCAACTGACAGATTGCTATCGGGGGCAAGTCGAATCGTCGCACCGCCCCTCCCACATTAGGAGCTGTGTTGTTCCTGACCTGTCCGGTAATTTTTTCCTATGAGTTTTCGAGTTAAGGAGTGACACCATGCTGGTGATGCGCCCCGCGCAAATGGCTGATCTGGGCGAGGTACAGCGTCTGGCTGCAGACAGCCCGATTGGTGTCACCTCCTTGCCGGACGATGTGGAACGCCTGAGCGACAAGATCGCCGCCAGCGAAGCGTCCTTCGCGGCCGAGGTGAGTTTCAACGGTGAAGAAAGCTATTTCTTCGTGCTCGAAGACACCGAGACCGGCAAATTGGCGGGCTGCTCGGCCATCGTCGCTTCGGCTGGTTATTCAGAGCCGTTCTACAGCTTTCGTAACGAAACGTTCGTGCACGCCTCCCGCGAGCTGAAGATCCATAACAAGATCCACGTGCTTTCCCAGTGCCACGACCTCACCGGCAACAGCCTGCTCACCAGTTTCTACGTGGTGCCCGAGCTGGTCGGTTCGCCGTGGTCGGAACTCAACTCCCGTGGTCGCCTATTGTTCGTCGCCAGCCACCCCGAGCGCTTTGCCGACTCGGTAGTGACCGAGATCGTCGGCTACAGCGACGAGAACGGTGATTCGCCGTTCTGGGACGCCATCGGCCGCAACTTCTTCGACCTCAACTACGCCGCCGCCGAGCGCCTGTGCGGGCTGAAAAGCCGCACCTTCCTCGCCGAACTGATGCCGCATTACCCGATCTACGTGCCGCTGCTGCCGGACGAAGCCCAGGAAGCCATGGGCCAGGTGCACCCGCGTGCGCAGATCACCTTCGACATCCTGATGCGCGAAGGCTTCGAGACCGACCATTACATCGACATTTTCGACGGTGGCCCGACGCTGCATGCAAGGGTCTCGGGCATTCGCTCGATCGCTCAGAGCCGCGTGGTGCCGGTGAAGATCGGCGAGATGGTCAAGGGGGTTGGTCGCCAGTACCTGGTGAGCAATGCGCAGTTGCAGGATTACCGCGCGGTGATGCTGGAACTGGACTACGCGCCCGGCAAGCCCGTGACACTGGACTTGGCGGCAGCCGAAGCCTTGGGTGTTGGCGAAGGCGCCAGTGTGCGTCTGGTTGCGGTTTAAAAAGAGAGTTTCGCGGGTGGCTGACAACAGCGGCCCGTTCGAGGAGATAGCATGATCGTTCGTCCCGTACGCAGCAGCGATTTACCGGCCCTGATTGATCTGGCGCGCAGCACCGGCACCGGCCTGACCACCTTGCCGGCCAACGAAGAGCGTCTGACCCACCGCGTGGGCTGGGCCGAAAAAACCTTCCGCGGCGAAGCCGGGCGCGGGGATGCCGACTACCTGTTCGTGCTGGAAAACGACGAAGGCCGCGTGGTGGGTATTTCCGCCATCGCTGGTGCCGTGGGCCTGCGCGAGCCCTGGTACAACTTCCGGGTGGGCCTGACGGTCAGCGCCTCCCAGGAGCTGAATATCTACCGCGAGATTCCGACGCTGTTCCTGGCCAACGACCTCACCGGCAATTCCGAGTTGTGCTCGCTGTTCCTGCATGCCGATTACCGCAACGGCCTCAACGGTCGCATGCTGGCCAAGGCGCGCCTGTTGTTTATCGCGGAGTTCCCGCAACTGTTCGGCAACAAGATCATCGCCGAGATGCGCGGCGTGTCCAACGAGGCCGGGCGTTCGCCGTTCTGGGAAAGCCTGGGCCGGCACTTCTTCAAGATGGAGTTCAGCCAGGCCGACTACCTCACCGGCGTCGGCAACAAGGCGTTCATTGCCGAGCTGATGCCGAAGTTTCCGTTGTACAGCTGCTTCCTGTCCGAGGATGCGCGCAACGTGATCGGCAAGGTGCATCCGGACACCGAACCGGCGCTGAGCATGCTCAAGAGCGAAGGCTTCAGCTACCAGGGCTATGTCGACATCTTCGACGCCGGCCCGGCGGTGGAATGTGAAACCGCCAAGATCCGTGCGGTGCGCGACAGCCAGTCGTTGGTGTTGGCCATCGGCACGCCGGGGGACGACGCCACGCCGTTCCTGATCCATAACCGCAAGCGCGAAGACTGCCGTATCACCGCCGCGCCGGCGCGTCTGGCTGCCGGTACTCTGGTGGTCGACCCACAGACCGCCAAGCGCCTGCAACTGGTGGTGGGTGATCAAGTGCGCGCCGTACCGCTGTCCGCTGCTCGGGAGTCGAAGTAATGAATTCGCTGTATATCGCAGGAAGCTGGCTGGCCGGCCAGGGTGAGTTGTTTGAATCACGCAACCCGGTGACCCAACAGGTGCTGTGGGCCGGCAATGGCGCCAGCGCCGAGCAGGTCGAGTCCGCCGTGCAGGCGCGCGCCAGGCGTTTCCGGCCTGGGCCAAGCGCTCGCTGGAAGAACGCATCAGCGTGCTGGAGGCCTTCGCCAACACCCTTAAAAGCCGCGCCGATGAAATCGCCCGCTGCATCGGCGAGGAAACCGGCAAACCGCTATGGGAGTCGGCCACCGAAGTCATCAGCATGGCCAACAAAATCGCGATCTCGGTGCAAAGCTACCGCGAGCGCACCGGCGAGAAGAGCGGCCCACTGGGTGACGCCACCGCCGTATTGCGCCACAAGCCCCACGGCGTGGTGGCGGTGTTCGGCCCTTACAACTTTCCTGGGCACTTGCCCAACGGGCATATCGTCCCGGCCTTGCTGGCGGGTAACACCGTGCTGTTCAAGCCGAGCGAACTGACCCCCAAGGTCGCCGAACTGACCGTGCAGTGCTGGATCGAAGCCGGTCTGCCGGCGGGCGTGTTGAACCTGCTGCAAGGCGCGCGGGAGACCGGCATCGCCTTGGCGGCCAACCCAGGCATCGACGGTCTGTTCTTCACCGGCTCCAGCCGCACCGGCAATCACCTGCACCAGCAGTTTTCCGGGCGCCCGGACAAGATCCTCGCGCTGGAAATGGGCGGCAACAACCCGCTGGTGGTGGATGAAGTGGCTGACGTGGATGCGGCGGTCTACACCATTATCCAATCGGCGTTTATCTCGGCCGGCCAGCGTTGCACCTGCGCCCGCCGCCTGCTGGTGCCGCAAGGCGCCTGGGGCGATGCGTTGCTGGCGCGCCTGGTGGCGGTCAGCGCCACGATTGAAGTGGGCGCATTCGATCAACAACCGGCGCCGTTCATGGGCTCGGTGATTTCCCTCGGTGCGGCGAAAGCCTTGATGCAAGCCCAGGAATTGATGCTGGCCAACGGCGCCGTGGCGTTGCTGGAAATGACCCAGCCGCGGGACCAGGCCGCCTTGCTGACGCCGGGCATCATCGACGTCACCGGCGTGGCCGAGCGCGAAGACGAAGAACTGTTCGGCCCGCTGCTGCAGGTGATTCGCTACGCTGATTTCGAAGCGGCGATTGCCGAGGCCAACAACACCCAATACGGCCTGGCTGCCGGTTTGCTGTCGGACTCCGAAGCGCGTTACCAGCAGTTCTGGCTGCACAGCCGCGCCGGCATCGTCAACTGGAACAAACAACTGACCGGCGCCGCCAGCACCGCGCCGTTCGGTGGGGTAGGGGCCTCGGGCAACCATCGCGCCAGTGCCTACTATGCAGCGGATTATTGCGCGTACCCGGTGGCATCGCTGGAGACCCCGAGTTTGGTAGTCCCCGCCACGCTGACCCCAGGCATTACGCTGGGTTAAAAATGTGGGAGGGGGCTTGAATCTGCGGTGTGTTGTAGATTTTTGAAACCTATAAAAACAGATGTTCGTGGAGCCTCGCCGATGAAATCCTATGAAGTCAATTTTGACGGTCTAGTGGGGCCGACCCATAACTACGGCGGTTTGTCCTTCGGCAACGTCGCGTCCCAGAGCAATAGCCAGCAGCATTCCAACCCCAGGGAAGCGGCGTTGCAGGGCCTGCAGAAAATGAAGGCCCTGATGGACATGGGTTTTGTGCAAGGCGTGCTCGCCCCTCAGGAACGCCCGGACGTGGCGGCCTTGCGCGGCCTGGGTTTCAGCGGTACCGATGCCCAGGTGATCGAGCAGGCGGCCAAGCAGGCCATGCCGCTATTGGTCGCGAGCTGCTCGGCGTCGAGCATGTGGGTGGCCAACGCCGCCACCGTCAGCCCCAGTGCCGACACGGCTGACGGTCGCGTGCATTTCACGGCCGCCAACCTTAACTGCAAATACCACCGCAGCATCGAACACCCGACCACCAGCCGTGTGCTGGGGGCGATGTTTGCCGATGGCGAGCACTTCGCCCACCACGCCGCATTGCCGGCAGTGGCGCAGTTCGGTGACGAAGGCGCCGCCAACCACACGCGTTTCTGCCGTGAATATGGCGAGGCGGGCGTGGAGTTTTTCGTGTTCGGGCGCAGCGCCTTCGACCCGCGTTACCCCGCGCCGCAGAAGTACCCGGCGCGCCAGACCCTTGAAGCCTCTCAGGCTGTTGCGCGCCTGCATGGCCTGAAGGAGGGGGGCGTGGTCTACGCCCAGCAGAACCCGGCCGTGATCGATGCCGGTGTGTTCCACAACGACGTGATCGCGGTGGGCAATGGCGAAGTGCTGTTTCATCACGAGGATGCGTTCCTCAATACCGAACAGATGCTCGCCGAGCTGCACGGCAAATTGGGCGCGCTGGGCGGCAACTTCCAATCGGTGTGCGTGCCTCGTGCCCAGGTCAGCGTCGAGGACGCGGTGCGCTCCTACCTGTTCAACAGCCAGTTGCTGACCCGCCCTGACGGCTCGATGTTGCTGATTGTGCCCGAGGAATGCCGCACCAACGAACGCGTGTGGCACTACTTGCAAGGCCTCACCGCCTCCGGTGGGCTGATCCGCGAAGTGAAGGTGTTCGATCTCAAGCAAAGCATGCAGAACGGCGGTGGCCCGGCGTGCCTGCGTTTGCGTGTGGCGCTGAACGAAACCGAGCTGGCGGCGGTGAACCCAGGGGTTATCATGACCGCGCCGTTGTATGACACGCTGACCCAGTGGGTCGACAAGCACTATCGTGACAGCCTGCGCGAAACCGACCTGGCTGACCCGCAATTGCTGCTTGAGTGCCGCACGGCATTGGATGAACTGACGCAAATCCTTAAACTGGGCTCGGTTTATCCGTTCCAGATCAATTAACGCCGCACGGCTGAGAAATTTTATTTATGACCGATACCCTGAAACTGATCCTTGAAGACACCGACGGCACCCAGCTGGAAACCTCCTGCACCCGCGTTGCCGTGGTCTGGCAGGGCAAGGAGATCTGGATCCAGCACGACGGCCGTGGGCAACTGCTGATCGGCGTGGACGTGGAAGAAGGCGACGCCGAGTACGCCAACCTGCTGATGCGCCCGCTGGCCACCAACCTGATGAGCCTGCAACTGGAAATGGAACCGGCCGACGTCGAAGGTGATGATGACGATCACGTCCACGGTCCAGGCTGCAACCACTAAGGAAGCTGCGTATGCTCGCCCTCGGCAAACTGCTTGAACTGACCCTCGCCGGTCGCGAACCGGCGCAAAAAATTCAACTGACTGTCGACGGCGTGCAGATGCGCTGGCTCAGCGAGGGCGCGCTCGAAGTGCGCCGCCGCAGGCTCGGGACAACGGCTGCGACCTGCTGCTGTCGTCCGGCATCCATGGCAACGAAACCGCGCCGATCGAACTGCTCGACCGCCTGTTGCATGGCATCGCCCGTGGGGAGATCAAGCCCCGCACCCGTATTCTGTTCTTGTTCGGCAACCCCGAGGCCATGCGCCGCGGTGAGCGTTACCTCGAACTGGACGTCAACCGGCTGTTCAACGGCCGGCATGAAAGCAATATCGGCCCCGAAGCGATGCGCGCCGCCGAGCTTGAACAACTGGCGCGCAGCTTCTTCAGCCAGCCGGGTCGCTCGCGCCTGCATTACGACCTGCATACCGCCATTCGTGGTTCGAAAATCGAGCAGTTTGCGCTGTACCCGTGGAAGGACGGACGCCAGCACTCGCGGCGTGAGCTTGCGCGCCTGCGCGCGGCCGGCATGGAGGCGGTGCTGATGCAGAACAAGGCCTCGATCACCTTCTCGGCCTTTACCTACGAGCAGCTGGACGCCGAGGCCTTCACCCTGGAACTGGGCAAGGCGCGGCCGTTCGGGCAAAACCAGGGGGTGAACGTTTCGTGCCTGGAGCTGCGCCTGCAGCAGATCATCGAAGGCACCGAGCCCGAGACTGACAACCTCGACGGACTGCAACTGTTCGCCGTTGCCCGCGAAGTGATCAAACACAGCGATGCCTTCCTGCTGCACCTGCCGGCCGATGTGGAAAACTTTTCGGAATTGGAAAAGGGTTATTTGCTGGCCGAAGACGTGGCCAAGACCCGCTGGGTGATCGAGGAGGAGGGCGCACGCATCATCTTCCCCAACCCGAAGGTCAAGAATGGCTTGCGCGCGGGGATATTGATCGTGCCGACCACGGATGCCGGATTGGCATAGTTCCTGAGGTCTGGTGAGGTCCAAATGTGGGAAGGGGCAAACCCTTCCCACATTGGTTTTGCAGTGTTGCTTAGACCGCTACCGCACGCGGCTCGCTACGACGGATCGCGCGTACCTTGTGCAGGGTGTCGGCGCAGGTGCGCGCCGCTTCCTGGCCCTTGTGCACGAAGTGATCGTGGAAGAACGCATGGTGCTCGCTGCCCGCATGGAAGTGATGTGGGGTCAGCGATACCGAGAACACCGGCACTTCCGTTTCCAGCTGCACCTGCATCAGGCCGCTGACCACCGATTGGGCGACGAACTCGTGACGGTAGATGCCGCCGTCCACCACCAGCGCGGCAGCCACGATACCGGCGTAGCGGCCGGTCTTGGCCAGCAGTTTGGCGTGCAGGGGCATTTCAAAGGCGCCGCCGACTTCGAAGAAGTCGATGTCCGATTCCTGGTAGCCCTGGACGAGCATTTCGGCGAGGAAGCCTTTGCGCGATTGGTCGACAATATCCTTGTGCCAGCAGGCCTGGATAAACGCGACGCGCTCGCCGTGATGGTTTTTGCTTTTGCTGTCGATAGCGGTGGGTTGCATGTTCTGACTCCTGTTTAAGAAAAAAACAGGGCGTTATGAATCGAATGGGATTTAAGGGTACGCGTGCGCAAACAGGCGCGCGGCCCTTAGGTGCCAATCCCGTTCTCTCTTCATCCGGACTATGACCGTCGGCCCCGGGATCACACCGGGTCTGCTGACCTTGTCGTCGTCCTGCGTGAGCAGTTCAAGACGCCAAGCGCTCGCGGGCTATACACATTGCGTGTAATTACCGCCGGTGGGGAATTGCACCCCGCCCTGAGAACGTTGCCACCAGAACCCTGGCGGCGGAGAGTTTTTAACATGGTTTTTCAGAAACTGCACGAGTGCCGTATCGATACCCTATATCGGTTTGTTTGGTTGGTATTCGATTGAATGCATACGGGGCTTGATATTCCGTGGCTTTGCCCGCAGTAATCATCACTACGACAGCATGCCCACCCCCTCAGAGGCCAGTTTGATGACTGTGATAGACCTGCGCAGCGACACCGTGACCCAACCCACCGCCGGCATGCGTGATGCGATGGCCAGTGCCGTCAGCGGCGACGACGTCTACGGTGAAGACCCCAGCGTCAATCTGTTGGAAGCCGAGCTGGCCAGGCGCCTGGGGTTTGCGGCGGCGTTGTTCGTGCCCACCGGCACCATGAGCAACCTGCTGGCGTTGATGGCTCACTGCGAGCGCGGCGAGGAGTACATCGTCGGTCAACAGGCCCACACCTACAAATACGAAGGCGGTGGCGCAGCGGTGCTGGGCTCTATCCAGCCACAGCCGCTGGAGGTGCAGGCAGACGGCTCTCTGGACCTGAATCAAGTGTTGGACGCCATCAAGCCCGACGATTTCCACTTCGCCCGCACGCGCCTGCTGGCCCTGGAAAACACCATGCAGGGCAAGGTGTTGCCGTTGGAGTACTTGGCCAGGGCGCGGGCCTTTGCCCGTGAGCACGACCTGGCGCTGCATTTGGATGGCGCGCGCCTCTACAACGCCGCGGTCAAGCTTGGGGTCGACGCGCGGGAGATCGCCCGGCATTTCGATTCGGTGTCGGTGTGCCTGTCCAAGGGCCTCGGCGCGCCGATTGGTTCGGTGCTGTGCGGCTCCACGGCGCTGATCGCCAAGGCCCGCCGGCTGCGCAAGATGGTCGGCGGCGGCATGCGCCAGGCCGGTTCCCTGGCGGCGGCGGGGTTGTATGCCCTGGATCATCAGGTGCAGCGCCTGGCCGACGACCATGCCAACGCCCAGTGGCTGGGGGATGAACTGCGCAAGGCCGGTTACGACGTGGAGCCGGTGCAAACCAACATGGTCTACGTGCAGATCGGCGACCAGGCCCAGGCGTTGAAGGCGTTTGCCGACGAACGCGCGATCAAGTTGAGCGTCGCGCCACGCCTGCGTATGGTCACTCATCTGGATGTCAGTCGGGCGCAGATGGAGCAGGTGCTCAAGGCGTTCGTCGATTTTTCGCGCAAATGAGCCTGTAGACCGTCTAATTGAACCGCTCTATCGCATAAACACGCTGTACCACCGGCAAAGGGCCGATATAATGCGGCCTTTTGCCGTCGCTCCGTCTGATGATGTTGCGCACTGGCCTTTGGCCGCAGCCTCCGTGGAAGAACCTAATGAAAAGCGCAGAAATCCGTGAAGCCTTCCTTCGCTTCTTCGAAGAGCAAGGTCACACCCGTGTCTCCTCCAGCTCCTTGATCCCAGGCAATGACCCCACCCTGCTGTTCACCAACGCGGGGATGAACCAGTTCAAGGACTGCTTCCTGGGCCAGGAAAAGCGCGCTTACACCCGCGCCACCAGCAGCCAGAAGTGCGTACGCGCCGGCGGCAAGAACAGTGACCTGGAAAACGTCGGTTACACCGCTCGCCACCACACATTCTTCGAAATGCTGGGCAACTTCAGCTTCGGCGACTATTTCAAGAAAGACGCGATTACCTTCGCCTGGACCTTCCTGACCGGCGTATTGAAGCTGCCCAAGGAAAAGCTCTGGGTCACCGTGTACGCCACGGACGATGAAGCCTATGACATCTGGACCCAGCAAATCGGCGTGCCCGTCGAGCGCATGATCCGCATCGGCGACAACAAGGGCGCGCCGTACGCCTCCGATAACTTCTGGACCATGGGCGATACCGGCCCTTGCGGGCCCTGCACCGAGATTTTCTACGATCACGGCGCCGACATCTGGGGCGGCCCACCGGGCTCGCCGGAAGAAGACGGTGACCGTTACATCGAGATCTGGAACAACGTGTTCATGCAGTTCAACCGCACCGCCGACGGCGTGTTGCATCCGTTGCCGGCGCCGTCGGTCGACACCGGCATGGGCCTGGAGCGGATCAGTGCGGTGATGCAGCATGTTCATTCCAACTATGAAATCGACCTGTTCACCAACCTGTTGAGCGCCTCGGCGGCGGCCATTGGTTGCGCCAATGAAAGCCAGTCCTCGCTCAAGGTGGTGTCGGACCACATCCGCTCCTGCGGCTTCCTGATCGCCGACGGCGTGCTGCCGTCCAACGAAGGCCGTGGCTATGTGCTGCGCCGCATCATCCGTCGCGCCTGCCGCCACGGCAACAAGCTGGGCGCTACCGGCAGCTTCTTCTACAAGATCGTGGCCGCGCTGGTAGCCGAGATGGGCGATGCCTTCCCGGAACTCAAGCAACAGCAGGGCAATATCGAGCGCGTGCTCAAGGCTGAGGAGGAACAGTTCTCCAAGACCCTGGAACACGGCCTGAAAATTCTGGAACAGGACCTGGCCGAGCTCAAAGGCACCGTGGTGCCGGGCGACGTGGTGTTCAAACTCTATGACACCTACGGTTTCCCGATGGACTTGACCGCCGACATCGCCCGTGAGCGCGAGCTGACTATCGATGAGGCCGGTTTCGAGCGAGAAATGGAAGCCCAGCGCGTGCGAGCGCGTTCCGCCAGCTCTTTTGGCCTGGACTACAACACCCTGGTCAAGGTCGACGTGGCCACCGAGTTCACCGGCTACAAGGCGACCGTGGGCTCGGCCAAGATCGTGGCCCTCTATAAAGATGGCAAGTCGGTCGATGTGTTGAACGAAGGTGATGAAGCCGTTGTGGTGCTGGACCAGACCCCGTTCTACGCCGAGTCCGGTGGCCAGGTCGGTGACTGTGGTTTCCTGAGTTCGACTTCCGGGCGTTTTGAAGTACGCGACACCACCAAGACCGGCGGTGCGTTCCTGCATCACGGTGTGCTGGTGCTGGGCAACCTGACCATCGGTGCGCCGGTCGACACCCAGGTCGATGCCGACGTACGCCACGCCACTGCGCTGAACCACTCGGCGACGCACTTGCTGCACGCCGCGCTGCGCCAGGTATTGGGCGATCACGTTCAGCAGAAAGGTTCGTTGGTCGACAGCCAGCGCCTGCGTTTCGACTTCAGCCACTTTGAAGCGATCCCGCCCGCGCAGATCAAGGCCCTGGAAGACATCGTCAACGCCGAGATTCGCAAGAATACCGCCGTGCAAACCGAAGAGACCGACATCGAGACCGCCAAGGCCAAGGGCGCCATGGCGCTGTTTGGCGAGAAGTACGGCGACAGCGTGCGCGTACTGAGCATGGGTGGCGATTTCTCGGTAGAACTGTGCGGTGGTATCCACGCCAACCGTACCGGCGACATCGCCCTGCTGAAAATCATCAGCGAAAGCGGCGTGGCGTCGGGTGTGCGTCGTATTGAAGCGGTCACCGGCGCTGCGGCGCTGGCGTACCTCAATGCGGCCGAAGAGCAACTCAAGGAAGCGGCCAGCCTGGTCAAGGGCAGCCGTGACAACCTGATCGACAAGCTGTCCGCTGTGCTGGAGCGCAACCGTGCGCTGGAGAAACAGCTGGAGCAACTGCAGGCCAAGGCTGCCAGCGCGGCGGGCGACGACCTGTCGGCTTCGGCGGTGGACGTCAAGGATGTGAAAGTCCTGGCGGCACGCCTGGACGGTCAGGATGGCAAGGCGTTGTTGGCCCTGGTCGATCAGTTGAAGAACAAGCTCGGCCGCGCAGTGATCCTGCTCGGCAGTGTCCATGAGGATAAGGTCGTGCTGGTTGCCGGTGTAACCAAAGACCTGACTGGCCAACTCAAGGCCGGTGATTTGATGAAGCAAGCCGCTGCGGCAGTGGGCGGGAAGGGCGGTGGTCGTCCGGACATGGCGCAAGGCGGTGGTGTGGACGCCGGTGCCCTGGACGCGGCCCTGGCCCTGACCGTGCCGTTTGTCGAGGCAGGTATTTAAGGCACTGTTAACCGGCCCGTGCTTCAGTCACGGGCTGTTCAGTGCGGGTTGATTGGATATTAGGCGCCCCTTTACGGGCTGAGGCGGCTTGGAAATGGCTTTGATCGTACAGAAATTTGGAGGCACCTCGGTCGGCTCTGTCGAAAGAATCGAGCAGGTGGCCGACAAGGTTAAGAAATTCCGCGATGCCGGCGATGACCTGGTCGTGGTGCTGTCGGCCATGAGCGGCGAGACCAATCGCCTGATCGATCTGGCCAAGGCCATCAGCGGCGACCAGCAACCGCTGCCGCGTGAGCTGGATGTGATCGTATCCACCGGCGAGCAAGTGACCATCGCGTTGCTGGCCATGGCGTTGAACAAGCGTGGCGTGCCGGCCGTGTCGTATACCGGCAGCCAGGTGCGCATCCTCACCGACAGCGCACATACCAAGGCGCGCATCCTGCAGATTGACGATCAGAAAATTCGCACTGATCTGCAAGCCGGTCGCGTGGTAGTTGTAGCGGGTTTCCAGGGTGTGGACGAGCAGGGCAATATCACTACCCTCGGGCGTGGCGGTTCGGACACCACCGGCGTGGCCCTGGCGGCAGCGCTCAAGGCTGACGAGTGCCAGATCTATACCGATGTGGATGGCGTCTATACCACCGACCCGCGTGTCGTGCCCGTGGCCCAGCGCCTGGACAAGATCACCTTTGAAGAGATGCTGGAAATGGCCAGCCTCGGTTCCAAGGTATTGCAGATTCGTGCGGTGGAGTTCGCCGGCAAGTACAACGTTCCGCTGCGCGTATTGCACAGCTTCAAAGAGGGTCCGGGCACCCTCATTACTATTGATGAAGAGGAATCCATGGAACAGCCGATCATTTCCGGCATCGCTTTCAACCGCGATGAAGCCAAGCTGACTATCCGTGGCGTGCCAGACACCCCGGGCGTCGCGTTCAAGATTCTGGGCCCTGTCAGCGATGCGAATGTCGAAGTCGACATGATCGTGCAGAACGTCTCGCACGATAACACCACCGACTTCACCTTCACCGTGCACCGCAACGAATACGATGCAGCGTTGAAAATCCTGCAGAACACCGCGAGCGAGATTGGCGCCCGTGAAGTGATCGGCGATACCAAGATAGCCAAGGTCTCGATCGTGGGTGTGGGCATGCGTTCCCATGCCGGCGTTGCCAGCCGCATGTTTGGGGCTCTGGCCAAGGAAAGTATCAACATCCAGATGATCTCCACCTCGGAAATCAAAGTCTCGGTGGTGATCGAGGAGAAGTACCTGGAGCTGGCTGTACGCGCGCTGCACACCGCTTTTGAGCTGGACGCTCCGGCCCGACAGGGCGAGTGACGTAATGCCAGGAAGGCGCGGTCTACCGCGCCTTTGCTTTTTTTGTAGGGCGCATGGTCTTTTACGTGCGCTCGACAATACTTAGGGGGTTAGGACTGTGACCATTTGGTCGCGGGTCGAACGCCTTTTTTTGCAGACTGTTGTTCCTGAATGAAATGCGTGAGGAGAAAGGTATGCTGATTCTGACTCGTCGGTGCGCAGAAAGCCTGATTATCGGTGATGGCGAAATCACCGTGACCGTGCTCGGCGTCAAAGGCAATCAAGTACGTATCGGGGTTAACGCTCCGAAAGAGGTAGCGGTCCATCGCGAGGAAATCTACCTGCGGATCAAGAAAGAGAAGGACGAAGAACCAAGCCTTTAATTTTTATCGTTTTTTATGTTTGCAAACGGGGATGAACGTGGTTAATATACGCCCCGTGTTGCGGAGAGCTGGCCGAGTGGCCGAAGGCGCTCCCCTGCTAAGGGAGTACACCTCAAAAGGGTGTCGGGGGTTCGAATCCCCCGTTCTCCGCCATTATTTGCTTAGTACGTTGCAATCTGGTTTTTTCGTTAAGTGGTTGAAATTAAACGAAAAAATAGCTTTACATAGAGATTGAACGGCCTATAATGCGCGGCGACAAATGCACTCGTAGCTCAGCTGGATAGAGTACTCGGCTACGAACCGAGCGGTCACAGGTTCGAATCCTGTCGAGTGCACCATTTAAGAGTTAGTTGCAGCAATGCAGTTAGCTTGGCTTCAACCAGTTGTGATCTGGTCTAAAAACACACTCTGCACTCGTAGCTCAGCTGGATAGAGTACTCGGCTACGAACCGAGCGGTCACAGGTTCGAATCCTGTCGAGTGCACCATACAAACAAAAAGCCCGCCAAGTGCGGGCTTTTTGCCGTCTGGGATTTGGGTAGGATTTATCCCGGTCTCTGGTTTTTCTCCTGTCTCCATGTGTTTTCTTTTGCCGTTGCGTCGTCGCAGTTCATAGATGCAGCCAGTACTCAACTTTGTCTCGCAAGCGCTTGTTCTTTCCAGTTTTTTAACGTTAAAGACGCACGCAACGTGTATCATTGCGCCCGTCAGCCCCGCCGGGGCTTATGGAATACCTCCATGGACTTACCCAGTAGTGACTCAGTACCCCGTTTTACCAATCATGAATTGACTGATTGATCCTTCCGGCGTGCCCCGCTGCTGGGAGTGGAGTTCGCCTATGACCGAAGTAGAAGTAAAGAAAACACAAGAAAGCCTGCAGGATCGCCTGGCTCAAGTCGTCGAGCTGCTGCAGCGTCAACGTGTGGTCGAAGACCTTACACATCGCCAGGAAGGTCCGAATAACGACCTCGTCGAAAACCTGGTGCACCGGCAAAACCTCGTCGAGTTGCAACGCAAGCTCGATGACCTGCACTCCGCCGACGTTGCTTATATCCTCGAAGCGCTGCCGCTCGACGATCGACTGACCCTCTGGCAGTTGGTCAAGGCCGACCGCGACGGCGACATCCTGCTCGAAGTATCCGATTCGGTCCGTGAAACGCTGATCGCCGACATGGACGATCACGAGCTCCTGGCTGCGGCCAAGGAAATGGACGCTGACGAACTGGCGGATCTCGCGCCGGAACTGCCCCGTGATGTCGTCCATGAGCTGATGGAAGCGCTGGACACGCAGCAGCGTGAGCGCGTGCGCTCCGCACTGTCTTACGACGAGGATCAGGTCGGCGCGCTGATGGACTTCGAGATGGTCACCATCCGCGAAGACGTCAGCCTGGAAGTGGTATTGCGTTACTTGCGTCGCCTCAAGGAACTGCCGGGTCATACCGACAAACTGTTCGTGGTCGACTACGAAGGTATTCTCAAGGGCGTACTGCCGATCAAACGACTGTTGGTCAACGATCCGGACAAGAAAGTCGCGGATCTGATGGCCAGCGATACGGTGAGCTTTCACCCCGACGAAGATGCCTACGACGCGGCCCAGGCATTCGAGCGTTACGACTTGATCTCGGCCCCGGTGGTCGACAAGAACGGCAAGCTCATTGGTCGTTTGACCATCGATGAAATCGTCGACTTGATCCGTGAAGAAAGTGAAACCGAAGTCCTCAACATGGCAGGTCTGCGTGAAGAGGAAGATATTTTTGCGTCGGTCTGGCGTTCGCTGCATAACCGCTGGGCCTGGCTGGCCATCAACCTGATTACCGCGTTTATCGCTTCCCGTGTGATCGGGCTGTTTGAAGGCTCCATTGAGAAGCTCGTGGCCCTGGCGGCGTTGATGCCGATTGTGGCGGGTATCGGTGGCAACTCTGGTAACCAGACCATCACCATGATTGTGCGGGCGATGGCGCTGGATCAGGTGAGTACGGCTAACTCGTCGCGGCTGCTGCGCAAGGAATTGGCAGTGGGTCTGGTCAACGGCCTGGTGTGGGGCGGGGTGATAGGCGTGGTCGCCTACCTGCTCTACGGCAGTTGGTCCCTGGGCGTGGTAATGACGGCCGCCATGACGCTGAACCTGTTGTTGGCTGCGTTTATGGGAGTACTCATCCCCATGACCCTGGCACGCCTGGGCCGTGACCCGGCGATGGGCGCCAGTGTCATGATCACTGCCATGACCGACAGCGGCGGGTTCTTCATCTTCCTGGGCCTGGCGACGATCTTCCTGCTCTGACCTGGGTAGCTTTTCTCTAACGCAGCTGTCGAGCCCCTGCGAGGCTGGACAGCTGCTGCGTGCGATACAAAATCTATCCAAACTCCAGGCAAAAAAAAGCCAGCACATGGCTGGCTTCGGCTTTCAGTTGCAGATCAATTGGCTTCTGCGGCCGCCTCGACGTCGTGCGCGATAAGCGAGACGAGGGCATTTTGCTGGCGGTGGGAGAGTTGGCGAAAGCGCTGCAGCAGCTCGCGTTCGTGCAGCGACAACTCGGGGCTGTCCAGACGCATGCTCAGCTCGTCACCCAGCGCACCTTCCTGAATAAGGCTCTGTTCCAGGCGCGCGATGATTTCGGAGTTCATGCTGCGGTGATGATTGCGAGCCACCTCGGCAATGCGTTCCCGCATTCCGTCTGGCAGACGTACGACGAACTTGTCAGCCGTACGGCTGGAATAAATTGCCTGTTTCAATGGGCGCATATATTTAACCGGTTAGTTCAGGGGAGCGGTTTCTGGAATTGGCCGCAAGATGAGTGTTAAGACAAGACTCACGACCAAAGTTCAACCCGAATTGCAAAGAGGCCGCATCATGCCTCAGATTTGCCAGTTCCTTGGCGTCAATTCTGTGACAAATATTGAACTGCCTAAAGGCTTTATGCCAGCACTCATTTGCATTTTTGCGGACTGGTTGGAAAACTTTTTGTCACAAGCCGCCGGCGCTCAATTCGCACGCAGACCCAGGCCGCACAGGGGTTGAAGCCGCACATCGTATAGCAAAGTGGCCCTTTGCCCTTAACTATAAGACTAGTGGCAATTTGCCGATTTACTAGGGCAGGCGACGTAAGGTCAGGTCGGGGGGGGGGGGCGGAGCTCAGCGCAGAACCGGGTCGAATTTGATACGGCGCCCTACGACGAGCGTCAACAGCAGAACGCAGGCACAAACACCGCTGGCGACGAATGCGCTGGTTTGGGCGTCTGGCGAATCGCTGATCAAGGCCAGTGTGCAGGTGATGGAGGTGAGGCACAGAAATAGCCAGGCAGATTTGCTCATGAGTGGTTTCCTCAGAAAACCCAGCGTTCGGATGCGGGCGCAGCCTGGTTGTCTTGGGCCAGGCGTACTGGCGACTGAGCATTGGGCGTCATCACCGCCAACAATGGGCGTTGTTGCAGGTGGTGGGGGAGGGCCTGGCTGATCTGAGCCGGGTCGTTGTTGTTCGATTGGACATGGAACATCACCAGCGCAGCCAGGGCGACGGCGTTGAGGGCTAACAGAAGGGCACTGTTCATGGTCACATTCTCCGTTTGACGCCGTGGCTGGGTAGGTGGTGTAGAAGGTATATAGCAGGTGTCGTGCCAATCCATTAACTCAGCAAAATCAATTGGTTGGGTACAGTCTGGAGAGGGCTTTCATTGCAAGTTGCAATGATGGCATTTGGGGGTAGTGCATTTTGCACGACCTGCCATTGATGCCCGGGTTTGCGGGGCGAAGTCGGCGTGAGCGGGCCAAGGATCGCCCTACATTCAAAAAGCCCACGGACGACATGACAAAACCCACCTCGGCCGTTAACATGCACGCCGTCCGTCGCAACGCCCTTGGTCGTGTGGCTGTCATTTGTCCCAGTAGCTCAATTGGATAGAGCATCCCCCTCCTAAGGGGAAGGTTGGCCGTTCGAACCGGCCCTGGGACACCAGATTAGAAGCCTCGCCGAGTATTTGCGGCGGGGCTTTTTTATGCGCGTCAGGTCTTTTCAAGCGGCAATCGAACCTTGCCGCCGATCAAGGTTCACAGCAGGTGCGTCGTGTATTTCTCGACAGGGTGTACCTCGCATGCCACTCGGCAGCGTCTGAGCTGTTCTAGCAAAATAATCCCCGGAATCAGACTTTACCGCCTGTCCGGAACCGGCCACCCGGGACTATCATGCCGATAGCCCTGTCTCTCACCGCAAGGAGCCGCTCGGACCGCCGATGCGCCAGATCTGGAAATCTTTTCGAGCCCTTTATTTCGCCTCCTTGATGATGCTGATCGGCTCCGGCCTGCTCAGTACCTACCTGGCCTTGCGCCTGGCGGCCGACCACGTCGACAGCCTGTGGGTGGGTGCGCTGATGGCGGCCAACTACTTCGGCCTGGTGTTGGGCGGCAAGATCGGGCATCGCTTGATTGCCCGCGTCGGGCATATTCGCGCCTATGCCACCTGTGCCGGCATTGTCGGCGCGGCGGTGCTGGGTCATGGGCTGGTCGACTGGCTGCCGGCCTGGATCGTACTGCGGGTGATTGTGGGCCTCGGGATGATGTGCCAGTACATGGTCATCGAAAGCTGGCTCAATGAGCAGGCCGATGCCAAGCAGCGGGGCGTGGTGTTCAGCGGGTATATGATCGCCTCCTACTTGGGCCTGGTGTTGGGCCAACTGATCCTGGTGATGCATCCCCAGCTCGGCCTCGAATTGCTGATGCTGGTGGCGCTGTGCTTTGCCCTGTGCCTGGTGCCGGTGGCCATGACGCGACGTATTCACCCGGCACCCCTGCACCCAGCACCGATGGAGCCGCGCTTCTTTATCAAGCGCGTGCCGCAGTCGTTGAGTACGGTGCTGGGCGCGGGATTGATCGTCGGTTCTTTCTATGGCCTGGCGCCGCTGTATGCCTCGCAGCAGGGGCTCACCACCGAGCAGGTCGGCTTGTTCATGGGTAGCTGCATTTTTGCCGGCTTGCTCGTGCAGTGGCCGCTGGGCTGGTTGTCGGACCGTTATGATCGAGCGCTGCTGATTCGCTGTTTTGCCCTGTGCCTGGCGGTGGCGGCGTTGCCGTTGGCGATCATGACCCACGTGCCGCTGGAAATGTTATTCGTTGCGGGTTTCCTGTGTTCGCTGGTGCAGTTCTGCCTGTATCCACTGGCGGTGGCGTTCTCCAATGACCATGTGGAAGGCGATCGCCGGGTATCGCTGACCGCCATGCTGCTGGTGACCTACGGTGTCGGCGCCAGCATCGGCCCGTTGTTGGCGGGTGTGGTCATGAAGCTGTTCGGCAGCCAGATGCTCTATGCGTTTTTCAGCTTGTGCGCATTGATCCTGGTGTGGCGCATTCGGCCGAAGGCGGTGACCAATCTGCATCAGGTCGAGGATGCGCCGCTGCATCACGTGGCGATGCCCGACAGTATGTCCAGTTCGCCCCTGGTGGCGGCCCTTGATCCGCGGGTGGATGAGCAAGTGGTGCAAGACCAGATGCAGACGACGGTGCCTGAGGTTGAGCCGGAGCCAGAGCCGGAGCAGCCGATGGAAGAGGAGCCCGCCGCCGATGCGCCGCCCGAACCCCTTGACCCGGACGAACACCCCCATGACCTGAGCAGGGCGCGCCCCTGAATGCAAAAACGGCAGATCCCCAAAGGGTCTGCCCGTTTTTTGTTACGCCGTTTATGCTTTAAAAGTCGTCGTCTTTGTCGAAACGCCGCGCTTCACGCTGCAGCTGGTACACAAAACGCTCAACCTGGCGCTGCACCAAGCCACTCATGTTGTGGAAACGCACGCCGGCAAACGTGGTGTTGATCTTGTCTTCGAAGTGCAGGTAGCGCAGTTCCACGGCGGTGGTCATGCTGCCAAAGGGCAGTGCGGCAACGAAGCGGTCGTAGACCTGGCCCAGTTGCAGGCGTTCGGAAATGTCGCCTTCAAAGCGCAACTTGCAACCGGTGGCGGAAATATCCAGCAATTTGCCGTTGACCGGCGCTTTGAGTTTTTCGCCACCCAGTTCGATATTGACCAGTTGTGCCAGTTTCAACGCGGCCCGGAAGGCGTTGCGACGCTGGTGGTAGACCACTTCGTTCGGCAGGCTGCCGGTGTAGATGCGGTGGCCGTCTTTTTCGCTGGTGGTCAGGGTGCCGTTGCTTTCCCAGGCGACGCGTACGCCATCGTGAAAGCCTTCGATGCGAAAGGGCTCGCCGTTTTCGAGGTGGCGCTCGCCGTCGCGCGGGATCATTTCATCCAGCGCCAGGGTGCCGCGTTCACGGTTGACGTCCACCAGATAGCTCTGGAAGCGTTGGCTGCGCTCATGGAAGGTGATGATCAACGGATCATGACTGTCTTGCAGCATCCGCAAGGTGCCGGCGATTTCCAGAGGCGTGGTGAGCACCTTGGGTGGCTGCGGAGCATCTTCCGCATTAAGGGCGTTGAACACGGTTCTTCCATCTCCAGACAAAGTACGACTGCACGCAGAACCGGCATTTTGCCAGCATCTTGCCCGCCTTGGATAGGCCGCGCTGTAAACCGGTTCAGGCTTGGCTGCGGGTGCTTGGCTTGACCAGGCGCGAGGTGGAGCCTTGTGCGTTATACAGGGCTGGAGGCTCCCCGCCGTGCAATATACGCAACTGGTTGGCCGTCGTAGCTTGCTGAAGCTGGATCGACTGACCGTTATGCAGGTTGGCTTCCTGGCACTGGGCGAGCAATTGAGTGAGTTCTTTGCTCTGGGAGAGCAATTGGTCGCGACCGAGGAGTGGCTGGCCAGTTGAGCCAGGCCGTCGTGGTCTGCCGGCAGGCCAAGGCTGATGAGAATTTGGCTGCGTTTCTTGCCGTGCTGTTCCAGCAGGACAATCAACGACTGCTTGCGCGCCAGGATTTCTTCCAGCAGCGGCATGTCCCGGCCATAGAGGGCCAGGGATTCTTCTTTGAGCAGCTCGAGCAATTGTTGCGTCGGCGCTAGATCATCAATGATCAGTTGCAGCAAATTTTCGTCGTGATGCATGGCTGGCCTTGGGGTTTAAGCGTCCAAAAGCCCGGCGCAGGCATTTGCCTAGCGCTCGGCTTCGAAATTAAGCAGCTTGCTGGCTACACGGTTGCTGTCGACTTTATAGCTGCCATCGGCGATTGCCTGTTTCAATTCGGCCACACGGGCTTTATTGACCACCGGTTGATCGCGCAGCGAGTCAGTGACCTTCTGCAACTGTTGAGCCTCATTGCTCAGGTGTACGGATTCCCCGCTCTGGCTGGCATTTGCCTGTTCTGCCTTGGCGGGCAGTGGCTGGGCCTTGGCTTCGACGCTTTCTTTGGCACCGGTAGTGCGCGCAGAGCCTGACGTCGACGGGGTGTTATTCAAACGGGTGAAATCGATGACCATGATAAAAAAACCTCTGGGTATTTGGACGCTTGCCATGTTTTCGGCAATACCCGGACGAACTTTAGGCGCGAATGACAATAAATCTGCGCGCGGAATACTTCGCAGACAGTGTAGGAAAACCTGGCGTCCTGTACCAGCAATCTATAGCGCCACCTCGACTTGGCCGGGCGCCGTGACCCGCGCCTTGATCACGCGATTGGAATTGAGGTTCTTTACCCGTATCTGTTCACTCATGCTGCCGTTGGACAAGGCCTCGCCCGGCATTTTCACGTTCAGAGCGCCGCTGCTGGCGGAAATCACCACCTGATCGCCCTTGCGAATCACTTCGGCCTGCTCCAGGTGCACCAGGGTAATGACTTGGTCGGTGACCACTGGTCGGGTCAATTTTTGCCCGAGCGCCTGATCAAGCGAGGTCAGGTAGCCCTGGCTGATCTGGCTGATGTCGCGTTCGCGCAGCACGACGTCGTCGAAACCGATGATGCTGGTGCGTTTCAGCGGCCGGGCAACCACCACCACATCGCGATACAGCTTGACTTGGGCCGGCACGAATACCGTCCAGGGCGAGGCGCCGTCGCAGCGTACGCGCACCGTCACGCGGCCGATGGGTTGGGCGGGGCTTTCCAGGGTTGCTGTCAATTCCTTGTCGCACATGGGCATGCGCAAGCGCTGGTCCAGCGGGTTGACCTGAATTTCATAACGCCCCGGTGTCTGTGTGGTTGCCAGATAATCTTCTACAGTGAACTCAAGAAAGCCCTGAGTGACGCCGATAAGGAGATCAGGCAAGGTGACGTTGTCTGCGCGGGCTGTGACGCCCATGCACACAGCAAGCAGCGCCACTGAGGCGCAGAGCCATCTGCGGTACCGTGGGAATCTTGGGCGTCGGGAAACTGTCGTTTTAATGTCCATGGCCAGTAAATAGCAAAGCTCGTGCCGTTTAGTGTCGGGTGCGCGTCGCACCTCATAGGTTTTAGCGTAGGAGTCTGGGCATGGCAGGTGTAATGGATTCAGTAAACCAGCGCACACAGCTGGTAGGGCAGAATCGCCTGGAGTTGCTGCTTTTTCGTCTGGATGGCAAGCAGCTGTACGGCATCAACGTGTTCAAGGTGCGGGAAGTGCTGCAATGCCCGAAGCTGACGATCATGCCCAAATCCAGCCCCGTGGTGTGTGGGGTGGCTAATATTCGTGGTGCGACCATCCCGATTCTTGACCTCGCGCTGGCGACGGGGTCTGAGGGGTTGCAGGACCGCGAAAGCCCATTCGTGATCATTACCGAATACAACACCAAGACCCAGGGCTTCCTGGTGCGCTCGGTGGAGCGCATCGTCAACATGAACTGGGAAGAGATCCATCCGCCGCCCAAGGGCACCGGCCGCGATCACTACCTGACGGCGGTGACGCGGGTGGATAACCAGTTGGTGGAAATCATCGACGTGGAGAAGATCCTCGCCGAAGTGGCCCCGACCTCGGAGAGTATTTCGGTCGGTGTGGTGGATGCCGAGACGGCACACAAGGCAGTGTCGCTGCGGGTGCTCACGGTGGATGACTCCTCGGTGGCGCGCAAACAGGTGACCCGTTGCCTGCAGACCGTCGGTGTGGATGTGGTAGCGCTCAACGATGGCCGTCAGGCGTTGGACTACCTGCGCAAGCTGGTGGAGGAAGGCAAGAAGCCGGAAGAAGAATTCTTGATGATGATTTCCGACATCGAGATGCCGGAAATGGACGGTTATACTCTCACGGCCGAGATACGCAGCGATCCACGTATGCAGAAATTGCATATCGTCCTGCATACTTCATTGTCAGGTGTATTCAACCAGGCGATGGTCAAGAAGGTCGGTGCCGACGACTTCCTGGCCAAATTCCGACCTGATGACCTGGCATCCCGGGTAGTTGACCGGATCAAGGCAGCAGATCACGGCTAGGGCTTTTCCCCTGGCGGTCTTACGATTTTAGAGGCGGTATCAGTGTCGACAGGTAATTTGGATTTTGAGCAGTTCCGGGTATTCCTGGAAAAGGCCTGTGGCATATTGCTTGGTGAAAACAAGCAATACCTGGTGTCCAGCCGTCTCAACAAGCTGATGGAACAGCAGGGTATCAAGTCCCTGGGCGAGTTGGTCCAGCGGATCCAGGGCCAGCCTCGCGGCGGCCTGAAAGAAATGGTGGTCGATGCCATGACCACCAATGAAACCCTGTGGTTTCGCGACACCTATCCGTTCGAGGTGCTCAAGAGCAAAGTGCTGCCCGAGGCCATCAAGGCCAGTCCGGGCCAGCGTTTGCGCATCTGGTCGGCGGCCTGCTCTTCGGGGCAGGAACCGTATTCGATCTCGATGTCCATCGATGAGTTCGAACGGACCAACATGGGCCAGTTGAAGGCCGGCGCGCAAATTGTCGCCACCGACCTGTCCGGCACCATGCTCACCAACTGCAAGACCGGTGAGTACGACAGCCTGGCGCTGGGCCGTGGGTTGTCCCAGGAACGCCTGCAACGTTACTTCGAGCCCAAAGGGGCCGGACGTTGGGCGATCAAGGCGCCGATCAAGAACCGCGTGGAGTTTCGTTCGTTCAACCTGCTCGACAGCTACGCCAGTTTGGGCAAGTTCGACATGGTGTTCTGCCGCAATGTGCTGATCTACTTTTCCGCCGAGGTGAAGAAAGACATCCTGTTGCGCATCCATGGCACCCTCAAGCGCGGCGGCTACCTGTTCCTTGGGGCGTCCGAGGCGCTGAATGGCTTGCCGGATCATTTCCAGATGGTGCAGTGCAGCCCGGGCATCATCTACCAGGCCAAATAGGCCGTCGTACCAAGTCAAAATGTGGGAGGGGGCTTACCCCCTCCCACATTTTTTTTGCGGCAAGTTTCGAACGAGCGGCAACTCCCCATTGCCGCTTTACTGGCACCACGCGGAAACCGATTGCCGCTTTTCTGGCATTGCCGTCGGCAAGCACCTCGCAAACCCTTGGTATACGGGCCTTCGAAGAATTGGCATGCGCCTTGCTATAGCCCTGTTAACGAACAGCAGGTCAGCCTAAAGGTTTCCGCCATGAGCATCAGCTTCGATAAAGCGCTCGGTATCCACGAACAAGCCCTGGGCTTCCGCGCCCAGCGTGCCGAAGTCCTGGCCAACAACATTGCCAACGCCGACACCCCGAACTACAAGGCTCGGGACCTGGACTTCTCCGCCGTGCTCGCCGCACAGCAGGACAAGACCAAGAACGGCACCTTCGCCCTGAACATGACCAATAGCCGTCATATCGAAGCGCAAGGTCTGAGCAGTGGTGACGAGTCGTTGCTGTATCGCACGCCGATGCAGCCCTCGATCGACCAGAACACCGTCGACGCCCAGCTGGAGCAATCGGCCTACGCCGAGAACTCGGTGAACTTTCAGGCCAGCTTTACCCTGCTCAACAGCAAATTCAAAGGGCTGATGTCAGCCCTGCGTGGAGAGTAAGCCATGTCCCTGTCCAGTGTTTTCAATATTGCCGGTAGTGGCATGAGTGCCCAGACCACGCGCCTCAACACCGTCGCCAGTAACATCGCCAACGCCGAGACCGTGTCTTCGAGCATTGACCAGACCTACCGCGCCCGCCACCCGGTGTTCGCCACCATGTTCCAGGCCGGCCAGAACGGTGGCAGCGATTCGTTGTTCCAGGAGCAGGACGCCGCCGGCAAAGGCGTGCAGGTGCTCGGCGTGGTCGAAGACCAGAGCAACCTTGAAGCGCGTTATGAGCCCAATCACCCGGCGGCGAACGAAAAAGGCTACGTGTACTACCCGAACGTCAACGTGGTCGAGGAAATGGCCGACATGATTTCCGCCAGCCGTTCGTTCCAGACCAACGCGGAAATGATGAACACCGCCAAAACCATGATGCAGAAGGTCCTGACCCTGGGTCAGTGATAAGGGGCGCCAATAATGGCCATCGTTGATACGTCTACCAACACGGCAGTCCAGGACCTTTTCAATTCCAAGGTCAAGACTGCAACGGATAACAGCAGCCTGGGTGACGCTTCCAAGGCCGCGACGGCAACCAGTCGCTGGGCAAGGACGCGTTCCTGCAACTGCTGGTGACCCAACTGAAAAACCAGAACCCGCTGTCGCCTCAGGACAACGGTGCCTTCGTGGCCCAGCTGGCGCAGTTCAGCAGCCTGGAAGGCATCAATACCCTGAACGATTCGGTGAACAACATCTCCAGCAACTTCAGCTCCTCGCAGGCGCTGCAGGCTTCGTCGCTGGTGGGGCGTTCGATCATCACCCAGACCGACAAGGCACTGGTGGATACCAGCAAGAGCATGACCGGTTCGGTGGCGGTGACCGCGGCGACCGGCAACGTCGCCGTGAAGATCACCGACAAAAACGGCAACGTGGTGCGCACCCTGATCTGGGTGCCCAGAACGCTGGCACTTCGGACTTTATCTGGGATGGCAAGAACGACGACGGCGAGATCGCTCCAGCTGGCACCTACACCTTTGCGGCCACGACCAAGAATGACAAGGGCGACTCTGTGGCCCTGGCGACTTCGCTGCCGGCAACGGTGACCAGCGTGACGTTGAGCAAGACCGGCGGCGAAATGCTGCTGAACCTTGCAGGTGGCATGGGCAGCGTGAAGCTGTCGCAAATTCAGACTATTGGTACATAGAGCCGGCTAGATACGGCAGAGGGAGAGAAACATGTCTTTTAACATCGGCCTTAGCGGCCTCTATGCGGCCAACAAACAGCTGGACGTGACCGGTAATAACATTGCCAACGTCGCGACCACTGGCTTCAAGTCGTCCCGTGCGGAATTCGCCGACATCTACGCGGCGTCCAAGCTGGGCACCGGCCAGAACAGCATCGGCAATGGCGTGAACCTGGCGGCGGTGTCCCAGCAGTTCACCCAGGGTGACGTCAACGGCAGCGGCGGTATTCTGGACATGGCGATCCAGGGCGGCGGCTTCTTTGTACAGAAGGGCAGCGACGGCTCGCTGGAGTACACCCGCAGTGGTGCCTTCCGTGCCGACAAGGACGGCTTCATCACCAACAACACCGGCACCTCGCGCCTGCAAGGCTACGCGGCGGATGAAGACGGCAAAATCATCAAGGGCGGCTTGACCGACCTGCAATTGAACCTGTCGAACCTGCCGCCGAAGGCGTCCACCAAAGTCGACTCCACCAGCAACCTGAACTCCTCGGAGCCGGTGATCGACCAGACGCTCAAACCGTTCGATCCCTCCGATACCAGCACGTTCACCACTCAGTACAGCACCACGTTGTACGACGCTCAAGGTAACGCGCACCCGATGGTGCAATACCTGGTAAAAACCGCCGGCAACCAGTGGAACGCCTACACGCTGATTGATGGTCGCAATCCGGATGGTTCGCCGCCAACAGGGGGCACCCCTGCCACTCCGCCTACCGCCTCGACGCTGTCCTTTGACGGTGCCGGCAAGCTGACAGGCATCGTCACCGGCGGCACCTCCAGCACGACCCTGAACTTGACTGGTTGGGTGCCAGGCACTGTGACCAATGGCGTCTGGAAAGCCAACGGTGCGAATGCCAACCCTACGGGTATCGCCATCAACATGGCGAACATCACCCAGTACAACTCGGCCACCTACCGTAACCCACCGATCACCGACGGCTATGCCACCGGCCAGATCACCGGCCTGAAAATCGATGGCAACGGCGTACTGTTCGCTACGTTCAGCAACCAGCAGAGCAAGGCCATCGGCCAGATCTCCCTGGCCAGCTTCAACAACGAACAGGGCCTGCAGCCTGCCGGCAGCACCACCTGGAGAGAGACGTTCGCCTCGGGCCAGCCGGGTTACGACACCCCGCAATCCGGTACCTTGGGTTCGATCGTGGCCAACTCCCTGGAGAACTCCAACGTCAACCTGACCAACGAGCTGGTGGACCTGATCAAGGCCCAGAGCAACTATCAGGCGAACGCCAAGACCATCTCCACCCAAAGCACCATCATGCAGACCATCATTCAGATGACCTGATGCGCTAGGTGCCGGATAAAAAACCCTCGTTCGAGGGTTTTTTTTCGCCTGTTGCCTGGCCCGGCTGCCATTTCCCAACGCCCGGCCGATCACGGGATGACAGCCATAGGTTGGAACGCCGCACGGCTGTTTTGCCACTCCTCGAGCCTGAGCTTATTGGGAGTGGAGCGGCATGGGTGATTTGACCGCGGGCGTTCATAAGATTGGCGGTGTGCGGTTTGATCCGGCAGCCGCAGGGCATTATCTGAAGGGGAAAGACCCTGCGGACACGCCCAAGGATGACGCAACGGCCGATAAAGACGCCGTCACGAAATTGCTCAAGGCGCTTGATGATGCGCAGGCAACCGGCAAGGACCAGACGGCCCGCGACCTGCGTGACAAGCTCAAAGCCCTGCGCGAGGAGCTGGGCGACGAGAAATTCAAGCAGATTCTGGAGCAGTTGAAAGAAGAAGCGGGGCGGCGCTGGCTGGAGTTGTTGAGGATGCTGTTTCCGGATTTGTTTCCGGATGGGCCTTCGCCTTCTCCTTCGCCTGCCCCAGCACCTTCTCCGGGTGGTGGTGGTGGTGGTGGTGGTGGTGGTGGTGGTAGGCCTAACCCAAACAATTTCGGTCCCAGCGAGCCCATGAGTAATCTGCCGATTACCGAGGGATCCAAGCACTTCAACTACAAGCCTGATCAAAGTAACCCTGGGAAAAAGCCCGAAAATATCTGGAGTGGATTCAGTCAGGGGCCGGACGGTAACTGCGTCACGGTTTCAGCGATAAAGGGGGCAATGATGAAGTTTGGTCAGAAGCCCACCGACGTTTTCAAGGACGTGCAGGAAACGGCGGGGGGTTATAAGGTGAAAATGCGCGACGGATTCGAACTTGAGTTATCCAAGGATGAACTCAAACAGGCGGCCAGATATGCGCAGTTCAAAGGGGATAACCCTGACATGATGACAGATGCCAACTTCATGTTCGCAGCGAGTGCCAAGCGGGCACAGATGGAAGGCAACGGTCTGGATGAGAATCCTAATGAGTCGAGAAAGAGTTTTGCCCATGCGATGCAAAGTTTGAACAACGGCGAAATACCTCATGAGGCATTGGACCGTCTGGGGCTCAAAGGCTTCTATCGCCAATCTTCAAGTAGTGAGCTTGCGAGCGGCAAGCTTGGGGTGGTGGCCTACGATCGCCACTCAATGGCGGTCATCGACGGACGGGTGGAGTTGTGGGGGCGACGAGGCGGCTCGCCGAAGCAGGGGGTGGCGTACGCCTTTCTCTAGGCGACAAACGAAAAAGCCAGATAACCCCCCTTGCAGTGGGCTATCTGGCTTTTTCAATTACGGGCGGCGTACGCCCGCAATCCGCTCAGCTTATTGGCAAGCTTCGCAATCCGGCTCGTCAATCGCGCAGGCTTTTGGCACTGGCGCCGGACCGGCTGGAGCAGCCAGGACCGAATCATCACCGTGGTTGCCGCTCGATACAGCGTTCAGCTTACCGGTGTTGATGGTCGACTTCTCGGTGCTGGTCGCGGCCAGGGCACGGAGGTAGTAAGTGGTTTTCAGGCCACGGTACCAAGCCATACGGTAGGTCACGTCGAGCTTCTTGCCCGAAGCGCCGGCGATGTACAGGTTCAGGGACTGCGCCTGGTCGATCCACTTCTGACGACGGCTGGCGGCGTCAACGATCCACTTGGTGTCCACTTCGAAGGCGGTCGCGTAAAGCTCTTTGAGCTCTTGCGGGATGCGCTCGATCTGCTGCACGGAACCGTCGTAGTACTTGAGGTCGTTGATCATCACCGAGTCCCACAGGCCACGGGCTTTCAGGTCGCGAACCAGGTACGGGTTGATCACGGTGAATTCGCCCGACAGGTTCGATTTCACATACAGGTTCTGGTAGGTCGGTTCGATCGACTGCGACACGCCGGTGATGTTGGCGATGGTCGCGGTCGGTGCGATGGCCATGATGTTGGAGTTACGAATACCTTTCTGTACACGGGCACGTACCGGCGCCCAGTCCAGGGTTTCGTTCAGGTCAACGTCGATGTACTTCTGGCCACGCTGCTCGATCAGGATCTGTTGCGAATCCAGCGGCAGGATGCCCTTGGACCACAGCGAACCCTGGAACGTCTCGTAGGCGCCGCGCTCGTCGGCCAGGTCGCAGGAAGCCTGGATCGCGTAGTAGCTGACCGCTTCCATGGACTTGTCGGCGAACTCGACCGCCGCATCCGAACCGTACGGAATGTGCTGCAGGTACAACGCGTCCTGGAAGCCCATGATGCCCAGACCGACCGGACGGTGCTTGAAGTTGGAGTTCTGCGCCTGCGGCACCGAGTAGTAGTTGATGTCGATCACGTTATCGAGCATGCGAACTGCGGTGTTGACGGTGCGTTCCAGCTTGGCGGTGTCCAGCTTGCCGTTGACGATATGGTTCGGCAGGTTGATCGAACCCAGGTTGCACACGGCGATCTCGTCCTTGTTGGTGTTCAAGGTGATCTCGGTGCACAGGTTCGAGCTGTGGACCACGCCCACGTGCTGCTGCGGGCTGCGCAGGTTGCATGGGTCCTTGAAGGTCAACCATGGGTGGCCGGTTTCGAACAGCATGGACAGCATTTTGCGCCACAGGTCTTTGGCCTGGATGGTCTTGAACAGCTTGATCTTGCCAGGGTACTGGGCCAGGGCCTCGTAGTACTCGTAGCGTTCTTCGAAGGCCTTGCCGGTCAGGTCGTGCAGGTCCGGCACTTCGGAAGGCGAGAACAGGGTCCATTGGCCGTCATCGAAGACGCGCTTCATGAACAGGTCAGGGATCCAGTTGGCGGTGTTCATGTCGTGGGTACGACGACGGTCATCACCGGTGTTCTTGCGCAGCTCGATGAACTCTTCAATGTCCATGTGCCAGGTTTCCAGGTAGGCACACACCGCGCCTTTGCGCTTGCCGCCCTGGTTGACCGCTACGGCGGTGTCGTTCACGACTTTGAGGAACGGTACGACGCCCTGGGACTTGCCGTTGGTGCCCTTGATGTACGAACCCAACGCACGAACCGGCGTCCAGTCGTTACCCAGGCCACCGGCGAATTTGGACAGCATGGCGTTGTCGTGGATCGCGTGGTAGATGCCCGACAGGTCATCCGGCACGGTGGTCAGGTAGCAGCTCGACAGCTGTGGACGCAGGGTGCCGGCGTTGAACAGCGTCGGGGTCGACGACATGTAGTCGAAGGACGACAGCAGGTTGTAGAACTCGATCGCACGGTCTTCCTTGTGCTTCTCTTCGATCGCCAGGCCCATGGCCACGCGCATGAAGAACACCTGCGGCAGTTCGAAGCGGATGCCGTCCTTGTGGATGAAGTAACGGTCGTACAGGGTTTGCAGGCCCAGGTAGGTGAACTGCTGGTCACGCTCGTGGTTGATCGCCTTGCCGAGTTTTTCCAGGTCGAAGGTGGCCAGGACCGGGTTCAGCAATTCGAATTCGATACCCTTGGCGATGTAGGCAGGCAGGGCCTTGGCATACAGGTCGGCCATTTCGTGGTGGGTGGCGCTGTCGGCCACGCCGAGGAAGCCCAGGCCTTCGGCACGCAGGGTGTCCATCAGCAGGCGCGCGGTGACGAACGAGTAGTTCGGCTCACGCTCCACCAGGGTACGGGCGGTCATCACCAGGGCGGTGTTGACGTCGGTCAGGGCCACGCCGTCGTACAGGTTCTTCAGGGTTTCGCGCTGGATCAGGTCACCATCGACTTCTTCCAGGCCTTCGCAGGCCTCGGTGATGATGGTGTTCAGGCGGCCCAGGTCCAGCGGCGCAAAGCTGCCGTCGGCCAGGGTGATACGGATCGATGGGTGAGCTTGCACGGCTTCGGCGGCCGGGGCGTGCACGGCACGCTCCTTGGCGCGCGAGTCGCGGTAGATCACGTAGTCACGAGCGACTTTCTGCTCGCCTGCACGCATCAGGGCCAGTTCGACCTGGTCCTGGATTTCTTCGATATGGATGGTGCCGCCCGATGGCATGCGACGTTTGAAGGTGGCGGTGACTTGTTCGGTCAGACGGGCAACGGTGTCGTGGATGCGCGACGAAGCGGCAGCGTTGCCGCCTTCAACTGCGAGGAACGCTTTGGTGATGGCGACGGTGATTTTGTCATCGGTGTAAGGAACGACAGTGCCGTTGCGCTTGATCACGCGCAGTTGACCAGGTGCGGTGGCGGACAGATCCATATTCGAATCAGCGGCCTGCGGCACGGAGCCCTGCGGGTTCTCGCGAGTTGTGTCGGTTTGCATGGGGGGTTGTCTCCACGTTCTATATTTGATTGCGAGTGCCAGGCTGTTCCTGCAACACCCGTACCGTTTTCCATATCGGGATGGAGAAACAGGTGCCATCCGCGTGAGCGGTTTGGTCTACTGAAAATCGATTGGTTCAACGCTGTGCGAGCAATAAAACGCTTGAATTTCGTGCCACTTGTGTGGTTGGGCAATTTGCTCGAAAACCCTACATGTAGGGTCTCTGTTGTCGCCGAGCTACAAGATAATGCGTTTTTGACGCCTTAGCAACGCACTAACCTGTGGATAACGCTGTGAGTAAAATGTGTATGAAAGGTAGAACTACCGTGTAGGCCGCATGACTGCTGGATTACGCCGTTTGTCACTAAATGTTCCAAGGATCAAACAGCCCGGCGAATTTCGAAGGGCGCGAACCCTATCACAAAAAAATGCGATCACCGAATGGATTTCCCGGCTTGTGCGCAAGGGTCGGGGCATGGCTACAATCGCCTCCGTTATGCCCTCAACACATGACAAACAGGGTATGCCTGTGAAGATCAACCTGTGGGAGCAAGCCCCTCCCACACTCGACCGTGTCGACCAAAATAATGCGAATAACAATGAGGTAGCGCATGGAGCAAGAAGCCTGGCAAATACTGATCGTCGAGGACGACGAGCGATTGGCCGAGTTGACTCGCGAGTACCTGGAGAGCAACGGCCTGTGCGTGTCGGTCGAAGGTGACGGCGCCCTGGCTGCCGCGCGGATCGTCGCCGAGCAGCCGGATCTGGTGATCCTCGACCTGATGCTGCCCGGCGAAGACGGCCTGAGCATCTGCCGCAAGGTGCGCGAGCGCTATGACGGCGTGATCCTGATGCTCACCGCGCGCACCGACGACATGGACCAGGTGCTGGGCCTGGACCTGGGCGCCGACGACTATGTGTGCAAACCCGTGCGTCCACGGCTGTTGCTGGCGCGCATCCAGGCATTGTTGCGGCGCAGTGAGCCGGCCGAGCCTGCGGCGGTGGAACACCTGCGCCGCCTGCAATTCGGCCCGTTGGTGGTGGACAACGCTTTGCGCGAAGCCTGGCTGCACGACGGCGGCATCGAATTGACCAGCGCCGAATTCGACCTTTTATGGCTGCTGGTGGCAAACGCCGGGCGCATCCTGTCCCGCGAAGAAATCTTTATCGCCTTGCGCGGCATCGGCTATGACGGCCAGGACCGCTCCATTGATGTGCGCATCTCGCGTATTCGCCCCAAAATCGGCGACGACCCGATCCACCCGCGGCTAATCAAAACCATCCGCAGTAAAGGCTACCTGTTCGTCCCCGAAGCCGCCGCCGACATGCCCCTGTGAACTCGATCTTCCTGCGCATCTACGGCGGCATGTGCGCGGCGCTGATCCTGGTGGCGTTGCTCGGCGTACTGGCGCTGCACTTGCTCAACGAAGTGCGCAGCGGCCAGTATCGCGAGCGCCTGGCCCACGGCACCTTCGCCTTGATGGGCGACAACCTGCAGCCCATGAGTGCCATCGAGCGCCAGCGCGCGTTGGCGGTATGGGAACGTTTGCTGGGGATTCCCCTGGAGTTGCGCACCCTCACCGATGCGCAGTTGGACCTGTCGCAGCGTACCCGCCTGCAACGTGGCCAGGTGCTGGTGGAGCAGACGGGCCCCCACGCCGCGCGCGTGTTGCGTCTGGTCAGCGATAAGGAACCGTGGGTGCTCACTGGCGAGGTGCAGCAGATCAGCGAACAACTGGCCCGTGCGACGATTTACCTGTTGGCTGACGAATTGGTGCGCTTTCCCATGGCTGAGCAGCCGCAACGCCTGGCCGATATAAAGGACGCCAAGGGGTTTGGGTTCGACATGCATTTGTTGACGCTCGACCAGGCCGATATGGATGAGGATCAACGTCGGCGCGTAGCGGAAGGCGACACCGTGATGGCCCTGGGCAAGGGCGGCGATTCGATCCGCGTGTTCGCCGGCATGGTCGGCACGCCCTGGGTGCTGGAGCTCGGCCCGCTGTATCAAATGAACCCTTATCCGCCGCAATGGCTGATCCTGATCGCCTTGATCGGCCTGACCCTCATTGGGTTGATCGTCTATCTATTGGTGCGTCAGTTGGAGCGCCGGCTGCGTGGCCTGGAAGCCGCCGCCACGCGCATCGCCAAAGGTAACCTCGAAGTGCGCGTACCGGCCCGAGGCGCGGACTCTGTCGGGCGTTTAGCGGCGGCGTTCAATGGTATGGCCGAGCACTTGCAGCAGTTGCTGGCGATCCAGCGTGAATTGGTGCGCGCGGTGTCCCACGAACTGCGCACCCCGGTGGCGCGCCTGCGTTTCGGCCTGGAGATGATCGGCGACGCCGCCACCCCCGAGGCGCGGCGCAAGTACCTTGAAGGCATGGACAACGATATCCAGGACCTCGACGGCCTGGTGGATGAAATGCTCACCTATGCAAGGCTGGAGCAGGGCGCGCCGGCGCTGGATTTCCAGCGGGTCGACCTTGATGCGTTGCTCGATCAGGTCATCGGCGAATTGTCGCCACTGCGCCCACAGGTGACGGTCGCCCGGGGTATTTGCCTGTCATCGGCCCACTGGGAGGACGCCTGGGTTGACGCCGAGCCGCGCTACCTGCACCGGGCCCTGCAAAACCTGGTGAGCAACGCCATGCGTCACGCCCAGGGGCAGGTGCTGATCAGCTATCAAGTGGGGCAGGTGCGCTGCCGTATCGATGTGGAAGACGACGGCCCCGGCGTGCCGGAGAGTGCCTGGGAGCGAATTTTCACGCCGTTCCTGCGCCTCGATGACAGCCGCACCCGCGCCTCCGGCGGGCATGGCCTGGGCTTGTCGATTGTGCGGCGGATTATTTACTGGCATGGCGGGCGGGCGTTGATCGGCAAGAGCAATAATCTGGGTGGAGCTTGCTTCAGCCTGAGTTGGCCCAGGGATCAAGACAAACCCTGACACCGCCCGATGGCGGTCTATCAAGCACCGATAGCCACCAGGCTCAACAACTGCTCCCCATCCACCGCAAACTGCCCCACCACCTCCGTGCCATGGCACCACTCGGCAGACAGGTCCGTCAGCAACCGCAACCGCACATGACCAGTGTCGGACCACTCCACCACCTCGGCATGCTCAAAGTAGAAGCGCTTGCGCACAATCGGATACAGCGCCTTGAACAGGCTTTCCTTGACCGAGAACGTCAGCGTCACCAGCCGCGCGATCTGCTCACGCGGCACGCTGGCCATGCGCAGCAGCTCATCGGCGGTGAGGATTTCGCCGGCCAGGCGCTCCGCCCGTTCCAGTGTCAGTACATTTTCAAGGTCCATCCCCAGCCCGCGCCACTGCGCCTTGTGCCCGACAATCGCGGCGGCGTGTCCGGTGCTGTGGGTGATCGAACCACTGATGTGCGAGGGCCACACCGGTGCACGGTCTTCGCCGATCGCGGGGATGCAGTCCAGGTGATCGAGCTGTTGCAGTGCCGCGCGAGCACAGACCCGACCGGCGAGAAATTCGGCCTGACGCTTGGCCACCGAGCGCTGGATGCTGGCCGGTGGCGGCACGGCGCTGCGCTGGAAGTCTTCAGCGGTCAATAAGGCCGGGTCGAAGCGGGTGCTGAGAAACACTGTGCCAGGCAAAGGTTCGGGCAATGGCCAGTGGGCGTCGAGTGGGGTGCAGCAAGCGGGTAGGGGCGTCATGGGCGGTATTTTGCCGAGTTGAGACGCCTGCGGATAGCCCACGGCGCTTGGACGCCCGTTCAGGGGGAGTTCAGGGGCATTTGCGTAGGCTGGTCGCAACAGCCCAAACGCGTATGAGGTAACACACCATGACTGCGATCAAAAAGCTGATGTTGGCCTTGACCCTGCTCAGTGCCACCGCCGGGGCCCAGGCCTCGGAAGGTGCCTTCGCCGAGTTCGGCAGGGAGAAAACCAAGAAAACCAGTAGCCTGATCCAGCGTGTGAGCTTCGAAGATGCTGGCAGTCAACCCATGCCTTGGGGGCAGTCCCTGGGCCTCACGACCTCGCAGCCAACCTACCGCGTCGGTTATGAACACCTGACCGGTCAGTTCAATGGCATTAAACTGCGCCCGCAAGACCTGCAGGGCCGCTATGATGTCCCTCTGTCGGACGGTTGATCTGCTTTGGAGAGCCTTATGAAATTGCTGGTGGTGGAAGATGAAGCGCTGCTGCGTCATCACCTGTTTACCCGCCTGACCGACAGCGGCCATGTGGTCGAGGCCGTGGCCAATGCCGAAGAGGCCCTGTACCAGACCGGCCAATTCAACCACGACCTGGCGATCGTCGACCTGGGCCTGCCCGGCATGGGCGGCCTGGACCTGATCCGCCAGTTGCGCACCCAGGCCAAGACGTTCCCGATCCTGATCCTCACCGCGCGCGGTAACTGGCAGGACAAGGTTGAGGGCCTGGCCGCCGGCGCCGACGACTATGTGGTCAAGCCGTTCCAGTTCGAAGAGCTGGAGGCGCGGATGAACGCCTTGCTGCGTCGCTCCAGCGGTTTCACCCAGTCGACCATCGTCGCCGGGCCGTTGCTGCTGGACCTCAACCGCAAGCAGGCGTCCCTCGACGAAGAACCGCTGGCGTTGACCGCCTATGAATACCGCATCCTTGAATACCTGATGCGCCATCATCAGCAGGTCGTCGCCAAGGACCGCTTGATGGAGCAGCTCTACCCCGATGACGACGAGCGTGATCCGAATGTCATTGAAGTACTGGTCGGCCGCCTGCGTCGCAAGCTGGAGGGGCCGTCCGGGTTCAAACCGATCGACACCGTGCGCGGCCTGGGCTACCTGTTCAATGAGCGCTGCCGTTGATTCGCTCGTTACGCGTGCGCTTGATGCTGGCGGCCGCCACTCTGGCCGTGCTGTTTATGCTGGGCTTGTTGCCGGCGATGCAAGGCGCGTTCAGCCTGGCGCTGCAGGATTCCATCGAGCAGCGTCTGGCGTCGGACGTGACTACCCTGATTTCCGCCGCGCGGGTCGAAAACAATCGCCTGCTGATGCCGGTGCAATTGCCGGACGAGCGCTTCAACCTGGCCGACAGCCGGCTGCTCGGTTATATCTACGACCGCGAAGGCCACTTGGTGTGGCGTTCGCGCGCGACCCGCGACGAAAACATCAACTACAAGCCGCGCTATGACGGGCGCGGCAATGAGTTTGCGCGAATCCGTGAGGCCGACGGTCAAGAGTTCTTTGTCTATGACGTCGAGGTGCGGTTGCTCGGCGGCAAGAGTGCTGCGTTCAGCATCGTGGCGCTGCAACCGGTGCGCGAATACCAGTTGACCCTCGAAGGCCTGCGCGAAAACCTCTATTTGGGTTTCGGCGCGGCGTTGCTGGTGCTGCTGACCTTGCTGTGGCTGGGTCTGACCTGGGGGCTGCAAGCCCTGCGGCGTTTGAGCCAGGAGCTGGACCAGATCGAAGGGGGGACCCGTGAAAGCCTCTCCGAACAACATCCTCGTGAATTGCTGCGCCTCACCGGTTCCCTCAACCGCTTGTTGCACAGCGAGCGTGAACAACGGGCGCGCTACCGCGACTCCCTCGACGACCTGGCCCACAGCCTGAAAACCCCACTTGCCGTGTTGCAGGGCGTGAGCGAAGACATGGCCCAGCGCCCCGAAGACCGCGACCAGGCGTGGGTGCTGCAAGCGCAGATCGAACGCATGAGCCAGCAGATCAGTTACCAGTTGCAGCGTGCCAGCCTGCGCAAAAGCGGCCTGGTGCGCCACCAGGTGCGCCTGGAACCGGTGGTGCAAAGCCTGTGCGATACGCTGGACAAGGTGTACCGCGACAAGGGCGTTTCGGTATTTTTTGACTTGCCGCAGGAATGCGATGTGCCGATCGAGAAGGGCGCCTTGCTCGAATTGCTCGGCAACCTGCTGGAAAACGCCTACCGCCTGTGCCTGAGCGAAGTGCGCGTCAGCCTGGTGGAAAACCTTGAAGGCATCGAGTTGTGCATCGAGGATGACGGCCCCGGTGTACCGCCGGATCAGCGCGCGCGGATTCTGCAGCGCGGTGAGCGGCTGGACCGTCAGCATCCAGGGCAGGGGATCGGGTTGGCGGTGGTCAAGGATATTATCGAAAGCTACGGGGCACGGCTGACCCTGGGGGATTCACCTTTGGGTGGGGCGGCGTTCAGGATTCATTTTCCGGCTGTTTGATCGGCAGTGGCTTGACTGGCCTCATCGGGAGCAA
>NZ_JAFHKI010000179.1 GCF_016937615.1 Pseudomonas lactucae | reverse complement strand
GCCCACTTGTCCAGCAGGTGGGTTTGCGTCAACAGCAACGGGCTGCCACTGTCGGCGAGCATGCCTTGCAAGCGCTCACGCGGGTGTTCCGGGTCCAGCGGCAAATACGCGCCACCGGCCTTGATCACGCCCAGCAACGCCACCACCAGTTCCACCGAACGCTCGGCCGAAACCGCCACCGGCACATCCGGCCCCACGCCCTGGCTTTGCAGCCAATGCCCGAGTTGGTTGGCGCGGGCGTCCAGTTCGGCGTAGCTCAGGCGTATGTCGCCGCAGACCAGCGCCAGGGCGTCAGGTGTGGCACGCACTTGCCTGTCGATCAAGTCGGGCAGGTTCGCGTACTCGGGATAGTCGTGCCGGGTCGCGTTCAAGTCCGCCAACTGGCGTTGTTCCGTGGCCTCCAACATGCACAACTCGCCCAGGCACAGCGTGGACGGGCCCTGCGCCTGGGACGCCATCGCCAGCAGCAGGTTTTGCAAATGCTCACCCAGGCGAACCACGCTGGTCGCCTCGAAGGCACCCAGCAAATAACTCAACTGCACGTTCAGCGTGTCGCCGGCATGGATCACCACGGTCAACGGGTAATGGGTGGTTTCCCGCGAGATGACCTGGCCGAACCGCACGCCACTGCCGCTGCGCAAGGCGCTGTCCACCGGGTAGTTTTCGAACACCAGCACGCTGTCGAATAATGCCTGGCCCCCCTGCCCGGCCCAGCGCTGGATATCGAACAACGGCGTGTGTTCATGCTCGCGAACCTTCAGGTTCAGCGATTGAAGGTCACGCAGCCAGTCGCCCAGCAAACGCTCGGGGCCGGGCGCCTGGATGATCGGCAAGGTATTGATAAACAGCCCGAGCACACGCTCGGCATCGGCCAATGCGGTCGGGCGCCCGGCCACGGTGGCGCCGAAGGCAACGCTGCGCTGCCCGGTGTAGCGTTGCAACAGCAGGCTCCAGGCACCCTGCACCAGGGTATTCAATGTCACGCGTTCACGACGCGCAAACGCCACCAACGCCGAGGTGACAGCGGGGTCCAGTTGCAGGCGCACGTCGCCATGCCCAGTCTGCGCCGGCACCGCTGGCAACGCGTCGGCCAGCCGGGTCGGTTCATCCAGCCGACGCAGGTGCTCGTTCCAGAATGCCTGGCTCGAATCAGCGTCCTGGCAGCCTAGCCAGGCCAGGTAATCGCGGTAGCGGCTGGCGCTGGCGACGGGCGCTTCGCCGCGATAATGCAGCAGCACTTCTTCGATCATCCGCGCCGTGGCCCAGCCATCGAGAAGGATGTGATGACGGGTCCAGATCAGCTGATAGTCGCTTTCGCCCAGGCGTACCAGCAGCACCCGTTGCAGCGGTGGCTGACGCAGGTCGAAGCCTTGGTCGCGCTGGGCATCGGCCAGCTCGGCCAAGTCCAGCTTCGCCTGTTCGGCCGAGCGTGCGCGCCAGTCCAGGTGCTGCACCGGGGATGGCAACTGGCGATGGATCCATTGCAGCGGCTGCGGCAAGTCGCCCTCCCAGGCGAAACCGGCGCGCAGGATCGCATGTTCCTGGGTGACCCGCTCCCAGGCCGCCGCGAAACGCGGGCCATCGACATCGCTCAACGGCACGCAGACCTGATTCACATAAGCGCTGCTGGCCCCGCCCCGCAGGGCGTGAAAGAGCATGCCCTGTTGCAGCGGCGACAATGGATAAAGGTCTTCAAGGTCGGCGGCAGCCACCGGCAGCGCATCCAATTGCGCCTGGCTGACGCTCGCCAGGGGGAAGTCCGACGGCGTGACACCCACAGCGCCGGGGCTCAGGCAATGGTCGAGCAAACGCTCCAGGGCTGCCAGGTAGCGTTCGGCCAGGGCTTGCACCACGACGCTGTCGAAACGCTCGGCGCCGTAGCGCCAGCTCAATTGCAGACAACCGTCGCGCACCTGGCCAGTGATAACCCATTCGCTGTCGGCGTCGGCACTCGGGTCCAGGGACGCGCCGAGGCTTTCCTCGGCCCAGGCAAACAGGCCACCCGCCGAGCGCCAGGGTCGAACTGGCCAAGGTAGTTGAAGGTGATTTGCGGCTCGGCCGGGCCGCCAGCTGGCCTGCCGTCGCATCCTCGCCCAGATAGCGCAACACGCCGTAGCCAAGGCCTTGGCCGGGGACCTGGCGCAGTTGTTCCTTGATGGCTTTGATGGCCTGCGCAGGCGAATCATTGCCGGGCACCAGTTGCAGTGGGTACAGCGCGGTGAACCAGCCCACGCTGCGGCTCAAGTCCAGGTCTGCGGCAGTATCCGCGCCGGGCGTGCGGCCGTGGCCTTCGAGGAGGATGTCCACCGCCGGTTGGCCGCTCCATTGGCACAACGTCTGGGCCAGTCCGGCCAACAGCAGCTCATCGATACGCGTGCGATAGGCTCCGTGGGCCGCGCCCAGCAGGGCACGGGTGCGCGCCGGGTCGAGTTGCACGCGCGCGTAGGCCGTGGCACCGAGGGCACGACTGCCTTGCGGGTGTTGCACGTTCAACGGGGTGGCCGGCGTCTCGGAATAAGCCTGCCAGTAGGCCTGCTCGGTATTGCCCAGGCCCGAACGCGCCCATGCCTGGAGGTACTCGCCCCACGCCTTGAAGCTGCTGGTACGCGAGGCGAGTGCCAGAGGCGAGCCGGCGAGCGCCTGGGTATAAAGCTGGGCCAGGTCTTCGAGCAGGATGCGCCACGACACCCCGTCCACCACCAAGTGATGCGCAACCAGTAACAGGCGTTGTTCGCCATTGGCCAACTGCATCAGCACGGCCTTGAACAGCGGGCCCTGGCCCAGATCAAAACCGCGCTGGGCGTGTTCGCAGACCGCGCTGATTGCCTCGGGCGCGCAGTCGGTAAGGGTTCGGCAATCCAGCAGCGATGCGCTGCCCTGCCCATGGCTGGCGCGCCAACGGCCCTCGACGCGCTGGAATTGCAGGCGCAGCGCATCGTGATGGGCAAACAGCGCCAGCAGTGCTTCGCCCAGCGCGCCCACTTCGAGATTGTGCAGCGGACGCAGCAGCAACGCCTGGTTCCAGTGACCAGGGACCGGCACCGTCTGGGCGAAGAAGTGTGCCTGGATCGGCGTGACGGGCGCCTCGCCCTGCACCGGGCCGCTGTCGACGCGGGCCTGATCCAGGGGCGCGGCGACGCGCGCCAAGGCCGCGATGTGCTGATGTTCGAACAGGTCACGGGGGTTGAGCTGCCAACCGGCACGCCGTGCCCGGCTGATCACCTGCAAGGACAGGATCGAATCGCCTCCCAGCTCAAAGAAATTGTCGGTCATACCGACTTGCTCCACGCCCAGCACCTCGGCCCAGATAGCCGCCAGGGCCTGCTCGACCTCACTGCGCGGCGCCACGTAACCTTCGGCAGCGGCCTGCCCTTCGGGCTGCGGCAACTGCTTGCGATCGAGTTTGCCGTTGGCCGACAGCGGCATGCCATCGAGCCGCACCAGGCGCCACGGCACCATGTATTCGGGGACATGCAACGCCAGGTGCGCCTTGAGCACTTCCTCTTCGGTCGCGTCACCAACCCAATAGCCGATCAGCTTGTCGTCGCGGGCAATCACCACGCTTTCCTGCACGTTGGCATGGGCGAGCAGCACCGCTTCGATCTCGCCCAGCTCGATACGCAGGCCACGCAACTTGACCTGATGATCCAGGCGCCCAAGGTAGTCAATCGCACCATCGGCACGCCAGCGCGCCAGGTCACCGCTGCGGTACATGCGTGCACCGGGAGCACCGTACGGATTGGCGACAAAGCGCTCGGCGGTCAGCGACGGACGCGACTGATAACCGCGCGCCAGGTTGACCCCGGCGATGTACAACTCGCCTGCCACGCCCACCGGGACGGGGTTGAGGTCGGCGTCGAGAATGTGAATCTGCGTGTTGGCAATCGGCCGGCCAATCGGCACGCTGCTGC
>NZ_JAFHKI010000178.1 GCF_016937615.1 Pseudomonas lactucae | reverse complement strand
CCCCGATGGCAATGGATCAGTCAGCACATGTATTGCCTGATACTCCGCTATCGGGGGCAAGCCCCCTCCCACGTTCAGACCCGACTCACAGTGGATTCAGGTTGTTTTCAGTGCGACGCTTGTACAGCAGCCAATCCCCAAACGCCTTGTCTTCCAGCGCATACCCGCCGCGGCTCGACTTCCATACCAACTCCTTGTCACGCAAGGCATCGATACAGGCCTGAATAGTCTGGGTACCCGGCACCACATCGCTGCCCATATCCTCCAATGCCTTGCTGACCGCAGTAATGGTGCTGTCGGTAAACGGCGCAAAGGGTTCATTGCCGTGCAAGCGCTCCACCATCACCTGCAGCACCGCACGCTGTGGGATGGTCAGGGCGTTCCAGGCGCTTTCGAATTCGGTCCACACTCCCGCGCGCAGCAATTCGGCGCGGCTGTGCAGCAATTGGCCCAGATTGCTCGCCTCGCCCAATTCCAATGCGACTTCACCGATGATGGTGCGCAGCATCTCGGGGCGGCGGCCGACCAGCTCGAAGGCGGCGTCAATATCCGCCGCCTTGAACTGGTTGGTCTTGGCCAGGTGGGCATTCAGGTGCGCCGTGTAGGCTTGAGTGAACTCTTTGCCCAGCAGTGGAAACGGCGTGATGCTGGAGCCGAAGAACGGCTGGCTCTTGCCCAGGACCAGATGGGCCAGCTTGTCGCGGTTGGAACCGGTGAACACCAGGTGCAAGCCACTGCCGTCCTCGTCACGGCCTTGGTTGAGTTGATCCCGGGCGGCTTTCAGCGCGAACATCGCGTTGATACCTGAATCGCTGCTTAATGCGTGCTGCGCTTCGTCAATCACCAGCACCACGGGCTTTTCGGCAGCGCTGTGGAGCAACTCCAGGGCCTGGGTCAACGTCGCGCCGACGGGCAATTGGGGCTTGCTGAAGTCCCAGGACAAGGTACGCAGAAAGCTCAGTTTCTCGATTCCAATGTTCTTGGCCAGCTTGCGAATGCCTTTTTCATAGGGAACCAGAGCAGCGGCAATAGCACTGGCGATCAACTCCGCCGGATCTTTGTCTTTGTCAGCCCACAGGTCTACATACACGGCAAGCCAACCCCGGAGCTGACATTCCGGGATCAAATCTTCACGCAAAAATGTACTTTTGCCGGTGCGACGCGGTGCCGCGAGAAACAGGCCAGAGGTGAAATCCTGAATACCAGCCCCCACCAGGCCGTCGGCAATGCTGCTTGCCAGGGTGGGGCGGCGGAACACGAAGCCGCTGTGCTTGGACATGGTTTTATACTCAATTATGCAACGGACCATAAATTATAGTTACCAGTATAATTAACTATAATTGCCCGTCAAACCACCTCCCGTCGCCGATCCTCCCGCGGACACTTCGTAAACCTCGCCCGATAACTGCGGGTGAAATACGACGGCGATTCAAACCCACAGGCAATGCTCACTTCCAGCACACTCAGGTCGCTCTGACGCAGCAATTGCCGGGCTTTTTCCAGACGCAGGCCGAGGTAGAAGTTGCTGGGCGTGTCGTTCAGGTGCAGACGAAACAGGCGCTCCAACTGACGCCGGGTGACTTTGATCGCGTCGGCCAACGCCAAGGTGCTCAGGGGCGGCTCGGTGTGTTGTTCCATCTCGCCGATCACCTGCACCAGTTTCTTGTTGTTGATGCCGTAGCGCGTGGCGATCTGCATGCGCTGGTGGTCTTTGCGCGGGCGTATGCGGCCGAGCACGAATTGCTCGGACACCTGAATGGCCAGCTCCGGACCGTGGGCCTGGGCGATCAGGTCGAGCATCAGGTCGATGGACGCGGTGCCGCCGGCGCAGGTGATGCGACGACGGTCGATCTCGAACAGCTCCTGGGTCACCGTCAGCTGTGGATAAGATTCCTTGAACGCATCGATGGCTTCCCAGTGCAGGGTCAGCCGGTGGCCGTCGAGCAGGCCCGCTTCGGCGAGCACGCAGGCGCCGGTGTCGATGGCGCCGAGGGTCACGCCGTCGTGGTCGAGGCGACGCAGCCAGTGTTCCAGCGCGGGGGTGGCGAACTGCAGCGGTTCGAAACCCGCCACCACCAGTAAGGTCGCGCCTTTTTTCAGCGGCTCCAACGCCGCGTCGGCATTGACCGACATGCCATTGCTCGCCAATACCGCGCCGCCGTCGGCGCTCAACACGTGCCAGCGGTACAGCTCGCCACGAAAGCGGTTGGCCACCCGCAGCGGTTCCAGCGCGGAAATAAAACCAATGGCCGAAAACCCCGGCATCAGCAGAAAGTAGAAATCCTGGGACATGGTGGCGCTCTCGTCATACGGGCAGCGTGGCACTGTGATACTCCCGTTCACCAGCGGATTCAAGGGGACAGGTCGCTACAGTGCAAGAGCCGGTCGCCGCCGTGCGTTTTGTCGGCTGCGAAGGTACGTAACTTGGCCTCACGGCGCACAAAGACGCCGGCCCCCACAATAAAGACCTGCCGAGGAACCCACCATGAACCGACTGATCCGCCGCTGCGTGCTCGCACTCAGCGCCAGCGCCATCTTGAGCACCAGCGTATTCGCGGCCGACGCCGAATCCTGCCGGAACGTGCGCATGGGCGTGGTGAACTGGACCGACGTGATCGCCACCAGCGCCATGACCCAGGTATTGCTCGACGGCCTCGGCTACAAGACCAAACAGACCAGCGCCTCCCAGCAAATCATCTTCGCCGGCATCCGCGACCAGCGCCTGGACCTGTTCCTGGGCTACTGGAACCCGCTGATGACCCAGACCATCAGCCCCTTCGTCGATGCCAAACAGGTCAAGGTTCTCGACAAACCCAGCCTGGAAGACGCCCGCGCCACCTTGGCGGTACCGACTTATCTGGCGGACAAGGGCCTGAAAACCTTCGCCGACATCGCCAGGTTCGAGAAAGAACTGGGTGGCAAGATCTACGGCATCGAACCAGGCTCGGGCGCCAACACGCAAATCAAGGCGATGATCGCCAAGAACCAGTTCGGCCTGGGCAAGTTCCAACTGGTGGAGTCCAGCGAGGCCGGCATGCTTGCTGCCGTGGACCGCGCCGTGCGCCGCAAGGAAGCCGTGGTGTTCTTCGGCTGGGCGCCGCACCCGATGAACGTCAACATCGCCATGACCTACCTCAGCGGCAGCGAAGACGCCCTCGGTCCGAACGAAGGCATGGCCACCGTCTGGACCGTGACGACGCCCACCTACGCCGAACAATGCCCCAACGTGCACAAACTGCTGACCAATCTGACCTTCACCGCCGCCGACGAGAGCCGGATGATGCAGCCGCTGCTGGATCACAAGGACGCTCTGGAGTCCGCCAGGCAATGGCTCAAGGATCACCCCCAGGACCAGGCCCGCTGGCTGGAAGGCGTGACCACCTTTGACGGCAAACCGGCTGCGGCCAACCTGCAATTGACCGGCAAATAACTGTTCTTGAATCAGCCCTTCGCGGTCACTTGCGACCGCGAACGGCACCACCACGCCTGTAAGGAACCGCCTCATGAACCACGACGTCATCATCACCTGCGCACTCACCGGTGCTGGCGACACGACCGCCAGAAGCCCACACGTGCCGGTCACCCCCAAACAGATCGCCGCAGCGGCGGTTGAAGCGGCCAAGGCCGGCGCCACCGTGGTGCATTGCCATGTGCGCGACCCCGAAACCGGCAAGTTCAGCCGCGACGTGGCGCTGTACCGCGAAGTGATGGAGCGCATCCGCGAGGCCGACGTCGACATTATCGTCAACCTCACCGCCGGCATGGGCGGCGACCTGGAGATCGGCGGCGGCGAGAACCCGATGGCGTTCGGCCCCAACACCGATCTGGTCGGCCCGTTGACCCGCCTGGCCCATGTCGAAGAACTGCTGCCGGAAATCTGCACCCTGGACTGCGGCACCCTGAACTTCGGCGATGGCGACACCATTTACGTGTCCACCCCGGCACAACTGCGTGCCGGGGCCAAACGCATCCAGGAATTGGGCGTCAAGGCCGAGCTGGAGATTTTCGACACCGGCCACCTGTGGTTCGCCAAGCAGATGATCAAAGAGGGCCTGCTCGACAACCCGCTGTTCCAGTTGTGCCTGGGCATTCCATGGGGCGCGCCGGCCGATACCACCACCATGAAGGCCATGGTCGACAACCTGCCCGCCGACGCCGTGTGGGCCGGCTTCGGCATCGGCCGCATGCAAATGCCGATGGCGGCGCAAGCCGTGCTGCTGGGCGGCAACGTGCGGGTCGGCCTGGAAGACAACCTGTGGCTGGACAAGGGCGTGCTGGCCACCAATGGCCAACTGGTGGAGCGCGCCAGTGAAATCCTCAGCCGTCTGGGCGCGCGGGTCATGACCCCGGCCGAAGGTCGAATCAAGATGGGCCTGACAAAGCGCAGCTAAACACCGCCCCTCCCACAAGGGAAAACCGAACACCTTAGGAATTTGCCAATGAGCTTTATCACTGACATCAAAACCTTTGCCGCCCTCGGCAGCGGTGTCATCGGCAGCGGCTGGGTATGCCGCGCCCTCGCCCACGGCCTCGATGTAGTGGCCTGGGACCCGGCGCCCGGTGCCGAAGCCGCGTTGCGCAAACGCGTCGCCAATGCCTGGGGCGCCCTGGAGAAACAAGGTCTGGCGCCCGGCGCGTCCCAGGACCGCCTGCGCTTTGTCACCACCATCGAAGCCTGCGTGAAAGACGCTGACTTCATCCAGGAAAGCGCCCCGGAACGCCTGGAATTGAAGCTGCAATTGCACGGCAAGATCAGCGCAGCGGCCAAGCCGAATGCATTGATCGGTTCAAGCACGTCGGGCCTGTTGCCGAGTGAGTTCTACGAGGGCTCAACCCATCCGGAACGCTGTGTGGTCGGGCACCCGTTCAACCCGGTGTACCTGCTGCCGTTGGTGGAAGTCGTCGGCGGCAAGCACACCGCGCCGGAGGCGATCCAGGCGGCGATCAAGGTGTACGAATCCCTCGGCATGCGTCCGCTGCACGTGCGCAAGGAAGTCCCTGGATTTATCGCCGATCGCCTGCTCGAAGCGCTGTGGCGCGAGGCGCTGCACCTGGTCAATGACGGCGTCGCCACCACTGGCGAAATCGATGACGCGATTCGCTTCGGTGCCGGGTTGCGCTGGTCGTTCATGGGCACCTTCCTGACCTACACCCTGGCGGGCGGCGACGCCGGCATGCGGCACTTCATGGCGCAGTTCGGCCCGGCGTTGCAGTTGCCGTGGACCTATTTGCCGGCGCCGGAACTGACCGACAAATTGATCGACGATGTGGTCGATGGCACCCGTGATCAGTTAGGCAAACACAGCATTTCGGCGCTGGAGCGCTATCGTGATGATTGCTTGCTGGCGGTGTTGGAGGCGGTGAAGACCACTAAAGCCAAGCACGGTATGAGCTTCGCCGAATAACCCTGTGGGAGGGGGCTTGCTCCCTCCCACCTTTGACCGAGTACGGACTCATGCCTGCATTGACCACCTACACCACAAAAATCCAACCTGAATGGGTCGACTACAACGGCCACCTGCGCGACGCGTTCTACCTGCTGATCTTCAGCTACGCCACCGATGCACTGATGGACACCCTGGGCCTGGACAGCGACAACCGCGAGGCCAGCGGCCATTCATTGTTCACCCTGGAGCTGCACCTGAACTACCTGCACGAAGTGAAACTCGGCGCCGAGGTTGAGGTACATACCCAACTGATCGCCCACGACGCCAAGCGCCTGCACCTCTATCACAGCCTGCACCTGGCGGGTGATGGGAAGTCCCTCGCGGGCAATGAGCAGATGCTGTTGCACGTCGACCTGGCCGGGCCGCATGCCACGCCGTTCAGTGAGGCTACGCTGGAAAGACTCAACGCCATCAGCGCTGAACAAGCCGACCTGCCAAGGCCTGCCCTGCTCGGCCGGGTCATCGGTTTACCCGCAAAAAAAGCCCCGATCCAGCCGTGACTGGATCGGGGCAGAGGTGCCTTGTGTGAGCTGTACATCCCGAGGGTGACCAAACCTTCAAGCTGTGGGCCTGGGTTCAGTGTGCCGGTAAGTGCGTTCGGTACATGGCCCGAAAACGACACGCTCATAGCCATCCGAGGCATTCGCGCATTCTGCCCTTGCCGCGTGCCTGGGCGGCTACCAGAATCCAGCTCAGACCCCGCTCCCCTCACAGGATAAACGTCATGATGCACGCGGATTTGATTGACCAGAATGACCTGCTGGACAACTGCGCTCGTTGGGTTTCGAAGTGTCCAGCGGCGCCAGCGCCGAGCAGGCCTGCGAGTGCGCGGTACGCGGTTTGAGCGAAGCACGGGCCAAGGCGCTCAAGGGCATGGTTGAGCAGATGTACACCAGTAGCGCGACGATTTTGCCGGCGGTGCGTCAGGCGATTGATAAGCAGCTGTTGCCGGCGTTGATGCAGTTCAAGCAGAGCTCTGGCGCCTGACAGATCGCTATCGGGGGCAAGCCCCCTCCCACACTTGACCGCGTCCGTCCATGACAACTCGGTCAAGTGTGGGAGGAGGCTTGCCTGCGATGCGGTCAACTCGGTTTAAAGCCTTACGCTGGCAAACGTCGACTCATTGCGCGCCTGACTCAACGCCGACATCGGCCCCGCCAACGGTGACAACACCAGCGCCTGCGGAATCGGCATCATCGCCACTTGCTGGGTGGTGTTGGAGCCTACGCGCTCATCGCGTGGCGGAATGCCGAAGTATTCGCGGTAGCACTTGGAGAAGTGCGGCGTGGACACAAACCCGCACACCGACGCCACTTCAATGATCGACATCGGTGTTTGCTTGAGCAATTGCCGCGCACGAATCAGGCGCAGCTTGAGGTAGTAGCGCGACGGCGAGCAGTGCAGGTATTTCTGGAACAGGCGCTCCAGCTGGCGGCGCGACACGGCGACGTAGACCGCCAGTTCATCGAGGTCGATCGGCTCTTCCAGGTTGGCTTCCATCAACGCAACGATTTCCTGCAGCTTCGGCTGGTTGGTGCCGAGCATGTGCTTGAGCGGCACGCGCTGGTGGTCCTGTTCGTTGCGGATGCGTTCGTACACAAACATCTCGGAGATCGCGGCCGACAGTTCACGCCCGTGGTCGCGGCTGATCAGGTGCAGCATCATGTCCAGCGGCGCGGTGCCGCCAGAGCTGGTGAAGCGGTTGCGGTCGAGGGTGAACAGGCGCGTGCTCATCGACACGCGCGGGAAGGCTTCCTGCATCGAGGCCAGGCATTCCCAGTGCACGCTGCAATCGAACCCGTCGAGCAGACCGGCGCAGGCCAGGGCCCAACTGCCGGTGCACACCGCGCCGAGACGACGGGACTGGCGCGCCTGGCTTTGCAGCCACGACACATGCTCGCGGGTGACGGTGCGCTGGATACCCACGCCACCGCACACAATCACAGTGTCCAGGGCCGGGGCTTTGTGCATGGAGGCGTCGGGAGTGATCTGCAGACCGTCGCTGGCCCACACCTGGTTGCCGTCGACACTCAAGGTTGTCCAGCGGTACAGCTCGCGGCCGGACAGCTGGTTGGCCATGCGCAGCGGCTCGACTGCCCGACGCCAGGGAAATCAGCGTGAAATTGTCCAGCAGCAAAAAGCCGATGGATTGAGGCGCACGGTTCTGGGGTTGGGCCCCTGAGTTGAACGACGTCATCGCAGTATCTCCTCACACAAAGCGGGTGATGGCCTCAGACGAGGCTCTTGTTATTGCGCTCTTCGTCGGTAAAGAAGAGAGGCTTTGAATGGATAGAGCAAATGCCGTGCCTAAAATTGAATGCGCATTCAATAAATCCTGAAAACGACCTGCTGATGCGTCTATATAAGCCCGCGCGGGATGTGCGGGATATGGCCTGAAAACGACGTAGCAGCCGGTTCGCCACAGGGCGTGAGCAGATCGGTAGCACTTGTGGGAAGGCGCTTTGAGGGGTGTGGGACAAGTCTGTCACCCCAAGCACGAGCGACAGAGGGTCGAGGGAAAATCGTTCGGGAGCTACTTATCTGTTTGCGACGCGCTAAAAGGTGGCGCTTTTGGCTTGGGTGTTCACTTGTAGAGCGGGCTTGCCCCGCTCATTACAACGGTGGTTGTCAGCACTCAACCGCGCTGACCGCCAACCCACCCCGCGACGTCTCTTTGTACTTGTCATGCATATCCGCCCCGGTATCGCGCATGGTGCGGATCACACGGTCCAGGGAGATAAAGTGCTGGCCGTCGCCACGCAGGGCCATTTGCGCGGCATTGATCGCCTTGACCGCCGCAATCGCATTGCGCTCGATACACGGCACTTGCACCAGCCCGCCCACCGGGTCACAGGTCAGGCCGAGGTTGTGCTCCAAGCCGATTTCAGCGGCGTTGCACAGTTGCTCCGGTGTCGCGCCAAGGATTTGCGCCAGCCCGGCCGCAGCCATGGCGCAGGCCGAACCCACTTCGCCCTGGCAACCGACTTCGGCGCCGGAGATCGAGGCGTTCTTCTTGCACAGGATGCCCACCGCGGCGGCGCCGAGCAGGTAGTCGACCACGTTGGCTTCGGTGACTTCTTCGCTGAACTTCATAAAGTAGTGCAGCACCGCCGGGATGATCCCTGCCGCGCCATTGGTCGGTGCGGTGACCATGCGCCCACCGGCGGCGTTTTCTTCGTTGACCGCCAGGGCGAACAGGTTGACCCACTCCATGGCACTCAAGGTCGAACCGATTACATTGGGTTTGCCCAGCTCCTGCAAACTGCGGTGCAACTTGGCCGCGCGACGGCGCACGTTGAGGCCGCCAGGCAGGATACCTTCGTGCTTCAGGCCCTGCTCAACGCAGTCCTGCATGGCACGCCAGAGCTTCATCAAGCCGCTGCGGATTTCTTCTTCGGAGCGCCAGACCTTTTCATTCGCCAGCATCAACTCGGCGACGCGCAGGTTGTGGGTCTTGCACAGCTGCAGCAACTCCACGGCGCTGGAAAAGTCATAGGGCAGCTCGGTGCGGTCCATGTCCGCCACGCCGCTTTGGGCCTGGGCTTCATCCACCACAAAACCGCCGCCCACCGAGTAGTAAGTGTCGCGGTGCAGCTCAGCGTCATCGCCATACACCACCAGGGTCATGGCGTTGGGGTGAAACGGCAGGTTTTCGTCGAGCAGGCGCATGTCTCGCGCCCACACAAATGGCACCGGCAAACGCCCGTCCAGCAGCAGGGTGTCGGTTTCGCGCAGGGTGTGAATGCGCGCGCCGATTTGCGACGGGTCGATCGCGTCCGGCCACTCGCCCATCAGGCCCATGATGGTGGCGGTGTCGCTGCCGTGGCCGATGCCGGTGGCCGACAATGAGCCGTACAGCTGAACTTCGACGCGCCGAACCTGTTCCAACAATTCGCGTCCACGCAGTGCCTGGACGAACAATGCCGCGGCGCGCATGGGGCCGACGGTGTGAGAACTCGAAGGCCCGATGCCGATCTTGAACAGGTCGAAAACGCTGATAGCCATTAACGTGGAACTCCTCGATAAGCACGGGCCGGGCTTGAACGAGCTGCTACGCTCAGATCGCCCAGATGGCGGCATCATCAAGGTTTTATCTGCCGTCACGGCGTCTCACACCGACGCACCCATGCTCACGAGCGTCGCTTGCGTGCGAACACTGTTTTTGGCCGTTTTTTGCGGTGCAGATGAGCAAAACCTGCGGTTTTGCTGTAGGAAAAACCTGTAAACGACGTCACCAACACTGGATACGACCCTCCCTGTACTGGATACGACGCACCCTGTAGGCGTCAGATTTTCACTGGTACATGATCAGTCTCGACTCGTTTGCAAGGCACCGTGGCAGAGCTGTTGTCGCACGCTCCAACCGCAACACTTATAAAGCGCGGCGAAGGCCGCCAGAAAAAACACAGGAGTCTACCCAGATGAAAGGTTCACCCTCGTTGTTGTTGGCCGCCATGCTGAGTCTGCCAGTCATGGCGCACGCTGCAGAACCGGAACAGTGCAAGACCGTCAACTTCTCCGATGTCGGCTGGACCGACATCACCGTCACCACCGCGACCACCAGCGAAATCCTCAAGGGTCTGGGCTACAAGCCGCGCACCACGATGATTTCGGTACCGGTGACCTACAAGTCACTGGCTGACGGCAAGAATATGGACATCTTCCTCGGCAACTGGATGCCGACCATGGAAAACGACATCAAGCAGTACCGTGATGCCGGCACCGTGGAAACCGTACGCGCCAACCTGGAGAACGCCAAATACACCCTGGCGGTCCCGCAAGCGCTGTACGACAAGGGCCTGAAAGACTTCGCCGACATCGCCAAATTCAAGGAAGAGCTGGGTGGCAAGATCTACGGCATCGAGCCGGGTAACGACGGCAACCGCACCATCCAGACGCTGATCGACAAAGACGCCTTCGGCCTCAAAACCGCCGGTTTCAAAGTGGTCGAATCCAGCGAAGCCGGCATGCTCTCCCAGGTTGAGCGCGCCACCAAGCGCGACCAGGCCATCGTGTTCCTCGGTTGGGAACCGCACCCGATGAACACCCGCTTCAAGATGAAGTACCTGACCGGCGGTGACGACTCGTTCGGCCCCAACTACGGCCAGGCGACCATCTACACCAACACCCGCAAGGGTTATACCCAGGAATGCAGCAACGTTGGCCAATTGCTGAAAAACCTGGTCTTCACCTTGAACATGGAAAGCACCCTGATGGGTAACGTCCTGGACGACAAGATGAAGCCCGACGCCGCCGCCAAGGCCTGGCTGAAAAAGAACCCGCAAGTGCTCGACACCTGGCTCGCCGGTGTCACTACCGTGGACGGCCAACCTGGCCTTGCCGCCGTCAAAGCATACCTCGACAAATAACACCGCTGACCCCGGGGCGGTGCGCTGCCCCGGGATGTTTTCCCTCTTCGCATGTGGACATTCACTACCATGCTGACTGAACAGAAAATCCCACTAGGCCAGTACATCGCTGCCTTCGTCGAATGGTTGACCCAACATGGCGCCAACTATTTCGACGCAATCGCATCGACACTGGAAACGATGATCCACGGCGTGACGTTTGCGCTGACCTGGTTCAATCCGCTGGCATTGATCGGTCTGATTGCGCTGCTGGCTCACTTTATTCAACGTAAATGGGGACTGACTGTTTTTGTCATCGCCTCCTTCCTGCTGATCCTCAACCTGGGGTACTGGCAGGAAACCATGGAGACCCTCGCGCAGGTGCTGTTCGCCACGCTGGTCTGCGTGGTCATCGGCGTGCCGCTGGGCATTGTTGCCGCGCACAAACCGATGTTCTACACCATGATGCGGCCGGTGCTCGATCTGATGCAGACCGTACCGACCTTCGTCTACCTCATCCCTACCCTGACCCTCTTCGGGCTGGGTGTGGTGCCCGGTTTGATTTCCACGGTGGTGTTCGCGATTGCAGCGCCTATCCGCCTGACTTACCTGGGTATCCGCGATGTACCGCAAGAGTTGATGGACGCCGGCAAAGCCTTTGGCTGCTCGCGCCGTCAGTTGCTCTCGCGCATTGAACTGCCCCACGCCATGCCGAGCATTGCCGCCGGCATTACCCAATGCATCATGCTGTCGTTGTCGATGGTGGTGATCGCCGCCCTGGTGGGTGCCGATGGCCTCGGCAAGCCGGTAGTCAACGCACTGAACACCGCTGACATTGCCCTGGGCTTTGAAGCCGGCCTGGCGATTGTGTTGCTGGCTATCATGCTCGACCGTATCTGCAAACAACCCGACGCTAAAGTAGGGGGTGATGCATGAGCATTATCCGATTCGACAAAGTCGACGTGATCTTCTCCAAAGACCCACGCGAAGCGCTCAAGCTGCTGGACCAGGGCATGAGCCGTAACGAGATTCTGAAAAAGACCGGCCAGATCGTCGGCGTTGAAAAAGCCAGCCTGGACATCGAGAAAGGCGAGATCTGCGTGCTGATGGGCCTATCGGGCTCCGGCAAATCGAGCTTGCTGCGCTGCATCAACGGCCTCAACACCGTGAGCCGTGGCCAGTTGTTCGTGGAGCATGAAGGTCGCCAGATCGACATCGCCTCGTGCACACCGGCCGAGCTGAAAATGATGCGCACCAAGCGCATCGCCATGGTGTTCCAGAAATTCGCCTTGATGCCCTGGCTGACGGTGCGCGAAAACATCAGCTTCGGCCTGGAAATGCAGGGCCGTCCGGAGAAAGAACGGCGCAAGCTGGTGGACGAGAAACTGGAGCTGGTGGGCCTGACCCAATGGCGTAACAAAAAACCCGACGAGCTGTCCGGCGGCATGCAGCAGCGCGTCGGCCTGGCACGTGCGTTGGCGATGGACGCCGATATCCTGCTGATGGACGAACCCTTCTCCGCCCTCGACCCGCTGATCCGCCAGGGTTTGCAGGACGAATTGCTGGAACTGCAACGCAAGCTGAGCAAGACCATCGTGTTCGTGAGCCACGACCTCGACGAAGCGCTCAAGCTGGGCAGCCGTATTGCGATCATGAAAGACGGCAAGATCATCCAGTACAGCGTGCCGGAAGAGATCGTGCTGAACCCGGCGGACGACTATGTGCGCACCTTCGTCGCCCATACCAACCCGCTGAACGTGCTGTGCGGCCGCAGCCTGATGCGCACGCTGGACAACTGCACGCGGGTCAACGGCTCGGTGTGCCTGGATCCGGGCGGCGACTCGTGGCTGGACCTGGCCGAAGGCAACACCATCCAGGGCGCGCGTCAGAATGGCGTGGTGATGAACCTGCAGAACTGGGCGCCGGGGCAAGCCGTGGAAGGTTTGGGCCGCGTGCCGACGCTGGTGGATTCGAATATCGGCATGCGCGATGCGTTGCAGATTCGTTACCAGACGGGAAACAAGCTGGTGTTGCACGACAACAACAAGGTGGTGGGGATTCTGGGGGACAGCGAGCTGTATCACGCCCTCCTCGGCAAAAACCTGGGCTAACAAACACTGCAAAACCAATGTGGGAGGGGGCTTGCCCCCGATGGCGGTGCATCAGTAACAAATGTACTGACTGACACACTGCTATCGGGGGCAAGCCCTCCCACATTTAAAGCATTGCCAAGCTCAACTATCAGCTATAGACACGGCCAAGGAGCTGCCGATGGCTTTCAAACTGATCGAGCACGTCCGGGTAATCTGCTCCTGGGCGAAGCCCATCAGGTCGTACTCCTGAGGCCCGTTGTGCAGGTACACCTCGGCCCGGTAGTAGCGGGTGCGTTCTTCTTCCGGCACATCGCTCGGCGCCGCCGAGTAAGCATCCAGGCTCACTTCGTAGACGAAGGGGTTGCCCTCTTCCATTTCGATACGCACGCCAATGCAACGCTTGGATTTACCCAGCAGCGTCTGCACGTGCGACCCTTGCTCACGCAACGCCGTCGCCGCTTCTTCCAACGCCGGTGTGACGTGCTTGTCCATAAAGCGCTGCACGGTGGCCTGGCTCGGTTGCAGGTCCAGGGCGGTCAAGCGCTCGCTGAAACCACGACGCCCGCGTTCAGCCAACTGCGTCTGCTCCTGTTCGATGGCCACGTCCTGGCGCATCGCCTTGTGCAAACCGAACATAAAGAAGATCAGCACCACCGAGAACGGCAGCCCGGCCAGCACCACCATGGTTTGCATGGCTTCGAAGTTACCGGCAAACAGCAGGCCGACGGTCACCAGGGTGATCACCGCCGACCAGAAGATCCGCAGCCAGTGCGGCGCATCCTCGTCCACGTTGCCGCCTTTGCAGGAAAGGTTGGCCATCATCACCGCGCCAGAATCCGCCGGGGTCAGGAACAGCACGAAGCCCACGAAGATCGACACACCGATGACAATTTTCGACGCCGGGTAATGTTCCAGCAGTTGGTAGATCGCCATGGACGGCTGTTCCAGCGCCGTCTTGCCCAGCTCCACCGCGCCCTGGTTCAACACCAGATCCAGCGCCGAGTTACCGAAGATCGACAGCCACGCCAGGGTGAACCCCAGCGGGATCAACAGCACGCCGGCCACCAGTTCGCGCACGGTACGCCCACGGGAAATACGTGCGATGAACATGCCCACAAATGGCGCCCAGGAAATCCACCAGGCCCAGTAGAACAAGGTCCACAGGCCCATCCAGCGTTCGGTTTTGTCGCCGTCGCCTTCGTACACATAGAGGTCGAAGGTTTTCAGCACAATGCCGTTGAGGTAGTCGCCGGTGTTCTGCACCAGGCCGTTAAGCAGGTGCAGGGTGGGACCGAACAGCAGCACGAAGATCAGCAAACCGCTGAACAGCACGATGTTGAGGTTGGACAGGCGACGAATGCCGTTCTCCACCCCCGAGACGGCGGCGATGGTCGCCACGGTGCTCATTACGATGATCACGATCAACAGGTTGGTGTTGTTGTGCTGCATGCCGAAGAGGTTCTCCAGCCCCGACGACACCTGCATCGCACCGATCCCCAGGTTGGTCACCAACCCCAGCAGCGTCACGAACATGCCGAAACCGTCCACTGCGTGGCCGGCCGCGCCCTTCACCCAACGCTCGCCCACCAGCGGGTACAACGCCGAACGCAAGGCCAGCGGCTGGTTATGCCGATACGCGAAGTACGCCACGGCCAGGCCGACCAGGGCGTAGATCGCCCAGCCATGCAGGCCCCAGTGCAGGAAAGTTAGCTGCAACGCCTGGCGTGCCGCGCCATTGCTGGCGGCTGCGCCTTCGGGCGGGTTGAAATAGTGGTCCAACGGCTCCGACGCGCCGAAATACAGCAGCGAAATGCCGATGCCCGACGAGAACAGCATGCCGGCCCAGGCGCCGTAGCTGAAGTCCGGGGTGTCGTCCTTGCTGCCCAGTTTCAACTTGCCGTAGGACGAAAACGCCAGGCCGACCACGAACACCAGGTAAGCGGCGATCACCACCATGTAGTACCAGCCGAAGCTTTTCGACAGCCAGGCCTGGGCGACGCCGAGCATGCGCCCGGCCTCCTGCGGGGCGATGATCAGGATGGCGGTCAGCAACAGAATCAGAGCGGTGGAGGTGTAGAACACCCAACCGTTGACCCGCACCTTTTCCGGCGGGGTCTTTATTAGAGAGGCAGAACTCATGGCGCAGATGCTCCAGGCAGTGCGAGAGAGAAACACAAGGCAACGGTTATCCCGCGCCATCGATTTTTCGGCAGTCGACGGACGGGTGTTATAAAGACAGCCCGAAAATCCCTAGCCCCCGCCGAAGCGGTAGATGGGGCGTTTGCGGGGTTTTCCAGATGTCAGGTGTCGCTGTCTTTCAAGTAGGAATACCTGCCAGCAGCGACGATTTGTCGCAGAGCTTATTCTTTGTTGATTGAACGTTCAATCAAAACAAAATAGACTGGCCTTCAAGCCGATGGACGTGATCGCCCGTCGGCAGGCCTAAGGAGAGGTGCTACATGCCCAAGGTCGGTATGCAACCCATACGCCGTCAGCAATTGATCGAAGCCACGATGACGGCCATCGATCAGGTCGGAATGGGCGATGCCAGCATTGCGTTGATCGCCCGTTTGGCTGGCGTCTCGAACGGCATCATCAGTCACTACTTTCGGGACAAGAACGGCCTGATCGCAGCGACGATGCAATATTTGATGAGCGTGCTGATGGAAAACATCCACGCCCGTCGACAAGCGTTGAAGGACGACAGCCCACGCGCCCACCTTCAGGTGATCGTCGCCGGCAACTTCGACGCCAGCCAGGTCAATGGCCCGGCAATGAAAACCTGGCTGGCCTTCTGGGCCTCCAGCATGCACCACCCGTCTTTGCACAGGTTGCAGCGGATCAACGATCAGCGTCTGTATTCCAACCTGTGCTGCCAGTTCCGCCGCACGCTGCCGTTGCCCGAGGCACGCAGCGCAGCCCGAGGGCTGGCGGCGCTGATCGACGGTTTGTGGTTGCGCGGTGCCCTGTCGGGAGACGCTTTCGACACGGAGCAGGCGCAACGCATTGCTCACGAATACATGGATTTCCAATTGGCCAAGCAGGTGAGTTAGAGCACCGATAACCGCTCAGCTCCCGAACCGCGCCAACCACTTATGCACTTGCGAGGACTTTATGGCCCGTTTCGAACTGCAAAAACTCTACATTGACGGCGGCTACAGCGATGCTGGCAGCGACGCCACCTTCGAAGCCATCAACCCGGCTAACGGTGAAGTTCTCGCCCAAGTGCAACGCGCAACGAAAGACGACGTTGAACGTGCCGTGGTCAGCGCCGAAAAAGGCCAGAAAATCTGGGCCGCCATGACCGCCATGGAGCGTTCGCGCATCCTGCGCCGTGCCGTCGACATCCTGCGCGAGCGCAACGATGAACTCGCCGCGCTGGAAACCCTGGACACCGGCAAGTCCTTCTCCGAAACCAAGTACGTTGACATCGTCACGGGCGCCGACGTGCTGGAATACTACGCCGGCCTGGTGCCTGCCATCGAAGGCGAGCAGATCCCGCTGCGCGAGACTTCATTCGTCTACACCCGCCGCGAGCCGCTGGGCGTGGTCGCCGGCATCGGCGCGTGGAACTACCCGATCCAGATCGCCCTGTGGAAATCCGCACCGGCCCTGGCCGCCGGTAACGCGATGATCTTCAAGCCCAGCGAAGTCACCTCGCTGACCACCTTGAAACTGGCCGAGATCTACACCGAAGCCGGCGTTCCCGCAGGCGTGTTCAACGTATTGACCGGCAGTGGCCGTGAAGTCGGCACCTGGCTGACCGAGCATCCGCGCATCGAGAAAGTCTCGTTCACCGGCGGCACCGACACCGGCAAAAAAGTCATGGCCAGCGCGTCGAGTTCGTCGCTCAAGGACGTGACCATGGAACTGGGCGGCAAGTCGCCGCTGATCATCTTTGACGACGCCGACCTCGACCGCGCCGCCGATACCGCGATGATGGCCAACTTTTACAGCTCCGGTCAGGTGTGCACCAACGGCACTCGCGTGTTCGTGCCCAAGCATCTGCAAGCGGCGTTCGAAGCCAAGATCGTCGAGCGTGTCGCGCGCATTCGTGTCGGCAATCCGGAAGATGAAAACACCAACTTCGGCCCGCTGGTCAGCTTCGCCCACATGGAAAGCGTGCTGGGCTACATCGCCAAAGGCAAAGAGCAAGGCGCCCGCCTGCTGTGCGGCGGCGATCGCCTGACCGAGGGCGACTTCGCCAAAGGTGCGTTCGTGGCACCGACCGTGTTCACCGACTGCACCGACGACATGGTGATCGTGCGTGAAGAAATCTTCGGCCCGGTGATGAGCGTCCTCACTTATGAAACCGAAGAAGAAGTGATCCGCCGCGCCAACGACACCGACTTCGGCCTGGCCGCCGGCCTGGTCACCAAAGACCTGAACCGCGCCCACCGCGTGATTCATCAGCTGGAAGCAGGTATCTGCTGGATCAACGCCTGGGGCGAGTCCGACGCGAAGATGCCGGTCGGTGGCTACAAGCAGTCGGGCGTGGGCCGTGAGAACGGGATCAGCTCGCTGAACAACTTCACTCGCATCAAATCGGTACAGGTTGAGCTGGGCGATTACGCCTCGGTGTTCTAAGACCCGAGTCCTGTATTGCCTTTGAGGCCGCCATCGGGGGCAAGCCCCCTCCCACAGGGAAACGCATTCCAAATGTGGGAGGGGACTTGCCCCGATGAGGCCCTTGCTGACCACACTCCAAAGAGGGCGCATTTATGTCCCAAGAATACGACTACATCATTGTGGGTGCCGGCTCCGCCGGTAACACCCTGGCCACCCGTCTGACCGAAGACGAAGGCGTCACCGTCCTGCTGCTGGAAGCCGGCGGCCCGGACTACCGTCTCGATTTCCGTACCCAAATGCCCGCCGCGCTGGCGTTCCCGCTGCAAGGCCGTCGCTACAACTGGGCCTACGAAACCGATCCGGAGCCGCACATGGACGGCCGCCGGATGGAATGCGGTCGCGGCAAGGGCCTGGGTGGCTCTTCGCTGATCAACGGCATGTGCTACATCCGTGGCAACGCCATGGACTACGACAACTGGGCGAAGCTGCCAGGCCTGGAAAACTGGACCTACCTCGACTGCCTGCCGTATTTCCGCAAGGCCGAAACCCGCGACATCGGCCCCAACGACTGGCACGGCGGCGATGGCCCGGTCAGCGTGACCACGCCTAAGGCGGGCAACAACCCGTTGTTCCACGCCATGGTCGAAGCCGGCGTACAGGCCGGTTACCCGCGTACCGAAGACTTGAACGGCTACCAGCAGGAAGGGTTCGGCCCGATGGACCGTACCGTCACGCCCAACGGCCGTCGCGCCAGCACCGCGCGCGGTTACCTGGACACGGCCAAGAAGCGTTCCACGCTGACCATCGTCACCCACGCACTCACCGACAAAGTGTTGTTTGAAGGCAAACGCGCGGTGGGCGTGCGTTACCTGATCGGCGCCGCCGAAGAGCGCGTTGAAGCGCGTGCACGCAAGGAAGTACTGGTGTGCAGCGGCGCTATCGCTTCCCCGCAACTGCTGCAACGCTCCGGCGTCGGCCCGGCCAAGCTGCTGGAAAGTCTCGACATCCCGGTGGTCCACGACCTGCCCGGCGTCGGCGAAAACCTGCAGGACCACCTCGAGCTGTACCTGCAATACGCCTGCACCCAGCCGGTGTCGCTGTACCCGTCGCTGCTCTGGTACAACCAACCGGCCATCGGCGCCGAATGGCTGTTCAACGGCACCGGTATCGGCGCCAGCAACCAGTTCGAAGCGGGTGGGTTTATCCGTACCCGTGAAGAGTTCGAATGGCCGAACATCCAGTACCACTTCCTGCCGGTGGCGATTAACTACAACGGCAGCAACGGTGTGAAAGAACACGGTTTCCAGGCGCACATGGGCTCCATGCGTTCGCCGAGCCGTGGCCGTATCCAGCTGAAGTCGAAGAACCCACGGGACTACCCGAGCATCCTCTTCAACTACATGGCCACCGAACAGGACTGGCAGGAATTTCGCGACGGCATCCGCCTGACCCGCGAAATCATGCAGCAACCGGCGCTGGACCCGTACCGTGGCCGCGAAATCAGCCCAGGTATCGAGGTGCAAACCGACGAGCAACTGGACACGTTCATCCGCGAGCACGCCGAGACCGCGTTCCACCCTTCGTGCTCGTGCAAGATGGGCACCGACGAGATGGCCGTGGTGGATGGCGAAGGTCGCGTGCATGGCATGCAGGGCCTGCGTGTGTCGATGCGTCGATCATGCCGATCATCACCACCGGCAACCTGAACGCGCCGACGATCATGATCGCCGAGAAAATCGCCGACAAGATCCGTGGTCGCCAGCCACTGCCGCGCAGCACCGCCGACTACTACGTGGCGGGCGACGCGCCGGTGCGGGGCAAGCCGTTGCGTGAGATTGCGCAGTAACTGACACCGCGGTGAATTCATCGGGGGCAAGCCCCTCCCACATTTTGAATGTATTCACAAATCAAAGTGTGGGAGGGGCTTGCCC
>NZ_JAFHKI010000177.1 GCF_016937615.1 Pseudomonas lactucae | reverse complement strand
CTGGAAGACGTGGCCGGCACTATCCATGCCCATCCGACGCTGGGCGAAGCGGTGCAGGAAGCCGCGTTGCGGGCTTTGGGTCACGCGTTGCACCTGTAAAACCGTGGCGAGGCCATCGGGGGCAAGCCCCCTCCCACATTTGGAATGCATTCCCCTGTGGGAGGGGGCTTGCCCCCGATAGCGGTGGATCGGCCAATACAGAGGCTGAAGGCGTCCACTCACTGGCTCCCACACAAGCCAAGAATGAAGTATTGTTGCGCCCATTCAGAAAAAATCCGACTTGACCAGAGATAGAGGGTGTCATGGGTAACGAAAGCATCAATTGGGACAAGCTGGGTTTTGACTACATCAAGACCGACAAGCGGTTTCTCCAGACCTGGAAAAACGGCGAATGGCAAGCTGGCACCCTGACCGACGACAACGTGCTGCACATCAGCGAGGGCTCCACCGCCCTGCACTATGGCCAGCAATGCTTTGAAGGCCTCAAGGCCTACCGCTGCAAGGACGGTTCGATCAACCTGTTCCGTCCGGACCAGAACGCCGCGCGCATGCAGCGCAGCTGTGCCCGCCTGCTGATGCCGCACGTGTCGACCGAAGACTTCATCGACGCCTGCAAACAAGTGGTCAAGGCCAACGAGCGCTTCATCCCGCCGTACGGCAGCGGCGGCGCGCTGTACCTGCGCCCGTTCGTGATCGGCACCGGTGACAACATCGGGGTGCGCACCGCGCCGGAGTTCATCTTCTCGGTGTTCTGCATCCCGGTCGGCGCCTACTTCAAGGGCGGCCTGGTGCCCCACAACTTCCAGATCTCCACCTTCGACCGCGCCGCCCCACAAGGCACCGGCGCCGCCAAAGTGGGTGGCAACTACGCCGCCAGCCTGATGCCGGGCTCGGAGGCGAAGAAATCCGGTTTCGCCGACGCGATCTATCTGGACCCGATGACCCACTCGAAAATCGAAGAAGTCGGTTCGGCCAACTTCTTCGGGATCACCCACGACAATAAGTTCATCACGCCGAAGTCGCCTTCGGTGCTTCCAGGCATCACTCGCCTGTCGCTGATCGAACTGGCCCAGACCCGCCTGGGCCTGGAAGTGGTCGAGGGCGAAGTGTTCATCGACAAGCTGGATCAATTCAAGGAAGCCGGCGCCTGCGGCACCGCAGCGGTGATCTCGCCGATCGGCGGTATCCAGTACAACGGCCAACTGCACGTATTCCACAGTGAAACCGAAGTGGGCCCGGTCACCCAGAAGCTCTACAAAGAGCTGACCGGTGTGCAGACCGGCGATGTTGAAGCGCCAGCCGGTTGGATCGTAAAAGTCTAACCCAGCAACACTGCAATACCCTGTGGGAGGGTCGCACCGCCCCTCCCACATTGGATCGCCTGCGCTTTCAAGACCGTTTGGGGATATTCTCCGCAATCTTCTTGCCCATACTGATCCTCGGCTCCACCCCATACCCCAGCGCCTCATAAAACCCCACCACCGCCTCATTGCCGCCGCTGATCTGCAGGTTGATCTTCATGCAGCCCAATGCCGTCAACGCCTGCTCCGCATAGCGCACCAGCGACGATCCCAGGCCATGGCGCCGATAGTCGGCATGCACCGCCACCGAATACAGCCAGCCACGATGCCCGTCGTACCCGGCGAGAATTGTGCCGATCACGGTTTTTTTATCGGTTGCAACAAAGAACAGCCCATCATCGACCGCCAACTTCTTATCGATCGCCAGGCTCGGCAGGTTATGGGCGGCGTCATAGCCAAACGCCTCCTGCCACAACGCGATCACCTGGGCACGGTGTTGACGGTCGCGATACGGCCCGATGGGATGGCGCGACAGCAGCGTCTTTTCCATCACCAGCGTGCGCTCGTTGCCGTGATAAACGTCGCGCACCGTATGAAACCCCAGCTTGGCGTAGAACGGCTCGGCCGTCAGCGAGGACGGCACGCTCAAGACCGTCACCCCGGCTTCACGGGCACGCAGTTCGATTTCAATCATCAATAGCCGGCCGATGCCTTGCCCCTGCAGCGCCGGGTTGACGAACACCGAGCGCACCACGTTCGCATCGAGGGCCGCCGTGGCGACGATCAATTGATCCTGGATCGCTACCAGTACGACACGGCGCTTGAGCAGGTCCAGCACAGCGTCGGCGGTAAAGTTGCTCGCCACTCGAGCGATCACCTCCGCCGGGTAATCCCGCGCATTGCTGCTGTGCAGGGCCGCGAGGATGACTTGGCTGATGCCCTCGGCATCTGAAGCTTGGGCAATACGAACGACGGTAGACATGATTCCTCCGGCCTGACACGACTATGACAAACACCACAATACCAATGTGGGAGCAAGTCGAATCGTCGCACCGCCCCTCCCACAGTTTGACCATATTTCAATCCGGCAGCCGATTCGGCTGACCTACCCCTCTTTTCAGCTTTCCCGGCTGGACCACCCCGTTGTTTCAGCCGGGATTCATGCCGCACACCGCCCAAAATAGCGGCACAAGATCCCCCATGGACCCGTGCCCCCATGCAAACCACCAATACCGTCCTGATGATTCGCCCGGCGCGCTTTGCCTTCAACCCGGACACCGCGATCAACAACCGTTTCCAGCGCCCGCCCCTGGACCCGCTCAGCGCGCAGCAGAAAGCGCTGGAAGAATTCGACGGTTACGTCGACACCCTGCGCCGGCACGGCGTGGAAGTACTGGTGGTGCAGGACACCCCGGCGCCCCACACGCCCGACTCGATCTTCCCCAACAACTGGTGGAGCAGTCACGCCGACGGCAGCCTGGTGCTGTACCCGATGGAAGGCCAGAACCGACGCCTGGAGCGCAACAAGGGTGTGCTGCAAGTGCTGGAGCAGCGTTTTATGGTCAAGAACACCATTGACCTGAGCCATCTGGAACAGCACGACATCTTCCTCGAAGGCACCGGCAGCATGGTGCTCGATCGCCAGCATCGCATCAGCTACGCCTGCCACTCCGGGCGCACCCACCACGATGCCCTGCGCCAATTCGCCGAACGCCTCGACTACCAGTTGTGCGTATTCCACGCGGTCGACCGCCATCACGCGCCGATCTACCACAGCAACGTGATGATGAGCGTCGGCCGCGATCTCTCGGTGGTGTGCCTGCAAGCGCTGCCGGACGAAGCTGAACGCCTGGCCCTGGAACGCTCCCTGCGCGACACCGGCAAGGACATCCTCGCCCTCGACTTCGACCAGTTGGAAGCCTTCGCCGGCAACATGCTCGAAGTGCACGACCGCGACGGCCAGCCGCTGCTGGTGATGTCCGCCAGCGCCTGGGGCGCACTGCAACCGACGCAGCGCCAGCATGTGGAGCGCCATACGCGACCGGTGGTGGTGAATATCGACAACATCGAACGCATCGGCGGCGGCAGTGCCCGCTGCATGCTGGCGGAAGTGCATTTGCCCGTCCGCCCCTCATTTCAATAAGGAGTCTTGCCATGACCCGCTATATCGACGTCAACGACCTCAGCTACCTGGTTTCGCAAAAAGGCCTGCAAACCTGCATCACCGAGATGGCCGAGTACATCCGAGCCGACTACCTGCGCTGGCAGGATTTCGAAAAATGCGCACGCCTGGCCAACCACTCGCCCGATGGCGTGATCGAACTGATGCCGGTGTCCGACGCGTCGTTGTACGCCTTCAAGTACGTCAACGGTCATCCGAAGAACACCCTGGCCGGCATGCTCACTGTGATGGCCTTCGGCGCGCTGGGCGATGTCGACACCGGCAAGCCGGTTTTGCTCGCGGAAATGACCCTGACCACCGCCATTCGCACCGCCGCGACCTCGGCGCTGGTGGCGCGCTACCTGGCCCGCGACAACAGCCGCAGCATGGCATTGATCGGCAACGGCTCGCAGAGTGAATTCCAGGCCCTGGCCTTCCACGCCATGCTCGGCATCAATGAGATTCGCCTGTTCGATATCGACGCCAAGGCCACCGCCAAGCTGGCGGCCAACCTCAAGGCGTTCCCGGCGATCAAAGTGATCCTGGCCGCCAGCGTGGCCGAAGCGGTCAAAGGCGCGGACATCGTCACCACCGTCACCGCCGACAAGGCCTACGCCACCATCCTCACCGACGACATGATCGAACCCGGCATGCACCTCAACGCCGTGGGCGGCGACTGCCCGGGCAAGACCGAGCTGGACCGCCGCATCGTCGAACGCGCCCGTGTGATCGTGGAGTACGAACCGCAAAGCCGCATCGAAGGTGAAATCCAGCACATGCCGGAAAATTCGCCGGTGACCGAACTGTGGCAGGTGATCAATGGCCAGCAACCCGGCCGCGAAAACGCACGCCAGGTCACGCTGTTCGACTCGGTGGGCTTTGCCATCGAAGACTACTCGGCCCTGCGCTACGTGCTGGACGTGGCCAAGGCCCTCGACGTAGGCAGCGAGCTGGAACTGGTGCCCGACCTCGCCGACCCCAAGGACCTGTTCGCACGCCTGACCCATCAGCCAGGCGCACAGCACAAAAAGCGCGCCTGAGACCGCTCTGGCCTGCCGCTTTGCGCCCAGGCCAGGGCAGATTTCGATGCGTAAAAAGCCGATTTAGCGCGTGCGGCAGCCGATTCCGCTGCATTGCGCTTTTTAACAGCGCAATTAGCACTTTGCGCACCGGGTAAACGACACAAAAAACGCACCATCATGAAGCATTCTGAGCCCGACCAAAGCGTCACCCGCTGAATGCATGCCGCACCCTTTTTTACTGCCCTGACATCAATTACAAAATATAGGGACTACACCATGACTCCATTGCGATCACTCTTCGCTGCGTTGCTGTTGCCACTGTGCGCCACCGCCGCCCACGCCCAGGAATGGAAAGAAATCCGCTTCGGCGTGTTCCCCGAATATCCTCCCTTCGAATCCGTCGCCGCCGACGGCAGCCTGCAAGGTTTCGATATCGAATTGGGCAATGCGATCTGCGCCAAGCTCGAAGTGAAATGCACCTGGGTGCACAACGAATTCGACGGCATGATCCCGGCCCTGCGCGCGCGCAAGTTCGACGCGATCATGTCGTCCATGGCCGTGACCCCGGCCCGCGAAAAACAGATTGACTTCACCGACCGTCTGTTCCTCAGCCCGACGTCCGTGATCACCCGCAAAGGCGCCGACTTCGGCGACACCCCGGAATCTCTCAAGGGCAAGCAGGTCGGCGTACTGCAAGGCTCCCTGCAGGAAGCCTATGCCCGTGCGCATCTGGCCAAGCTCGGTGCCCAAGTCAAGGCGTACCAGTCCCAGGACCAGAACTACGCCGACCTGCAGAACGGTCGCCTCGACGCCACCCTGACCGACAAGCTCGAAGCCCAGCTCAACTTCCTGTCCAAGCCTGAAGGCGCCGACTTCAAGACCGGCCCGGCCTTCAAGGACCCGACCCTGCCGCTGGACATCGCCATGGGCCTGCGCAAGAACGACCAGGAACTGCGCGATCTGATCAACAAGGGCATCGCCGCCGTACAGGCCGATGGCACTTATGCGCAGATCCAGAAGAAGTACTTCGGCGATCAGGACATCTACCACGAGTAAGTCCTCACAATTCCCTGTGTGAGGTGGCTTATGAGGGAGGGG
>NZ_JAFHKI010000176.1 GCF_016937615.1 Pseudomonas lactucae | reverse complement strand
TCAGTCGAGCGGTTTTCATGGTCCGTCCACACCACCGAATCGCCGGAAACAGAAAGCCGCTGCGCCAGCGAATGACTCCAACCAAACCCCAACCCAACATCCACTTCCACCGCACTGGTGCGATACAGCCGCGTCCACTCAAACGGCAAAATCCCGTCCAGCACACCGTCGGTCAGGGTGAGCAATTCTTCCCCGGTCACCATCGACACCGGGCAGCCATTAGTCGCGGTCTTGTCCGCCGAAGCCGCCGCATCCCCCTTGGGATTCGTAGCCACGACCGGCACATCGTCGACATGCTCTTGCCGAACCAACACCGTCCGCTGAGACTTGCTACGAACCGCCGGCACAGCGTTCGAAACTGCGTTCTCCCCAACCTTCAACGGCGCAACCGGAATCGTCTTGATCGGCGTCGCCACACTGCCCAGCAGCAATGGTTTAGCTGCCTCGACATGCGGTTCCAATCTCGGCCCCACAAGGTGCTTGGCGAGCAACTCCAACAACCCTCGCACCCGTACGGACTTGATGGAACTCAGCGTTTGGGCGCCCAAGCGCAATGCCACACCGCTGCCCGCCGTCGCCCAAATCAGCAGCAGATTGATCAACACCTCAC
>NZ_JAFHKI010000175.1 GCF_016937615.1 Pseudomonas lactucae | reverse complement strand
TCAGTCGAGCGGTTTTCATGATCCGTCCACACCACCGAATCGCCCGAAACAGAAAGCCGCTGCGCCAGTGAATGGCTCCAACCAAACCCCAACCCTACATCCACTTCCACCGCACTGGTGCGATACAGCCGCGTCCACTCAAACGGCAAAATCCCGTCCAGCACACCGTCGGTCAGGGTGAGCAATTCTTCCCCGGTCACCATCGACACCGGGCAGCCATTAGTCACGGTCTTATCCGAAGCCGCCGCCGCATCCCCGTTCGGGTTTTTCCCCGAAACAGGCACATCGTCGACATGCTCCTGCCGAACCAAAACCGTCTGCTGGGACTTGTTACGAACCAACGGAACAGGGTTCGAAACCACCTGCTCCCCAACTTTCAACGGTGCAACCGGAACCGTCTTGACCGGCGTCGCCGCACTGCCCAGCAGCAAAGGTTTAGCCGCCTCTGCATGCATCTCCAGCTTGGGCCCCACCAACTGATCGGCGAGCATTTCAAGCCATTTGCGCGCCCGCCCGGATTTGATAGACCCCAACACCTGAACGCCGAGGCGAATCTGCACGCCCATGCCTCGAGTCGCCCAGATCAGGAACAGATTGATCAACACCTCAC
>NZ_JAFHKI010000174.1 GCF_016937615.1 Pseudomonas lactucae | reverse complement strand
ACCTGTGTGACGCCATCGGGCACCCCTCCACATTGGAGTGCGTTCACAGCTCAAAAGGTGGGAGGGGCTTGCCCCCGATGGCGTCATTGCAGACGCTATACGACTTCCAGCCGAACCTTATGCTCATTGAGCAACTGCACCAACGCCGGCACCGGCTCCTGATCAGTCACCAGGCAATCCACCAAACTGATCGGCCCCAGGCGAATCATGGCATTGCGCCCGAATTTGCTCGAGTCCGCCGCCAGAATCACCTTGCGCGCGTTGGCGATAATCGCCTGGGAAACCCGCACTTCCTGATAGTCGAAGTCGAGCAGGCTGCCGTCTTCGTCGATGCCGCTGATGCCCACCAGGGCAAAGTCGACCTTGAACTGGTTGATGAAGTCGACACTGGCCTGGCCCACAACGCCACCGTCACGCCGCACGTTGCCGCCGGTGAGCAGCACGTCGAAGTCATCCTTGGCGCTGAGCATGCTGGCGACGTTGAGGTTGTTGGTGATGATTTTCAGGTGGTGGTGATTCAGCAGCGCGCGCGCAATGGACTCGGTGGTCGTACCGATATTGATGAACAGCGAGGCGTGATCGGGGATCTGCGCGGCAATGGCTTCGCCGATGCGCTGTTTCTCGTCGCGCATCTGGTCGGCCCGCATGGCATACGCGGTGTTTTCGACGCTGGAGTCATAGGCGGCGCCGCCATGGTAGCGGCGCAGCAGATTGGCATCCGCCAGCTGGTTGATATCGCGGCGGATGGTTTGCGGGGTGACAACGAACAACTGCGCCATTTCCTCGATACTGACATAGCCGCGTTCGCGGACCAGTTCGAGGATTTGTTGCTGGCGGGGAGGCAGATTCATGGGGCGTCCTTTGGGCTGCCATACAAAAGTGGCCCATGATGACGTACGAATCGACTCCCTGCCAGTTACAACCCTAAGCGTGTTTTGCGCTTGGCTTACTCAGCACCTTCGTGGGGCTCCCAGTCGCGGGTGCGGCTGACTGCTTTCTGCCAGCCGGCGTAGAGTTTTTCTTTGGCGGCTTCATCCAGTTGCGGTTCGAATTCGCGCTCGATCACCGCCTTGCCGCGCAGTTCATCCAGGCTGCCCCAGAAGCCGCAGGCCAGGCCGGCCAGGTAGGCAGCGCCGAGTGCGGTGGTTTCGCGCATTTGCGGACGCTCGACCTGGGTGCCAAGGATGTCGGCCTGGAATTGCATCAGGAAGTTGTTGGCCACCGCGCCACCGTCCACGCGCAGGGCTTTGAGGCGTTCGCCGGAATCCTGTTGCATGGCGTCGAGCACGTCGCGGGTCTGGTAGGCAATCGACTCCAGGGCTGCGCGAATGATGTGATCCACGCGTACGCCACGGGTCAGGCCGAACAGCGCGCCACGGGCGTAGGGGTCCCAGTACGGAGCGCCCAGGCCGGTGAAGGCCGGGACCAGATACACACCGTTACTGTCCTTGACCTTGCTGGCAAAGTACTCGGTGTCGTGGGCGTCGTTGATGATCTTCAGCTCGTCGCGCAACCACTGCACGGTGGAACCGCCGTTGAACACCGCGCCTTCCAGGGCGTAGGCCACTTCGCCGCGCGGGCCGCAGGCGATGGTGGTGAGCATGCCGTGCTTGGATTTCACCGCTTTGTCACCGGTGTTCATCAGCAGGAAGCAGCCGGTGCCGTAGGTGTTCTTGGCTTGGCCGGCTTCCACGCACATCTGGCCGAACAGCGCCGCTTGCTGATCACCGGCGATGCCGCCGATGGCAATGCCGCTTTTGGTGCGGCCGTAGATTTCCGAGGAGGACTTCACTTGCGGCAGCATTTCTCGCGGAATATCGAGGATCTCCAGCATCTTCGCATCCCACTCCAGGGTGTGGATGTTGAAGAGCATGGTGCGCGAGGCGTTGGTGTAATCGGTGACGTGGGTCTTGCCGCCGGTAAATTTCCAGATCAGCCAGCTGTCGACGGTGCCGAACAGCAGCTCGCCATTGCGCGCGCGCTCGCGGCTGCCTTCGACGTTGTCGAGGATCCACTTGAGCTTGGTCCCGGAGAAGTACGGGTCGGTGACCAGGCCGGTGGTGTCGCTGATGTACTGTTCATGGCCGTCACGCTTGAGCTGCTGGCAGATCTCGGTGCTGCGGCGGCACTGCCAGACAATGGCGTTGTAAATCGGGCGGCCAGTGACCTTGTCCCATACCACGGTGGTTTCACGCTGGTTGGTGATGCCGATGGCGGCGACCTGGTCATGGTGCAGGCCGGCCTGGGCCAGGGCTTCGACCATCACCGCGCTCTGGGTGGCGAAGATTTCCATGGGATCGTGCTCGACCCAGCCTGCCTGCGGGTAATGCTGGGCGAACTCGCGCTGGGCGGTGCACACCACGTTGGCGTCACGATCAAAGATGATCGCCCGGGAACTGGTGGTGCCTTGGTCGAGGGCGATGATGTAGTTCTTATTCTGAAGGTCGGTCATGTCGATTGCCTTGCACGAAAATAAGGAAGTCAGAAATCAGCCTGGGCCTCAAGGGGCAGGGCGACCAGGCTGGCGCGATCAGGAAATACGGGTATTACCGTTGACAGCCGTGTCAGGTGTTTCAGCGATAGCCGGTGCGGCGCTGGGCAGATGACGGGCAATCAGCCCGCGATAGGCGGCAGCACCGAGGCATGCGCCCAGAATCGGCGCGAAAATCGGTACCAGGAAGTAAGGAATATCGCGGCCACCAGTAAAGGCCATTTCACCCCAACCGGCGAAAAAGGTCATCAGCTTGGGACCGAAATCCCGCGCCGGGTTCATCGCAAAGCCGGTCAGTGGGCCCATGGCGCTGCCAATCACCGCGATCAACAGACCGATCAGCAACGGGGCCAATGGGCCGCGTGGCAGGCCGTTGTTGTCATCGGTCAGGGCCATGATCACGCCCATCAAGATCGCCGTGATGATCATTTCCACCAGGAACGCCTGAGCGGTGCTCAGCAACGCGTGAGGGTAGGTGGAGAACACCGAAGCCAACTCCAGGCTGGCCTGGGTGCCGCGAACCATGTGATGAGTTTGTTCGTAATCGAAAAACAGATTGCTGTAGAGGGTGTACACCAGGGCCGCCGAGCAGAAGGCGCCGGCGACCTGGGCGAGGATATAGAAGGGCAGTTTGCGTTTGTCGAAATCGGCGAAGAGGCACAGCGCGATACTGACGGCAGGGTTGAGGTGAGCCCCGGAAATGCCGGCGCTCAGGTAGATCGCCATGCTGACGCCCACCCCCCAGATGATGCTGATTTCCCATAAGCCGAAGCTGGCACCCGCGACCTTGAGCGCAGCCACGCATCCTGTACCGAAAAAGATCAGCAGCGCAGTCCCCAGGAATTCGGCCATGCATTGGCTCGAAAGTGAAGGCTGTTGAAGAGCAGTTGTCATGGAAAACCTCAGTTGTTGTTCTTGTCTGGCGCACCGCCTCAATGGGCGGTTGCGCGATTTTCACCGTGACGAAGATCCCCATCCGCGCCACGGCTTACTGCTTGAATGCTGTGGATGTATTCCTACAGTATTCGGAAACGAAAAAATATAGACAAGAATGACGGCTGTCAAAGGTCGAAAGTGAACTATTGGTCACTTTCGAACTATTGGTTTGATGAATGATCACGCTTTTCGTCAACCGGCGGAATGGGATAGAACGCCGCACTAGAGCGTTTTACGTGGGCTTGGCCTAGAATTGGCCGTCTGTCTGCCACGCCTGGGAACCCTCATGACACCTGCATTGGATTTGTTGAAGAAAGTTCGCGCCGAACATCGTATCCACAGTTACGAACATGACCCCAAGGCGGCCTCCTATGGCCTGGAGGCCGCGGAAAAATTGAGCCTCGACCCTGCGCAGGTGTTCAAGACGCTGCTGGCGAGCAGCGAGAAAGGCGAATTGTTGGTGGCTGTAGTGCCGGTCGTCGGAAGTCTGGATTTGAAAGCGCTGGCTCATGCGGCGGGCGTAAAAAAAGTCGAAATGGCAGACCCGGCGGCGGCGCAACGTTCGACCGGTTACCTGCTGGGCGGGATCAGTCCGTTGGGACAGAAGAAGCGGTTGCGCACGTTTATCGATGTGACGGCAGAGCCGTTTGCGACGATTTTTGTGAGCGCGGGGAGAAGGGGGTTGGAAGTGGAGCTGTCGGCGCAGGTGCTGGCTGAACATACCCAGGCTCAATTCGCGCCGCTTGGCCGGGTTTGAAATCGATTTCGACCTGAGTGAAATCCAATGTGGGAGGGAGCAAGGCCGCTCCCACATTATTCTTTAAATACTCAACTGACCGGGCTGTAGCGCCTTACGCCTGACTCGGCTCGAGGTACTTGCGCCGCAACGCTGCCTGACGCCTGGAACAGCACCAAGTGTTCAGCCGCCACGCGAATCCCCACATCGGCGCCCACCTGATGGTCGGCATGGCTGGGGAAGATCGATTCCAGTTGCGCGCCGGTCGCCAGTTGCAGGCGGTACAAGGTCGACGCGCCAAGGAAGGTCTTGCCGACGATCCGCGCTTTCAGGGCACTGTCCGGCGCATAAACGATATCATCCGGGCGCAGCAGCACATCCACGGCACCGCCGATTGGCCAAGTGTAGGCGCGGTTGCCGCGCAGGTCGCCCAGTTCGGTGCTGACCGACTCGGGCGAGCTCAACTGCCCACGAATGAAGTAGCCCTGGCCGATAAAACTGGCAACGTAAGGCGTCTGCGGTTCGTGATAGAGATTGTAGGGCGTGTCCCACTGTTCCAACCGGCCTTCCTTGAAGACACCCACCTGATCGCTGACCGCGAACGCTTCTTCCTGATCGTGGGTGACCAGGATCGCACTCGTGCCGCGCGCCTTGAGAATATCGCGCACTTCATGGCTGAGCTTGCGCCGCAGTTCACCGTCGAGGTTGGAGAACGGCTCATCGAGCAGCAGCAGTTGTGGCTCCGGCGCCAGGGCTCGGGCGAGGGCGACACGTTGTTGCTGGCCGCCCGAGAGTTCATGGGGGAAGCGCTTGCCCAGGTTCTTCAGGTTGACCAGTTCCAGCAACTCGGCGACCACGCGGTCCTTTTGCGGATGCTTGCGGATGCCGAACGCGATGTTGTCGGCCACGCTGAGGTGGGGAAACAGCGCGTAGTCCTGAAACACCATGCCGATGCGACGCTTCTCGGGAGCCAGGGTAAAACCGGCGCTGGAGATCACTTCGCCCGCCAGGCTGATTTCGCCTTCGTGCACTGGCTCAAAGCCGGCGATCGCGCGCAGGCTGGTGGTCTTGCCACAGCCTGAAGAGCCGAGCAGGCAACCGATATCACCCGCGTTGAGGTGCAGATTGAGGTTTTGCACCACGCGTTGATCTTGATAACCGCATGCCAGGTTGCGCAGGTTCAGCAGTAATGGATGGCTCATGCGTGGTGGTAGGCCGGTTCGACGAGGAACTCGAGCAGGGCCTTTTGCGCGTGCAGGCGGTTTTCGGCCTGGTCCCACGCAACAGAACGCGGGTCGTCGAGCAGGTCGAGGCTGATTTCTTCGCCACGGTGGGCGGGCAGGCAGTGCATGAACAGCACATCCGGCGCGGCTGTGTCGAGCAAGGCGCGGGTCACCTGGTAGGGCGCGAACAGCGCCAGGCGCTTGGCGGTTTCGTCTTCCTGGCCCATGGAAGTCCACACATCGGTGCTCACCAGGTGCGCACCGACCACGGCGTCTTTTGGATCGCGCAGCAACTGCACGTGACCATCAGCCTTGGCGAGGAATTCGGCGCTTGGCTCGTAGCCTTCAGGGCAGGCAATGCGCAGGTGGAAGTCGAACTGGATCGCCGCTTCTATATAGCTGTTGCACATATTGTTGCCGTCGCCGATCCAGGCCACGGTCTTGCCCTGGATGGAGCCACGGTGTTCGAGGAAGGTTTGCATGTCGGCCAGCAACTGGCATGGGTGCAGGTCATCGGACAGGCCGTTGATCACCGGCACACGCGAGTTGGCGGCAAATTCGGTCAGGGTACTGTGGGCGAAGGTGCGGATCATCACCGCGTCAAGCATGCGCGACATGACGATGGCGCAATCGCTGATCGGTTCACCACGGCCCAGTTGGGTGTCCCGCGGCGACAGGAAGATGGCCTGGCCGCCGAGCTGGATCATGCCGGCTTCAAAGGACAGGCGCGTGCGGGTCGAGGACTTCTCGAAAATCATCCCGAGTACGCGGTTTTTCAAAGGCTCGAACAGTACGCCGCGGTTACGCAGGTCTTTAAGCTCAATGCCTCGACGGATCACGCTGACCAGCTCTTCGGGCGTGCAATCCATCAGGGAGAGAAAGTGCCTTGCGCTCATCATTAACTACCTTTTGCAACAGACCGCAGATACTCAAAGCCTTGTTTATTGTGACAACGGGCGAGACCTGCGGCGAAAGCCGCACGGGGCGACGAAATAGGGGAAGGCGCGATCTTATAATTAAATGTCGCGTCTTACCAATAGGGCTACGGTTTTTAAGGGATTTCAGACGGGCGCTAGAGCGCTTTTGCAGACGATTTCCGGACAGCAGCGGCCCATTTGTACACTGGCGCTGCAACCTTTTGCAATGTGCGACGGCGTTCCTGCGCCAGGCTGTGTCGGTTTCAAAGGCCGTGCGCAGGGTTCTGTAACATTTGCTCACTCTTGGCCCATGGCCTGGCCTGATGCCGGTCGATTCACGCGACGAACGTTGGTGGTGCCTTTCAGGGGCGCGGCCCATAGTGAGATCAAAGCCCCTATAAGAGACTGGCCATGACCAAGACTCTCCATCACCGTGCCTGCCATCTGTGCGAAGCCATCTGTGGCCTGACCCTGGAAACCACCCAGGGCGAAGACGGCCGTCTGGCGATCACCTCGATCAAGGGTGATCCTCTGGACACGTTCAGCCGTGGTCACATTTGCCCAAAGGCGGTAGCGCTGCAGGATATTCAGAACGACCCGGACCGCCTGCACCAGCCCATGCTGCGGGTGGGCAGTGAATGGCAGCCCATTCCCTGGGACGAGGCGTTTGCCCTGGTGGCCGAGCGGCTGGCGGGCATCCAGTCCCGACATGGGCAGAATGCAGTGGCGGTGTATCAAGGCAACCCCAGCGTGCACAACTATGGGCTGATGACTCACAGCAACTACTTCCTCGGCCTGCTCAAGACGCGCAATCGCTTTTCTGCGACTTCCGTGGACCAGCTGCCCCATCACCTCACCAGCCATCTGATGTACGGACATGGTCTGTTGTTGCCGATTCCGGACATCGACCACACCGACTTCATGCTGATCCTGGGCGGCAACCCGCTGGCGTCCAACGGCAGCATCATGACCGTGCCGGATGTGGAAAAGCGCCTCAAGGCCATCCAGGCGCGGGGCGGCAAGGTGGTGGTGGTTGATCCTCGGCGCAGTGAAACGGCAGCGATCGCCGACCAGCATCTTTTCGTGCGTCCGGGGGGCGACGCGGCGCTGTTGTTCGGGTTGCTCAACACCTTATTCAGCGAAAACCTGACGCGTGAGAGTCATTTGCCTGTCGACGGGCTGGACGCTGTACGACGTGCGATCGCCGGCTTTACCGCCGAGGCCATGAGCCGCCAGTGCGCGGTGCCGGCCGAGCAGATACGCCAATTGGCGCGGGACTTTGCCGCAGCGGACAAGGCCGTGTGCTACGGGCGCATGGGTGTCTCGACGCAGGCGTTCGGCACCTTGTGCCATTGGCTGGTGCAGTTGATCAACCTGGTCACCGGGAATCTGGATCGGGTTGGCGGTGCATTGTGCACCTCTCCGGCCGTTGATCTCGTGGCTTCTACTGGCGGTGGGCATTTCAATCGCTGGCAAAGCCGTGTGTCCGGACGCCCTGAGTACGGCGGCGAGTTGCCGGTGTCGGCGCTCGCTGAAGAAATGCTCACCGAAGGCGAAGGGCAAATCCGCGCGCTGGTGACAGTGGCGGGCAACCCGGTGCTGTCCACGCCGAACGGTCGGCAGTTGGAGCAGGCCCTGGATGGGTTGGAGTTCATGGTCAGCGTCGACCTCTACATCAATGAAACAACGCGCTATGCCGATCTGATTTTGCCGTCCACCTCGGCGCTGGAAAACGATCACTACGACACCACCTTCAACCTGTTTGCGGTGCGCAATGTCACGCGCTTCAATCGCGCGATCCTGCCCAAACCTGAGGGCGCGCTGCATGACTGGGAGATTTTTGTCGGCTTGGCCCGTGCCTTCGCGACGCAGACCGGGGTGGCGCTCAAGCCAACCCTGCCGCCGGCGCAGATGATCGACTTCGGGCTGCGGGCCGGGGCTTACGGTGACGCCTCCGATCACAAGTTGTCGGTCGCCATGCTGGCTGATCATCCTCATGGCGTGGACCTGGGGCCACTGCGTCCCAACCTCGCGGCGCGTTTGAAAACGCAAGATGGCAAGGTGCAGGCCGCGCCGGCGGTGATTCTGGCCGACCTGGCGCGTTTTGCGGCGCAGCCGGTGCCGTTGGCCGATGAGTTGCTGCTGATTGGCCGGCGTCACGTGCGCAGCAACAATTCCTGGATGCATAACTATCGCCGCCTGGTGAAGGGCAAGCCGCGACATCAATTGCTGATGCACCCCGACGACCTCGCCAGCCGCCAGTTGAGCGACGGCCAGCGGGTGCGCGTCAGCTCGCGCATCGGCATGGTCGAGGTGGAAGTATCGGCAAGTTTGGACATGATGCCCGGCGTGGTCAGCCTGCCCCACGGTTGGGGCCACGGCCGCCCGGGTGTGCAGATGGCGATTGCCAGCGGGCAACCGGGGGCGAGCGCCAATGACTTGACCGACGAACGGCAATTGGATGAGTTGTCGGGCAACGCCGCGCTGAACGGCGTGCCGGTGCAGGTGGCGGCAGCTTAGGGGGCCAGCACGGTGCTGGAATTTTGCGTTACAATGCGCCACCGTGCCGACCCGTGAGTCGCAAAGTTCCTGCAGAGGTGTTCCATGGATATCATCGAAACGATCAAAGAGCAGATTGCCAATAACACCATTCTGCTTTACATGAAGGGCGCGCCGAACGCCCCTCAGTGCGGTTTCTCCGCGAAGGCGTCCCAGGCTGTGATGCAGTGCGGCGAGAAGTTCGCTTACGTGGATATCCTGCAAAACCCTGAAATCCGCGCCAACCTGCCCAAGTACGCCAACTGGCCGACTTTCCCGCAGCTGTGGGTAGCCGGTGAGCTGGTCGGCGGCAGCGACATCATCACCGAAATGGCGGCTGATGGTTCGTTGCAGGCGCTGATCAAAGACGCAGCGGTAAAAGCGGCAGCCAAGACCGAAGCTTGATGCTTTTGTAAAAGGCCACGCAATAAAAAGCCCCGCTTCTCATAAGAGAGCGGGGCTTTTTTGTACCTGTTGGCGAGGGGTTATTCGCCCATCTGCGACTGCAGGTAGTTTTCCAGGCTGACCTTGTCGATCAGACCCAGTTGGGTTTCCAGCCAGTCGATGTGCTCTTCCTGGTCTTCCAGGATATCTTCCAGCAGCTCGCGGCTGCCGAAGTCGCCCTGGGCTTCGCAGTGAGCGATGGCGGCCTTGAGGTCGCTGTGGCTCTTGCGTTCAAAGCCCAGATCGCTGCCGATCATTTCCTGGGTGTGCTCGCCGATGTTCAGCTTGCCCAAATCCTGTACGTTGGGCAGGCCTTCCAGGAACAGGATGCGCTTGATCAGCGCGTCCGCGTCCTTCATGGCCTTGATCGATTCCTTGTATTCACGCTTGCCGAGCTTTTCCAGGCCCCAATCGTCGTACATGCGCGCATGCAGGAAGTACTGATTGATCGCGACCAGTTCATTGGCAAGGATTTTGTTGAGTTGCTGGATGGCTGAGATGTCGCCTTTCATGACTGGGGTCCTGCCCTGTAATCGCTGTGTATAGGGCTGAGTTTGAGCGGCGAAAACTCTAGTGTCAAACCTAAGTTATTGAATAATAAATGAAAATTAATCGGAATAAGAATGTTTGTGTTCCGCGTCTTGGCGCTAACTAATTGAATTAAAGGCATAAAAAAACCGGACACGAAGTCCGGTTCTTTAAAACATGCCTATTCAGGCGTGTGTAAATTCTGTTGTGTAGGGAAGGGAGGCCTGTGCTGTCTGCAGCTGCGTCAGGGTTTCCCGTACCACTTGCTTGGCGAGGCAGGCGCATTTTCCGCACTGGCTGGCAACGCCGGTGGTTTCGCGCACTTCCTTGTAGCTGCAGCAACCTTCATAGATTGCTTCGCGGATTTGTCCGTCGGTGACGCCAGTACACAGGCACACATACATAAGGGAGAACCGTCGCGGGTTAAGGCTTAAGTGCGATGGATCTTAATGTTAACGAGAATGATTGTCAAAGTAGATTCGTCGTTATTTGCCGGACTCGCCCGCGCGCTGACGAACGGTTTTTTCCGTGTATGATGATCGGTCTTCACGAAGCGTGACTGCGTCACAGGTCTGTCGCTTAAACGCGGCAGACTCAAGGCCAGTCCTTTTACTTCAATCGTCACCCTTACATCAGGAGATACCCAATGAGCGTACTCGTCGGCAAACAAGCCCCGGATTTCGATGTACCTGCCGTCCTCGGCAATGGCGAAATCGTTGACAGCTTCAAACTGTCCGAAGCCATCAAAGGCAAATACGGCCTGGTGTTCTTCTACCCGCTGGACTTCACTTTCGTGTGCCCTTCGGAACTGATCGCACTGGATCACCGCATGGACGATTTCAAGGCGCGTAACGTTGAAGTGGTCGCCGTTTCCATCGACTCCCATTTCACCCACAACGCCTGGCGCAACACCGCCATCAATGATGGCGGCATCGGCAAAGTCAAATACACCATGGCTGCCGACATGAAGCACGACATCGCCAAGGCCTACGACGTTGAGTCCGAAGGCGGCGTGGCGTTCCGTGGCGCCTTCCTGATCGATGACAAGGGCGTTGTGCGCTCGCAGATCATCAACGACCTGCCACTGGGCCGTAACATGGAAGAGCTGATCCGCCTGGTCGACGCGCTGCAATTCCACGAAGAGCACGGTGAAGTCTGCCCTGCCAACTGGAAGAAAGGCGACAAGGGCATGAACGCTTCGCCAGAAGGCGTTGCGGCTTACCTGACCGAGAATGCCGGCAAGCTGTAAGCCGGAATCGAGGTACAAAAAAACCGGCCTGAGAGGGCCGGTTTTTTTATGGGAGAGCGCGGCGCGTTCAGGAGACGCTCAGTCGCCGAAATCTTCCCATCCGCCCATCTGCTTCCAGCGATTGACGATGCCGCAGAACAGCTCGGCGGTCTTCTCGGTGTCGTAGCGGGCCGAGTGGGCCTCACGCCCGTCAAAATCGATTCCGGCTGCCTGGCAGGCTTTGGCCAGTACGGTCTGACCGTAGGCGAGGCCGGCGAGGGTCGCGGTGTCGAAGCTGGAGAACGGGTGGAACGGGTTGCGCTTCATGTCCAGGCGCGCCACGGCGGCATTCAGGAAGCCCAGGTCGAAGCTGCTGTTGTGCCCGACCAGGATCGCGCGTTTGCAGCCATTGGCCTTCAATGCCTTGCGCACACCGCGGAAGATATCGGTCAGAGCCGCTTCTTCACTCACCGCCATGCGCAGCGGGTGATCGAGCTTGATCCCGGTGAATTCCAGGGCGGCGGCTTCGATATTGGCGCCTTCAAACGGCTCGACGCGGAAGAAGTGGGTATGTTCTGGATACACAAAACCCTGTTCATCCATGCCAATGGTCGTGGCGGCAATTTCCAGCAATGCATCGGTGGCGCAATTGAAGCCACCGGTTTCTACGTCGATAACGACAGGCAGGTAGCCTCGGAAACGTTCGGCCATCGGGTGGCGCGAGCCACCGCCGCCGCCGTGTTCCTGGTCGTCATCGTAATGGTCTTCACTCACTTGCTTTCCTCCAGCAGGCGCCAGCGCAGTGTTTCACCGGCGCGCAGCGGGATAACAGTCAGCTCGCCAAAGGGCAGGCTGGCGGGGGCGGTCCAGTCTTCGCGGACCAGGGTGATGCGGTCTGTATTCGCCGGCAGGCCATAGAAGCGCGGGCCGTTGAGGCTGGCGAAACCTTCAAGTTTGTCCAAGGCGTTGCGCTGTTCGAACGCTTCGGCGTACAGCTCGATGGCGGCAAACGCGGTGTAGCAGCCGGCGCAACCGCACGCGGCTTCCTTGGCGTGCTGGGCGTGGGGCGCGGAATCGGTGCCGAGGAAGAACTTCGGATTGCCGCTGGTTGCGGCATCCAGCAGCGCCACCTGATGGGTGTTGCGCTTGAGGATCGGCAGGCAATAGAAATGCGGCCGAATCCCGCCCACCAGCATGTGGTTGCGGTTATAGAGCAGGTGATGCGCGGTGATGGTCGCGCCGACGTTGGCCGAAGCCTCGGTGACGAACTGCACGGCATCGGCCGTGGTGATGTGCTCGAACACCACCTTGAGGGTCGGAAACAGCTCGACCACGCGGCGCATGTGCTCGTCGATGAAGATCTTCTCGCGATCGAACACGTCCACGTCGCCACGGGTGACTTCGCCGTGGATCAACAGTGGCATGCCAACGTGCGCCATGGCTTCGATGGCCGGCAGGATCTTGTCGATACTGGTCACGCCGGAATCGGAGTTGGTGGTCGCGCCGGCCGGGTACAGCTTGGCGGCGTGCACGAAACCGCTGGCCATGGCCTCACGAATTTCTTCGGGCTGGGTGCGGTCGGTCAGGTAGAGCACCATCAACGGCTCGAAGCGGCTGCCGGCCGGTCGCGCAGCGAGGATACGCTGGCGATAGGCGTCGGCTTGCGCGGCATTACGGACCGGTGGTACCAGGTTAGGCATGATGATGGCGCGGCCGAACGTACGCGCAACATCGGCCACGGTTTGGGGTAACGCAGCACCATCGCGAAGATGAATATGCCAGTCGTCGGGACGCAGCAGGGTCAGGCGGTCGGACATTGGGGATTCCAGGCGGGTCAATCTGGTGGGAATGCTACCGGAAAAGACTCTTGCAGGCACTCGCTATCAAGTTTTGCAGGATGCGACCGATAGCGGTGGGTATGCCTTAACGATGTATGACGCTTTGAAGTGTTGTAGAAACCAGTGGAGCCTCCCGTGCGCCAGCATTATCTAGCCCTGCTCAGTGTGTTCGCCAGCCTGCCTGCGATGGCACTCACGTTCCAGACACGTCTGGAGAACATTGAGTGGAAGGTGGAAGGTGACAAATTCGAGTGCCGCCTGACCCAGCCGATCACCGACTTCGGTTCGGGTGAGTTCGTGCGCCGGGCCGGTGAGCAGGCGACGTTTCGCCTCAAAGCCTATAACGGCTCGCTGGGCGGCGGGTCGCCACCTTGTTGGCCGCCGCCGCCCCGTGGCAGCCGGGGCGCGGTGATATCAACCTCGGGGCCGTGCGGGCCGGCAGTGGCGATGTGCTTTTCAACAGTTCCCAGGCCCAGGCCGGGCGCCTGTTCAATGGCTTGCTCGACGACGCTCGCCGACCGTCCGACATTACGGGCGTGACGGTGGCTATTCGGAAATTCGCCTGTTGCCGGTCAAGTTCAACAAGGCCTTCAGCGATTATCAACTGTGCACCGCCAAGCTGTTGCCGATGAATTACGATCAGGTCAAGCAGACCGAAGTCGGCTTCCCCGGCGGTGGCATCGAGCTGGACGCAGCCGCCAAGCAGAAACTTGCGGTGATTATCGAGTTCATGAAAGCTGATCCGAGCGTCAACCATATAGAGTTGAACGGCCACTCGGACAACAGCGGCAATCGCCTGAGCAACCGTGATGTCTCGCGCCGTCGCGCGTTGGCGGTGATGGACTACTTCAAGGCCAATGGCATCCAGGAATCGCAGATCACTCTGCGTTTCCATGGCGAGAGCTACCCCTTGGTACCCAACACCAATGCCGCCAACCGGGCCCGCAACCGCCGGGTTAATATTCAGCTTGAGCGTGTGGCTGCCCCCGAGAAACCCGCCCCCCAGGCCACAGGTCCGAGCAACCCTGCGCACACGTCCTGACGTGCGGCCATCGGTCGCTCGCTCGACATAATCTGTCGCTTTATCTTCATTTGCTGTCGCGCCCCTGTAAATTCGCGGTTTTGGTCGGTAGAATCGACGCCTTTCCGTACAACCCCGTGGAGTGATGGCATGGCCGACGTAAACAAGGTCGTTCTCGCGTATTCCGGCGGCCTGGACACTTCGGTGATCCTCAAGTGGCTGCAGGATACTTATAACTGTGAAGTGGTGACCTTCACCGCTGACCTGGGTCAGGGCGAAGAGGTCGAACCTGCACGTGCCAAGGCGCAAGCCATGGGCGTGAAAGAGATCTACATTGATGACCTGCGCGAAGAATTCGTCCGCGATTTCGTCTTCCCGATGTTTCGCGCCAACACCGTCTACGAAGGCGAGTACCTGCTGGGTACCTCCATCGCACGTCCACTGATCGCCAAGCGTCTGATCGAAATCGCCAACGAAACCGGCGCTGACGCCATTTCCCATGGCGCGACCGGTAAAGGCAACGACCAGGTGCGTTTCGAACTGGGTGCCTACGCCCTCAAACCAGGCGTGAAAGTGATTGCGCCCTGGCGTGAATGGGACCTGCTGTCCCGTGAAAAACTGATGGATTACGCCGAGAAGCACGCGATTCCGATCGAGCGCCATGGCAAGAAGAAGTCCCCGTACTCGATGGACGCCAACCTGCTGCACATCTCCTATGAAGGCGGCGTGCTGGAAGACACCTGGACCGAGCACGAAGAAGACATGTGGAAATGGACCGTCTCCCCGGAGAACGCGCCAGACAAGCCACAGTACCTGGAACTGACCTACCGCAACGGCGACATCGTCGCGCTGGATGGCGTCGACATGACCCCGGCCACCGTGCTGGCGACCCTGAACCGTATCGGCGGCGAACATGGTATCGGCCGCCTCGACATTGTCGAGAACCGTTACGTGGGCATGAAGTCCCGTGGTTGCTACGAAACCCCAGGCGGCACCATCATGCTGCGCGCTCACCGCGCCATTGAGTCCATCACCCTGGACCGCGAAGTCGCTCACCTCAAAGACGAGCTGATGCCCAAGTACGCCAGCCTGATCTACACCGGCTACTGGTGGAGCCCTGAGCGTCTGATGCTGCAGCAGATGATCGACGCCTCCCAGGCTCACGTGAACGGCGTTGTGCGCCTGAAACTGTACAAAGGCAACGTGATCGTCACCGGTCGCAAGTCGGATGATTCGCTGTTCGATGCCAACATCGCTACTTTCGAAGAAGACGGTGGCGCCTACAACCAGGCTGACGCAGCGGGCTTTATCAAGTTGAACGCCCTGCGCATGCGCATCGCGGCCAACAAAGGTCGTTCGTTGTTCTGAATGCCGCACCCGCTGTAAAAAATGCCCCTTGTTCTAGGGGCCATTTTTTTTGGGAAAAATTCAGGTGGATGCGCAATGTTTAGGTTTGTTTTAACTGCGCGTCGAGCTTTGAGTCGATAAACGTTTATCAGGTTTATTTAAATCCGTAGCCATTGATAGGTGTAGGATTGAATGAATTGTTTACACCTATGTAGGAACTAGTCTTACAGAAAGTTCACTCATGCAGAGAGGTAAGTGTGTGGCTTGGTGAAGATTCTGTAGGAAATAAGGATGTAAATGAATATGTTAAATGGAACTGAAACTATCAATGTTATACGGCCGCGCTCAACGTGCTTAAGGGATGGGCAAGGGGTATTTCCTGAAAGTACTGTGCGGTACGTTTACCTTCTGTCCCGCAGTACCTATAGATTTCACTCAAAATATGTAGAGTCCCGGAAAGGTCTGAAAGTCTCCATAAAACTGGATACATCCAGTCGGGCGGTTTTTTGTAGGGCAATTCCTTTATCGCTGTGGCTCATGTCTCTGCTTGCTGTTGCTCGGGGGGGAGCGCTATGCCAACTAGGAAACGACTAGGCTATTGTGCTTGCTCTAAATAATTCGAACAGCGAAATTGGACTTTCTCATGAATAAAGTGCTGATCGTGGATGATCATCCTGTCATTCGTCTTGCTGTGCGTATGCTAATGGAGCGTCATGGTTATGAGGTCGTTGCCGAGACTGATAACGGTGTCGATGCGTTGCAGCTTGCACGGGAGCATATGCCGGATATTGTCATACTGGATATTGGGATCCCCCAACTTGACGGTCTGGAAGTTATTTGCCGGTTGTCGTCTACAAAGCAACCTGCACCATTCAAGGTGCTGGTGCTCACGTCCCAGGCCCCTGGGCATTTTTCCATGCGCTGCATGCAGGCGGGGGCGGCGGGCTATGTGTGCAAGCAACAGGACCTGACGGAGTTGCTGAGTGCGATCAAGGCTGTCCTGTCGGGCTACAGCTACTTCCCGAACCAGGCGCTCAATTCAGTGCGCTCCACCATGGGCAATGCCAGTGAAGCCGATATGGTCGAGCGCCTTTCGGGCCGCGAGATGATGGTGTTGCAGCAATTGGCGCGGGGCAAGACCAATAAGGAGATTGCCGACGGTATGTTTCTCAGTAACAAAACCGTGAGCACCTACAAGACTCGCCTGCTGCTCAAGCTCAATGCGCGATCCCTGGTGGACCTGATCGAGCTGGCCCAGCGCAACGGGTTGGTTTAGAGACGTTCAACGCCTATCCAGGGTACCCGGCAGAAAAAGCCTCCGTGAGGGAGGCTTCCGGCCGTCGACTGCCTGATCAGAGATCGAAGTCGTAATCGGCCAATTGTTTTTGCAAACGTCGCTCTTCCAGCAGATTGTCGATGGTGCGGCGTTTGCTTAGATTGGTTTTGGCGACTTCCACTACGACAGGCTCTGCCACGTCATCCTCATCGGACTCGACGAGGTCATCTACTTCCAGTTGTTCCTTGCCAGTGCTCATAAGGTTAACTCCAGGCTAAGACTGCCGTTGGCGCTCCTTATAACGATAATCCGAGGATGGGTAAAAAAGATTTTTTCAATCGGAAGATCGAAAAAAGCTATAGACCCTCAATCGTCGGAAGTTTTGTCTTTGTATTCGCATAGGTCCTCGATACGGCAACTGCCACAGCGCGGCTTGCGAGCCTGGCACACGTAGCGTCCGTGAAGGATGAGCCAGTGGTGGGAGTCCAGTAGGTAAGGCTTGGGTACAAACTTCATCAGCTGTTTTTCCACCTCCACCACGTTTTTGCCGCGAGCAATGCCGGTGCGATTGCTGACCCTGAAAATGTGAGTGTCCACGGCCATGGTCAGTTGCCGAAACGCGGTATTGAGCACCACGTTCGCGGTTTTGCGGCCCACCCCCGGCAACGCTTCCAGCGCCTCGCGCGTTTGCGGCACTTCACTGCCATGCTGTTCGATCAACAGGCGGCAGGTTTCGATGACATTCTTGGCCTTACTGTTGTACAGACCGATGGTCTTGATGTATTCCGACAAACCGTCCACGCCCAGGGCATAGATGGCCTCCGGGGTGTTGGCCACGGGGTACAGCTTGGCGGTGGCCTTGTTGACGCCAACGTCGGTGGACTGAGCAGACAGGATCACCGCAATCAGCAACTCGAACGGGGAGGTGTAGGCCAGTTCGGTCTTGGGCTCCGGATTGTCTTCGTGAAACCGGCGGAAAATTTCCAGGCGTTTTGCGGCGTTCATACGGCGGAGGGTTCCTTGCGGGCGTTCAGCGTCGTTTCGAGTCGTGGTTCAAGCGCCATGGGCGTCTACCTGGCGTTGCGCTTCATCCAGGCGTTGCTGCGCGTCGGCCAACTGCCGCGTGTCGGCTTGCTGGTCCTGGGCTTTTTTCAGTTCGGCGCGCCGCATTGCCAGCTCGATCTTGGCGCGTTTGAGATCGGCACTGTTGCGAGCCGGTAGCGGCATTGCGGGTGTGCTGCCAGCCTCAATGGCCGCCAACGCCAGCTCCGCCGCTTCAAACTGCTGTTGTAACACGATCAATTGCGACTGTTGCTCAAACGTCGGTGGATGTCCAAATGCCTTTAGCGATTTGTGCAACTGGGCACGACTCATCGCGACGTTGATCTTGGCTTTTTTCACCGCAGCGTCCAGTGCCGCCTCTACCGCATCGTGTTGAACCGGCTCCAGGGCCGTCGGACGCTTGGCCCTGGCCAGGCGCTCGGCCAGTCGGTGTGCTTCTTCCCGTTGCAGGCGCCCGTTACGTTGCTCGAAGCGCCGGCGTGCCCGGTTGCGTTTGACGTTGCGTTCGCGGCGCTGCTCGTCGCTCGCCGCCAGGCCGCCCACAATCGGCAGCACTGATGTTGGCGGGCGCATTTCGATGCAGTCCACCGGGCAGGGCGCGACGCACAGGTCGCAGCCCGTGCATTCGTCGCTAATTACCGTGTGCATCAATTTGGCCGCGCCGACGATGGCGTCCACCGGGCATGCCTGGATGCACTTGGTGCAGCCGATGCATTCAGCCTCACGGATATAGGCCACTTGCGCAGGCGCCTCGCCGCGAGTCGCGTCCAGTTCCAGCACTGGCACACTCAGTAACTGCGACAAGCCGATAATGGTTTCCTGCCCACCCGGCGGGCACTTGTTGATCGCCTCGCCCGCGGCAATGCCTTCGGCGTAGGGCTTGCAGCCCGGATGCCCGCATTTGCCGCATTGGGTCTGTGGCAGCAGCGCGTCGATACGTTGAATAAGGTTCATGCGTTGATCATTGCGTTGAAACCCAGGAGCGTCACCCGTGTGGTGACAATCCCCAGGGCAGGCCGGTTAAACAAACAGAAAGCTGATTATCCGGCAAGCAAGAGAGGGGGGCTAGCGCAAAAGCCCTGTCACCGAAACGACAGGGCTGTCGGGCAGGGCTTACTTGATGCGCTGGCCCGGCTTGGCGCCAGAGTCAGGGCTCAGCAGGTAGATCTCTTCACCGCCAGGGCCGGCTGCCATCACCATACCTTCGGATATACCGAACTTCATTTTGCGCGGCTTGAGGTTGGCGATCATCATGGTCAGACGACCGTCGAGCTTGGACGGGTCCGGATAGGCGCTCTTGATCCCGGAGAACACGTTACGTTGCTCGCCACCCAGATCCAGGGTAAGGCGCAGCAGTTTGTCGGCACCTTCAACCGCTTCGGCCTTGACGATCAGCGCCACGCGCAGGTCCACGGCGGCAAAGGCGTCGAAGTCGATTTCCGGGGAAATGGGGTCCTTGGCCAGCTCACCATTACCCGCTGGTGCAGCCGAGCCGGTATCGGTCTGGCTGGCGACCAGGTCTTCTTTCGAAGCGTCGGTCATGGCCTGGACTTTTACCGGGTCGATACGGGTCATCAACGGCTTGAACTCGTTCAGTGGGTGATTACTGAGCAACGTGGCGTGGTCGTTCCAGGTCAGCGGCGCCACATTCAGGAACGCTTCGGCGTCGGCGGCCAGCAACGGCAGCACCGGCTTGAGGAAGATCACCAACTGGCGGAACAGGTTGACGCCGGTGGCGCAGATCGCCTGGACTTCAGCCTGCTTGCCTTCCTGCTTGTTCAGCGACCAGGGGGCCTTGTCGGCGATCCAGGCGTTGGCGCGGTCGGCCAGGCCCATGATCTCGCGCATGGCGCGGGCGAAATCGCGGGCTTCATAGGCGTCGGCAATGCTTGGCGCAGCGGCGAGGAAGGCGTCGGTCAGTTCCGGCGCGGCATTTTCAGCCACCAGCACGCCGGCATTGCCCTTGTGGATAAAACCGGCGCAACGGCTGGCGATGTTGACGACTTTGCCCACGAGGTCCGAGTTGACCTTCTGTACGAAATCTTCCAGGTTCAGGTCCAGGTCATCGACGCCACGGCCAAGCTTGGACGCATAGTAGTAGCGCAGGTATTCCGGCGACAGGTGGTCCAGGTAGGTGCGCGCCTTGATAAAGGTGCCCCGGGACTTGGACATCTTCTGGCCGTTGACTGTCAGGTAGCCGTGTACGTTGATGCCGGTCGGCTTGCGATAGCCCGAGCCTTCGAGCATCGCGGGCCAGAACAGCGCGTGGAAGTTGACGATGTCCTTGCCGATGAAGTGGTACAGCTCGGCGGTGGAGTCCTTGCCCCAGAACGCGTCGAAGTCCAGTTCCGGGGTGCGGTCGCACAGGTTCTTGAAGCTGGCCATGTAGCCAATCGGCGCGTCCAGCCATACATAGAAATACTTGCCCGGCTCGCCAGGGATCTCGAAGCCGAAATAGGGTGCATCGCGGGAGATGTCCCACTGCTGCAGGCCACTGTCGAGCCATTCGGAGAGTTTGTTGGCCACGGCGTCCTGCAAGGTGCCGCTGCGGGTCCAGGTTTGCAGCATCTGCTGGAAATCCGGGAGCTTGAAGAAGAAGTGCTGGGAGTCCTTGAGCACCGGCGTGGCGCCGGAAATCGCCGATTTCGGATCCTTCAGGTCGGTCGGTGCGTAGGTGGCGCCGCATTTTTCGCAGTTGTCGCCATACTGGTCTTCGGTGCCGCATTTCGGACAGGTGCCCTTGATGAAGCGGTCGGCCAGGAACATTTTCTTTTCCGGGTCGAAATACTGGGTCACCGAACGCTGGTCGATGTGCCCGGCTTCCTTCAATCGCAGGTAGATCTGGCTCGACAGCTCGCGGTTTTCTTCGCAGTGGGTCGAATGGAAGTTGTCGAAATCCACCAGGAACTCGGCAAAGTCGGCGCTGTGTTCAGCCTGCACATTGGCGATCAGTTGTTCCGGGGTGATGCCTTCCTTTTCGGCGCGCAACATGATGGCCGAACCGTGGGCGTCGTCCGCGCAGACATAGATGCATTGGTTGCCGCGATGCTTCTGGAAGCGCACCCACATATCGGTCTGGATGTACTCAAGCATATGGCCAAGATGGATGGAACCATTGGCATAGGGCAGGGCGCTGGTGACGAGGATCTTGCGTGGCTCGGACATGGGGCTCGGCTACTTGATGAAACGGAGGTCGGCCACTATAAAGCGCCGGCGAATTTATTTCACCCCGTGGCGCTGTTTCAGCATCTTCCGAACCTTCGAAAGCATGCCGTTAATCCGCCGGAACGGTTAGGATAGCCGCCTGTTTCAGTCAGTCTTTTTCGGGAGTAGCCCATGAGCGCCGTGAATCGCGCAGCGGTGGAAGCCGTTCTTCGCCAGTACACCGACCCCTATTTGAACCAGGATCCGGTCAGCGCCGGTTGTGTGCGTGCCATCGAGGTCCAGGGTGATCAGGTGTCGGTCCAGCTGGAGCTGGGCTATGCCGCCGGCTTGTTCAAGAGTGGCTGGGCGCAAATGCTGCAAATGGCCATTGAGGGGCTGGACGGTGTGCGTTCGGCCAAGGTCGACATCCAGTGCGTGATCGCCCCGCACAAGGCTCAGGCGCAGATCCCTGGCCTGGCCAACGTCAAGAATGTGGTCGCCGTGGCATCCGGCAAGGGTGGCGTGGGCAAATCCACCACGGCGGCCAACCTGGCGCTGGCACTGGCCCGTGAAGGCGCGCGCGTGGGTATTCTCGACGCTGACATCTACGGCCCCAGCCAGGGCGTGATGTTTGGCATCGTCGAAGGTACGCGGCCGAAGGTCAAGGACCAGAAGTGGTTTGTGCCGATCGAGTCTCTGGGCGTTGAAGTCATGTCCATGGCCTTCCTCACCGACGACAACACGCCGATGGTGTGGCGTGGGCCGATGGTGTCCGGCGCCTTGTTGCAGTTGGTCACCCAGACCGCCTGGGGCGACCTGGATTACCTGGTGATCGACATGCCGCCAGGCACCGGCGATATCCAGCTGACCCTGGCGCAGAAAGTTCCGGTGGCCGGCGCGGTGATCGTCACCACTCCCCAGGATCTGGCGCTGCTCGACGCGAAAAAAGGCGTGGAGATGTTCCGCAAGGTCAACATTCCGGTACTGGGCGTCGTGGAAAACATGGCTGTGCATATCTGCTCCAACTGCGGTCACGCCGAGCACCTGTTCGGTGAAGGCGGCGGCGAGAAGCTGGCCACCCAGTACGGTGTGGAGCTGCTGGCCTCGTTGCCGCTGTCGATGCTGATTCGTGAACAGGCCGATGGTGGCAAGCCAACAGTAATGGCGGAGCCCGACAGCCAGATCGCCATGATCTATCAGGAACTGGCTCGCCATGTGGGCGCGCGGATTGTGTTGCAGGAAGCCGTGGCACCGGCGATGCCGACGATTACCGTCAGCGACGACTGAACCTATTGAAGGTAAAAGGCCTCGACGGTGTCGGGGCTTTTTACGGCTGGCAGACGGTCAATGTGCGCTGGTGACCCCTTTACGCAATTGCTCGTGTAAGCATTGGCTTACTTTTTCGTAAGTGTTTGGGGTTTTTATCGGCCGCGTCCGTCTTGAAATTGCGAAAGCGTTTTCTATCTTGTTGAAATATAAGATTTATTTATGGATCGCTAACCAGGTAGGCCCGTTGGTACGACGGTAGCATCCCGTTGAACTTCCCTTGGAACTCTCTAACATCAGCCCTGTGTCCACGGATTGACACAGCCATTAAGGAACGATGGCTCAGGGAACGTCGCAGGATGCGATTCATCAGGATGATGAAAAGGAATACAGGGACTAGGGAAAAAATGTGGGCGGGTCATACCGCCCCTTTTTTTTGCCTGTAGAAAAGTGAATGCATTCCTCCGAGCACAAAAAAAGGCCCTCAAGGCCTTTTTTGTTGGGCATCGGTGTTTTAGCGCTCTAGTTGCTCAATCTTGTTGGGTTTGCCATCCCACTCAGCGGCATCCGGCATCGGATCTTTGCGCTCGGTGATGTTCGGCCACACTTCTGCCAGCTCGACGTTCAACTGGATGAACTGTTCCATACCCGCAGGCACTTCGTCCTCGGAGAAAATCGCAACGGCCGGGCATTCTGGCTCACACAGGGCGCAGTCAATGCACTCATCCGGGTGGATAACCAGGAAATTCGGGCCTTCGTAAAAGCAGTCCACCGGACACACTTCTACGCAGTCGGTGTACTTGCACTTGATGCAGTTGTCGGTGACGACGAAGGTCATTTCTAATTTTCTCCTCAGGCGGCGGCAGCGAAACCCTTTATGGCAGGGCTCGCGAGGTTCGGGAGCGATAGTCTGCAGGCCAGGCTAAAAGCCTGCAGCATCCCAAACCGCGCGAGAGTCTACCAGCTTGCAAGCGTCAGCGTTATATCCGAGTCTTCAGTGCATATAACATTTCGAGCGCTTTGCGCGGCGTCAAGTCATCCAGGTCAAGCTTTGCCAACTCATCCAGCACCGGGTGGGGCAGGCTGGCGAACAAATCGCTCTGATGCGGCGCGGCGGGCTTGCGGGCGGTCTTGGCGGGGCTGGCGACCACGGTTTCGTGGGGCAGCGCCGTGGTTTCCAGGCGGCTGAGGTGCTCGCGGGCGCGCAGGATCACGTCATTCGGTACGCCGGCCAATTGTGCCACAGCCAGGCCGTAGCTTTGGCTGGCCGGCCCTGGCAGCACATGATGCAGGAACACGATGCGTTCGTTGTGCTCGGTGGCATTGAGGTGCACGTTGGCCACCAGCGGCTCGCTGTCCGGCAGCACGGTCAGTTCAAAGTAGTGGGTGGCAAACAGCGTATACGCGCGCAAGTGCGCCAAACGCTCGGCCGCCGCCCAGGCCAGGGACAGGCCGTCGAAGGTGCTGGTGCCGCGGCCGACTTCGTCCATCAGCACCAGGCTGCGCTCGGTGGCGTTGTGCAGAATGTTCGCGGTTTCGCTCATTTCCACCATAAAGGTCGAACGGCCACCCGCCAGGTCATCGCTGGAGCCGATCCGGGTGAAAATGCGATCGACCAGAGACAACTCGCAACTGGCCGCCGGCACAAAGCTGCCGATATGCGCCAGCAGCACAATCAATGCGGTCTGACGCATGTAAGTGGATTTACCGCCCATGTTCGGGCCGGTGATCACCAGCATGCGGGTGTCGTCGTCCAACGACAGGTCGTTGGCGACGAACGGCGTGGTCAACACCTGCTCCACCACCGGATGGCGCCCCTGCACGATGCGCATGCACGGCTCGCTGACAAAACGCGGGCAGTTCAGGTCAAGATTCAGCGCCCGTTCGGCGAGGTTGCTCAGCACATCCAGTTCCGCCAGGGCGGCGGCGGTGTCCTGCAGCGGCGCCAATTGGCTGATCAAGTCCTCCAGCAAGGCCTCGTAGAGCATCTTTTCCCGCGCCAGGGCACGGCTCTTGGCTGACAGCGCCTTGTCTTCAAACGCCTTCAGCTCGGGGGTGATAAAGCGCTCGGCACCTTTGAGTGTCTGGCGGCGTTGATAATCGATGGGCGCCGACTCGGCCTGCTTGCTCGGCAACTCGATAAAGTAGCCATGCACGCGGTTGTAGCCCACCTTCAGGTTGGCCAGGCCGGTGCGTGCTTTTTCGCGGGCTTCCAGGTCGATCAGGAACTGTCCGGCGTTTTCGCTCAGGGACTGCAATTCGTCCAGTTCGCTGTCATAGCCGGTCTTGAGTACGCCGCCGTCACGGATGATCGCCGGCGGGTTGTCGATGATGGCCTTTTCAAGCAGCGCTGCCAGTTCCGGGTAGGTACCGGCCGTGACGGCGAGTTGTTGCAGGTGCGGCGTATCCAGTTCGGTCATCGCCACTTGCAGTTGCGGCAGGGCGCCGAGGGCGTCGCGCAGACGCGCCAGGTCACGGGGCCGTGCATTGCGCAGGCCGATCCGCGCCAGGATGCGCTCGATATCGCCGATTTCCTTCAACTGCGGCTGCAGCTTTTCAAAGCGATAACCGTCCAGCAGGCAGGTAATCGATGTCTGACGCGCTTGCAGCACCGTCAAATCCCGTAACGGACGGTTCAGCCAGCGGGTCAACAAACGGCTGCCCATGGCGGTTTGGCAGCGGTCGACCACCGATTGCAGGGTGTTGTCACGCCCACCGGACAGGTTGGTGTCCAGTTCCAGGTTGCGACGGCTCGCGCCATCGAGCACTACTGTGTCGTCCAGGCGCTCATGGCGCAGGCTGCGCAGATGCGGCAGGGCGGTGCGTTGGGTTTCCTTGGCGTAGCTGAGCAGGCAACCGGCGGCACCGATGGCCAGGGTCAGGGTTTCGCAACCGAAGCCTTTAAGGTCCTGCACCGAGAACTGCTGGCATAGACTTTTCAGCGCCGAGTCACGCTCGAAATCCCACGGCGCGCGACGCTTGGTCCCACGGCGTTTTTCTGCTGGCAGGTCTTTGGGCCAATCATCCGGGATCAACAACTCCACCGGGTTGATACGCTCCAGCTCCGCCAGCAGGTTCTCCCAGCCCTTGATCTCCAGCACGCTGAAATTACCGCTGGTGATGTCCAGTACCGAAAGCCCGAACAAGCGCTCATCGCCCAACACCGCAGCGATCAGGTTATCGCGACGCTCATCCAGCAGTGCCTCATCGCTGACTGTCCCCGGCGTAATAATGCGCACCACCTGACGCTCCACCGGGCCTTTGCTGGTGGCCGGATCGCCGATCTGCTCACAGATCACCACCGACTCACCCAGCTTCACCAGCTTGACCAGATAGCCTTCCAACGAATGGTAAGGAATCCCACACATCGGAATCGCCTGCCCTGCCGACTGCCCGCGCGCGGTCAGCGTGATGTCGAGCAGCTTGGCGGCCTTCTTCGCGTCTTCGTAGAAGATCTCGTAGAAGTCGCCCATGCGATAGAACATCAACTGATCGGGGTGCTGGTTTTTCAAGCGCCAGTACTGCTGCATCATCGGGGTGTGGGAGGACAGGTCTGAAGTGTTCTTACTCATTGGGTAGTAGGCAAATTCGTTGAAAGGAGTGGGGCAAAGGTGGGGCACTCGGCCCTGCTGATTTTGCAATGGCCGCAAGGTTAACACGCGAGGTCAGCCCTTCGCAGGTCGCAAGCGCCGGGGTAAAACGCAAAAGGAACGTCCCTCGCTGCTTGTGTGCAACGCAAGCGCTGAGGTACCCCCGTTTGTGTGAGGGCCTGGGTCTTCAGCCGCGTGCACCATAAAAGTGGTTCAGCAGGATCAGTTCACACACAGCGACAAAAATGCAGAGCACAATGAAACCGGGACTGAAGACACGTTTGCGCTGGGATGGACCTTCGCCCAGCCAGCTTGGGTCTGCGCCATCGGACACCAAGACCAGGAGCGAAAGCACTGCGAGCATCCATGCCTTGGTCCAAAAGCTATAGGTTCGCCATTGAGTCATCCGTGCTCGTCCTACTGCAGCATTCGTTTGGAGGGGAAGACATCTCAACCTCGGCCGTTATTGCGATGACGGCAAGGTTAACATGCAGGGTTTACTCTTCGCAGAGCCGCTTGAGGGCATGCAAAATGCATAAATAATGCATTTTTATGCGATTTAGCATTTGCCAACCCCAAAAACTCTCGTCACTATGCCCGTTATGCAAAAACGCAACGTTTCTATCGTCTTAAGAGAACTGCTGGACCGCGACCGGATCTCTCCCACGGAGCTTTACCGGCGTACTGGCGTGCCTCAATCCACCCTGTCCCGGATTCTCAGCGGCAAGATCGTTGATCCGTCGGACAAGCACATTTCCCGCGTTGCCGAGTATTTCCGCGTCAGCACCGACCAACTGCGCGGCCGCGTGGCGCTGGGTGTTTCGCGCGAGGAGGGGCGCGACCCCATGCATTCGGAGCTCAAGGACATAAGCCTGTGGGACGACGACACACCCGTTAATGATGACGAGGTGTCGATCCCCTTTCTGCGTGAGGTTGAATTGGCTGCTGGATCAGGAAGATTCGTCATCGAGGAAAGCGAGAAGGCCAGCCTGCGTTTTGGAAAGCGCAGCCTGCGGCATAACGGTGTGCAGTTCGACCAGGCCAAGTGTGTGACGGTGCGCGGCAACAGCATGTTGCCGGTGCTGCGCGACGGTGCGACGGTCGGTGTGAACGCGGGCAAAAGCGCGATTGGCGACATCGTCGATGGCGATCTGTACGCCATCAATCACAATGGCCAACTGCGGGTCAAACAGCTCTATCGCCTGCCTTCCGGGATTCGTCTGCGCAGTTTCAACCGCGATGAGCACCCGGACGAGGACTATAGCTTCCAAGATATCCAGGATGAGCAGATCAGCATCCTCGGTCACGTATTCTGGTGGGGCATGTACGCCCGTTAACCACCCTGTGTAAGACAAAGCCCGCCAACGCGCGGGCTTTTTTTCGCGTGCAGAAAGCTGCCAAACCCTTTGGCCACCAGGTCATAAATGCATCTGCGCATTTGCTATTCGAAAATAAATGCATTTATGCATTGACTGTATATTTATCCAGTAATACTCTTCATCTCAAGCCAGCCAACGAGGCCTGGTGGAGGCGGCAAGGATGCTGCCAAGGAAGACAAGGAAGGCACGCAACATCGGCAAGGACGCCATCCGAGCGATGGCAAGGACGCCAGGCAACACCGGCAAGGATGCCGACGCTCTTTAGTGATACCGCGACAAAAACAGGCAGCGATGAACCGGCCTTAACGGTTCAGAGGGTTGGCAACTGACCCGGGTGTGCAGCGTAAAGCACCAGAAGCAGTTATCCGGCAGACAGGGATCGTGGTCGGAAAAACATTGAGGAAAGATCCGTACCGCGCCAGTAGCGCCGAACGATCGAATCTGGACCGCATTACTGAAAAGCCTGGGCAACCGGGCTTTTTGGAATGCCTACCGACACACGGAATAAATCAGACACCGGCACGATGCCGGCATTGCTCAGCCAGGAGGCGTGACATGACAAACGAGCAGCAAGCGTTAGCGGAAATGCCTATCTGGCTGGTGATCATACTGGCGCTGATCGGCGGTATATCCGGCGAAATGTGGCGCGCCGACAAGGAGGGCGCCCGCGGTTGGTCGCTGATCCGGCGCCTGGCCCTGCGGTCCGGGGCGTGCATGGTCTGCGGAGTCTCGGCATTGATGCTGTGCTACGCCGCCGGCATGTCTATATGGACCGCCGGCGCCATTGGCTGCCTCACCGCCATGGCGGGGGCCGACGTTGCCATCGGCCTTTATGAACGCTGGGCGGCCAAGCGCATCGGGGTCAACGAGGGTCCACCCTCCCGATCGGATCAGCAATAGCCGCTGCAAGGACGCAACGAAATGACACTTATCGAAAAACCATCCCAACTGCCTGTCGCGATTGGGGAGGCGCTGAAGAGTGCTTTCCCACAATTACGGGTAGGCAATCACCAGGACTTTGCCGGCGTCGGTGATCACACCGGCGTGCTGATCAGTGTCGAACGCAACGGCCCCGGCGTTCGTTCCCCTGAAGGGCGCAAGGCACATGTTTTGTCGGTTTCACTCAGGGCTACGGTCGCCAGCGGGGCGGCACCTTTTGATGCGTGCGACCTGGCCAGCCAATTGATGGATCTCGCCCTGGATAACCGCTGGGGCCTGCCATTGGATCAGTGCGATTTGCCCACGGCCGTCGTCGCGGCACCCTCCGGACTTTCCAGCGCCGAAACTGACTACGACACCTGGACCGTTTCCTTCACCCAAATCATCTATCTCGGCCCGTCGTTGCTCCTGGATCCCACAGGTACACCACTGTTTGCCCGCACCTGGGAAGTCTCGGACATCGACGATCCGGATCAATATCGGCCCTTGCAGAAGTAGTCCATGTAGGTTGCCATTCACGTCATCTTGGGTTTCGGCCGCTTCCCTCTCTGCTGTCACCGCGTCGGCTGCGTACTGCCTGAGCGATCCGTAACAAGTTCGGCAAAACACGGATACCCAGCTTTCGCGCTGGTTTTTGCTTACGGAGTAGGCCATTCAGAAAAAAGGGGGTTGCGGATGTTGAACGAATTCAGATGCGGTAACTGCAAAAGGCTCCTCGCCCGTACGGGTGGGTTTACAGAACTCCAGATCAAGTGTTCCCGATGTGGGACGTTGAATCATGTGAAGGCCACGCGCCTCGAGCAATCGCCTTTGAGCGACATGAATGCGGAATTCTCCGCGATAAATCATTCGACTCAAGGTAGATAGATATGGATCAAGTAAAAGCAGGCGCAAAATTCATCAACCTCATCGGCTTCGACGACTACGTTCGGCCCATGATTTTGCCAGCACAGAACACCACGGGCATAGTGATCCGCACATGCATCAATAACGGTGGCCGACTGTTCACGGGTACTGTCGCGCCAGTTTATGCGACGCTCAAGACCTCTCCGGTGGTTTGCGCGGTTCAGGGGCAGGTTCCGTTTGAGATTCTGATCCCTGCCGGCCAAGGTCTTTGGTATGGCCCGGGTAACAGCGATTCGAGCCTTTATGTAACTTATGACGTACTGCCCTGATCGGTAGTTGATCTTGTAGCAAATGAAGCCCTGCGATTGTGCAGGGCTTTTTTATTTTCGACCCCAACACGCCCATTGCTTCGAGCTGGGAGCTCTGCAAACGCGTGGCTATTCGCCGTTCTGATAGGCGCAATTGTCACTAGTCGGTGGAATAAGAACGACCTGGCGAATTGGCATGCTTGAGTAAGTTTCCTGATCAATGGCGTAGCCTGGAGGAAAGCAGGCCTTCCTGCATGCAGGGGCTCCGGTCGATTACTAAGGTGGTGAATGTGGGGGGATACGGTACGGGCTATCGCAGTCCGATCACGACGGGTGGGCTGTCCGTATTGCGTGTTTTTCAGGATGAAACCGATGGTCATCACACTGTCCCAACTGATTCAAATCATGCCGCAAGCCCGCTCTTCAGCAGGCCTCTTTTTGCACGCCTTGAATGCGGCGTTTGCGCGGCATGAAATTAACAGCGTGCCACGTGCTGCCGCCTTTCTTGCCCAAATCGGCCACGAGTCCGGTGAACTGCGCTACGTGCGTGAACTGGGCAGCGACCCGTACTTGAGCAAATATGACACGGGCGTGCTGGCCGCTCGCCTGGGCAACACCCCTGACGCCGACGGCGATGGCCAGAAATACCGGGGCAGGGGGCTGATCCAGATTACCGGCCGCCGCAACTACCTGGCGTGCAGCCACGTCTTGTTCGGCGATGATCGTTTGTTGCGCGAACCGGCTTTGCTGGAGCAACCGCAATGGGCCTGCGAATCGGCTGCCTGGTTCTGGCAGCGCAATGGCTTGAACGAATTGGCCGACGAGGACCGGTTCACCACCATCACCCGGCGCATCAATGGTGGGCTTAGTGGTCTGGAGGATCGTCTGCAGTTGTGGGCGCGGGCGAAGGCGGTGCTATGCGCTTCCCAGGCGTAATCGGTGCCTGCCTGCTGGCCGCGGTGGTGTGGCAGGTGCAGGCATGGCGATATGCCGTGCAGCTTGCGCAACAATCCTCAGCCCATGCTCAGGTATTGGGTCGGCAACGCCTGGCGGGCTTGCTTCAGATGCAGGCTGAACAGGACAAACGACTGGCCCTGGAGCAGCAGCTCAATGTCAGCGATCAACAACATGCCAGGGAGTTGAGCGATGTCCAGCGTCATCAGGCTGCTTTGCGCGACCGTCTGGCCACTGCTGATGTGCGGTTGTCAGTCCTTCTCGACGCCAGCGAGCCCGCCAGTGGCTGTGCAATGCCAACCGCCACCACCCCCGTCGGCGTGGTTCATGCAGCCGCGCGAGCCCGACTTGACCCGGCGCATGCTCAACGAATTATCGGCATCACCGATGCCGGCGACCAGGGACTGATCGCCTTGCGCGCTTGCCAGGCGTATGCGCGCGCGGTCGCCCGCTAATCTCTTGTTCCAGTCTGTCGCTTGCATGAGCGATTTGCTCCTGTAGGGTAGTCGAACGCCCGCCCACTCCAGGAGACGACCGTGAAAGACATCACCCCACTTGCTGCTGAATTAGGCCGACGTTTACAGGTGCTCAATGCTCACGTCACCACTGCCGAGTCCTGTACCGGCGGCGGGATTGCCGAGGCGGTTACGCGGATACCGGGCAGTTCGGCCTGGTTTGAAGCGGGGTATGTCACCTACTCCAATCGGCAGAAGACCCGGCAGTTGAACGTGCCGGAGGATTTGTTTGCAAAAGTGGGCGCGGTCAGTCGGGAAGTGGTGGAAGCAATGGTTCGTGGCGCCCAGGAAAAAAGCCTGGCGCGATTTGCCGTGGCGGTCAGTGGTGTGGCGGGGCCGGACGGCGGTTCGCCGGACAAGCCGGTGGGCACTGTATGGCTCGCGTTCGGCGTGGGCAATGAGGTCACCGCCGAGCTTGCGCACTTTCCCGGCAACCGCGACGAGGTCCGCCGACAAACGGTAAAGGCCGCGCTGGAGGGCTTGTTGCGACGAGCTGCAGCAGAAATAGAAAATCAGGGGTAGGCGATCTCCGATCTTTGTGGAACAATACTGTCTACTTATACAGGTGTTGGCCGTCAGGCCTTATTGATTACGTGAGGACTTTAATGGACGACAACAAGAAGAAAGCCTTGGCTGCGGCCCTGGGTCAGATCGAACGTCAATTCGGCAAGGGTGCCGTAATGCGTATGGGCGATCACGACCGTCAGGCGATCCCGGCTATTTCCACTGGCTCTCTGGGTCTGGACATCGCGCTCGGCATTGGCGGCCTGCCAAAAGGCCGTATCGTTGAAATCTACGGTCCGGAATCTTCCGGTAAAACCACCCTGACCTTGTCGGTGATTGCCCAGGCGCAAAAAATGGGCGCCACCTGTGCGTTCGTCGATGCCGAGCACGCCCTGGACCCTGAGTACGCCGGCAAGCTGGGCGTCAACGTTGATGACCTGCTGGTATCCCAGCCGGACACTGGCGAGCAAGCCTTGGAAATCACCGACATGCTGGTGCGATCCAACGCCATCGACGTGATCGTGGTCGACTCCGTGGCAGCCCTGGTACCCAAGGCTGAAATCGAAGGCGAAATGGGTGACATGCACGTGGGCCTCCAAGCCCGTCTGATGTCCCAGGCGCTGCGTAAAATCACCGGTAACATCAAGAACGCCAACTGCCTGGTGATCTTCATCAACCAGATCCGTATGAAGATCGGCGTGATGTTCGGCAGCCCGGAAACCACCACCGGTGGTAACGCGCTGAAGTTCTACGCTTCGGTCCGCCTGGACATCCGCCGTACCGGCGCGGTGAAGGAAGGTGACGAGGTAGTGGGTAGCGAAACCCGAGTCAAGGTTGTGAAGAACAAAGTGGCTCCGCCATTCCGTCAGGCCGAGTTCCAGATTCTCTACGGCAAAGGTATTTACCTGAACGGCGAAATGATCGATTTAGGTGTGCTGCACGGTTTCGTCGAGAAATCCGGTGCCTGGTATGCCTACAACGGCAGCAAGATCGGTCAGGGCAAGGCCAACTCGGCCAAGTTCCTGGCGGACAACCCGGACGTTGCTGCCACGCTTGAAAAGCAGATCCGCGACAAGCTGCTGACCCCCGCGCCAGACGTTAAAGCTGCCGCCAACCGCGAGCCGGTTGAAGAAGTGGAAGAAGCTGACACTGACATCTAAAGCACACGATGACTGTTGTATTGGATACACTCGTCGCCGTTCGGCGCACTGCGATGGACCTGCTCGCTCGCCGCGAGCACGGTCGGGTCGAGCTGACGCGTAAACTGCGTCAGCGCGGCGCAGATCCCGAGATGATCGACACAGCCCTCGACCGGTTAACGGAAGAGGGGCTGCTGTCGGAATCCCGTTACCTTGAAAGCTTTGTCTCCTACCGGGCCCGCTCCGGTTATGGTCCTGCACGCATTCGTGAGGAGCTGAGCCAGCGCGGTTTGCAACGCGCCGATATCGACCTCGCCCTGCGTGAGTGCGGTATCAGTTGGCAGGCACAGCTGGAAGACACTTGGCGTCGCAAATTTTCCGGCCATTTGCCTATCGATGCGAAGGAGCGTGCGAAACAGGGCCGCTTTCTGAGTTATCGCGGGTTTTCGATGGAGATGATCAGCCGCCTATTGAGCGGTCGAGACATGGACGACTAGGTTGACTGTGGCGAGGGAGCTT
>NZ_JAFHKI010000173.1 GCF_016937615.1 Pseudomonas lactucae | reverse complement strand
CCTCCCACATTTGTTTTGTGTTAGGCCATAAACTGTACACACATATGTAACATTAAGTGTCATTTATGTGTGCAATTAATGCACCCTTGCACCAATAGGTAACATTTATTTCCCACGCAATGTGTTCATTAAATAACGTACCTCCAAAACAAAAAATAAATACCTGTTCAAACGGTCAATTTATATTTCTTAAAATTCAGCCATTTATTTAACACAATCTCAAAAACGAAATTACCCACGATTTTCATAGATCCAAAACTGGCACGCATGTGGCTTAAGGTGGGAAACGCTTTGTATACAATAAATACAAAACCTACATACACCTTGCCATCCGCCGCTTTGCTGCAGATGTGCTGGAGCCTGCCGGAATGCGTACAAGCCTGTCGAATGACCTCGCACTGGATCTGCCCTCCTCCACCCTGACCCCCGAAGCCGCCAGCCCCGGCCCGCTGGTGCTCAGTCCACGCCTGCACAACAAGGACCTGGCTCCGACCAAGCTCGAGGGTCGGCGCTGGGGGCGCTACAGCATCTTCGCGCTGTGGACCAACGACGTGCACAACATCGCCAATTACTCGTTCGCCATCGGCCTGTATGCGCTGGGCCTGGGCGGTTGGCAAATCGTGCTGTCATTGGGGATCGGCGCGGCGCTGGTGTACTTCTTCATGAACCTGTCGGGGTATATGGGCCAGAAGACGGGCGTGCCGTTTCCGGTGATCAGCCGTATCAGCTTCGGCATTCACGGTGCGCAGATTCCAGCGTTGATTCGCGCGGTGATTGCAATTGCCTGGTTTGGTATCCAGACCTACCTGGCCTCGGTGGTCTTGCGCGTGCTGCTGACGGCGATTCATCCAGGGTTCGCCGACTATGACCACAACGCGATCCTGGGTTTGTCCACCCTGGGCTGGGCCTGTTTTGTCGTGATCTGGTTCGTGCAACTGGTAATCCTGGCCTACGGCATGGAGATGGTGCGGCGCTATGAAGGCTTCGCCGGGCCGGTGATTCTGGCGACGATGGCTGCGCTGGCCGGCTGGATGTACTTCCAGGCAGGCGGCAACATTGCCTGGTCGATTCGCGAACCGCTCAGCGGTGGCGAGATGTGGCGCAATATCTTTGCCGGCGGCGCACTGTGGTTGGCGATCTACGGCACGCTGATCCTCAACTTCTGTGACTTCGCTCGCTCCTCGCCGTGCCGCAGGACCATCCAGGTCGGCAACTTCTGGGGCTTGCCGGTGAACATCCTGGTGTTCGCCGCCATCACCGTGCTGCTGTGCGGCGGGCAATTCCAACTCAATGGCCGGGTGATCGAAAGCCCTACTGAAATCATCGCCGCCATCCCCAACACCTTCTTCGTGGTGCTCGGCTGCCTGGCGTTCCTGATTGTCACCGTGGCGGTGAACATCATGGCCAACTTCGTCGCGCCGGCTTTTGTACTGAGCAACCTCGCGCCCAGGTACCTGAACTTCCGCCGCGCCGGCTTGATCAGCGCCACCATGGCGGTGTTGATCCTGCCGTGGAACCTCTACAACAGTCCGCTGGTGATTGTGTACTTCCTCTCCGGCCTGGGCGCGCTGCTGGGTCCGCTCTATGGGGTGATCATGGTCGACTACTGGCTGATCCGTAAAAGCCAGGTGGATGTGCCGCAGTTGTACAGCGAAGACCCCAAAGGCGTTTATTACTACAGCCACGGGGTCAATCTGCGCGCGGTGGCGGCTTTTGTTCCGGCGGCGGTGATCGCCATCCTGCTGGCACTGTTGCCGGGGTTTGCCGGTGTCGCACCGTTTTCCTGGCTGTTTGGCGCCGGTATTGCAGGGTTGCTGTACCTGCTGATCGCCAAGCGCCAGGTGTTCTACGCCGATGTCAGCGGCGAAAGCATTGCAGTCGATAACGTCAGTCATTAATCAAGGACACTCCATGCGTATCCTCGTGGTCAACGTCAACACCACTGAATCCATTACCGAAACCATCGCCGAGCAAGCGCGGGCGGTGGCTGCTCCGGGCACCGAAATCGTCGGGCTCACCCCGTACTTCGGCGCCGAATCGGTGGAGGGCAATTTTGAAAGCTACCTGGCGGCCATCGCGGTGATGGACCGGGTGATGGCCTACGACCAGCCCTTCGACGCGGTGATCCAGGCCGGTTACGGCGAACACGGCCGCGAAGGCTTGCAGGAACTGCTCAACGTGCCCGTGGTGGACATCACCGAAGCCGCCGCCAGCACGGCAATGTTCCTTGGCCACGTCTATTCGGTGGTCACCACCCTGGACCGCACTGTGCCGTTGATCGAAGACCGCCTGAAACTGGCCGGTCTGTACCAGCGCTGCGCCTCGGTAAGGGCCAGTGGCATGGCGGTGCTGGAGTTGGAAGAAGACCCGCTGGCCGCCATGGAAGCCATCGTGCGCCAGGCGGAGTTGGCCATTCGCGAAGACAAGGCCGAAGTGATCTGCCTGGGCTGCGGCGGCATGGCCGGGCTGGATGAACAGATTCGCCAGCGCACCGGCGTACCGGTGGTGGATGGGGTGACGGCGGCGGTGACGATTGCCGAATCGTTGGTACGGTTAGGGTTGTCGACGTCGAAGATCAGGACCTATGCGCCGCCGAGGCCTAAAAAGGTCATTGGCTGGCCGGGCAAGTTTGGCCACTGAAAACCAAATGTGCCTGGCTTTAGATCGCGCTGAACCTCTGTCCCAATTTCTGCTCGGCGAACTGCTCGATGATGAAATCCACAAACGCGCGGGTCTTGCCGGGCAGCAGTTTGTGCTCGGCGTAGTAGATGGAAATATTGCCGTCGTCGACATACCAGTCGGGCAACACCCGCACCACCGCAACGCTGTCGAGAAACGGCACGGCCATGGGCATGCTGACCAACGCAATACCCAGGCCCTGCGCGCTGGCGCAGCAGGCGGCTTCGGAGTCGCTCATGGTCATGCCGGGTTTGAGCGCCAGCGGGCGGTGGTCACGCTCAATGCTGGTCAATTGCCAGGAACGTATACGGCCGGTTTGCGGAGAACGGATGAGAATGCCGTTGCAGCGCGCCAAATCCTCTGGCGCCAACACGGGCGGACGTGTCGCCAGGTAATCCGGCGAGGCCACCAGCACGCGGTGCGCCGGAGCCAACTTGCGCGCCACCACGCCCTGAGGCAGTTCAAAACCACCGCCGATGGCGGCATCGAAGCCCTGGCCGATCAGATCGACCTGTCGGTTATCGAAATGCCAGTCCGGGCTGATATCCGGAAAACGTGCCATGAACGCCCCCAGCAGAGGGACCACATAGCGGTTGCCAAACACCGTGCCCATGCTGACCTTGAGCGTGCCCACCGGTCGACCCTCGGCGCTGGCCAGGTTGGCCACGGCATTCTGGATGGTGATAAGGCTGCCGCCGACTTCTTCGAGGAACAGCTTGCCGGCCTCGGTCAGCGTGAGGCGGCGGGTACTGCGCTGGAACAACCGCACACCCAGTCGCGCTTCCAGCTTGGCCACGCTTTTACCCACCGCCGCAGGCGTCAGGCTCAGGTGACGGGCGGCTTCGGCGAAACTGCCGCCTTCGGCGCTGCGCACGAAACATTCGATACTGCCAAAGCTCTCCATCGGGCCTCACTCTAAACTTTTGGTTTACACAGACTATAGCAATCCCGGTCTACCGGTACGGATGAGCGAAGTCGATACTCAGCTCCACACCAAGGCTTCCCGCCTTGAACCTTCAGGAGATCGACATGACCACAACAAACCTCAGCGGCAAAGTCGCCTTGATTCAGGGCGGTTCCCGCGGCATCGGCGCCGCCATTGTCCAACGCCTCGCCGCGCAGGGTGCGGCCGTCGCCTTTACCTACGTCAGTTCCGCCGCCAAGGCTCAAGCACTGCAGGACAGCGTGATCAGCGCCGGCGGCAAAGCCCTGGCGATTGACGCCGACAGTGCCGACGCCACGGCCATTCGCAACGCGATCAACGCCACCGTCGAAGCCTTCGGACGCCTGGACATCCTGGTGAATAACGCCGGCGTGCTGGTCATCGCCCCGCTGGAAGACTTCAAGCTGGAAGACTTCGACCAGACCCTGGCAATCAACGTGCGCAGCGTGTTTATCGCTACCCAGGAAGCGGCACGGCATATGGGTGAAGGTGGCCGGGTGATCAATATCGGCAGTACCAACGCCGAACGCATGCCGTTCGCCGGCGGGGCGACCTATGCGATGAGCAAGTCGGCGCTGGTGGGACTGACCAAAGGCTTGGCCCGGGACCTGGGGCCACGGGGCATCACCGTCAACAATGTGCAGCCTGGGCCGGTGGACACCGACATGAACCCGGCGAGCAGTGATTTTGCCGACAGTTTGATTGGGTTGATGGCGGTGGGACGGTATGGGCACGTGGAGGAGATCGCCAGTTTTGTGGCTTACCTTGCAGGACCTGAGGCCGGGTACATCACCGGGGCCAGCCTGACTATCGATGGTGGCTTCAGCGCGTAGATTTTTAGGGAGAAATGCACAGCCAAATGTGGGAGGGAGCAAGCCCCTCCCACATTTTCTTACCGTGTTTATTCAGCGAAGAGGCGGCAGGCCGTAGGCTGCCAGGTCGAAGTCCGCGAGTTTGCGGATGATCTGGTCGGCGTGCTGGTATTTGCTGTCGGCCATGGCTTCATCAGGCACGGCGATGGCAGTCATATGGGCGGCCTTGGCGGCGGTGACGCCGAACGGTGAATCTTCGAACACCAGGCAATCCTGCGGTGCCACGCCGAGGCGGCGAGCGGCGGTGAGGAAGATGTCCGGCGCGGGCTTGGCGGCGCCGACTTCGGGGTCGTCCGCAGTGACAATGGTGTCGAACAGACTAAACCACTCGCGGTGCAAGGTGGTCTTGTGACCAAACGAATGGCGCGACGAACTGGTGCCCACCGCAATCGGAATATTGTGCGCCTTCAAGTGCCGCACCAGAGCCTCGGCACCGGGCATGCCCAGGGCCTTGGGGAACCGCTCGCTCATCAGCGGCTCACGAATTTCCAGGAATTGGGCCGGTGTGATCGGCAAGTCCAGCGCCTTGACCACGTAATCGGCCAAGTCCTGCGCCCCGCGCCCGATGATGTATTGCTTGATCCCCCAGTCGTAGGTACGGCCATAGCGTTCAGCGATCATCTGCGTGACTTCGGTGTAGATGCCTTCAGTGTCCAGCAACAACCCGTCCATATCGAAAATCACAGCCTTGATCGGAGCATTCATCACAACAGACCCTTGGGGAAAACTAAAAGGATTCAGCACAATAGCGGCCGCGCTGACGTGTGGGCAACCCTTTAGACTGTGCGTCTCTTTTTTGAAGTGCATGCCATGCTGTAGCGTCTCGCTGACGCCACAGATCCAGTGGGGGCCGGGCGCGGTAGTGCTGTTGATCAATATCGCGGTGTACACGCGGCTGATCCGGCGTTCCAGACAGGCTTGAGACAGGTGTCGTGGTAAAGAATCAGAGTCCCTCAGTCCCTTCATAGACGCCCCCATGTCCGAAGCCTTTGAAGTCCCCAGCCCCCACGAAAAACACATCGAACACACCACCGAGCATGCCCACGCCCGTGGGGATAATTTCGCCAGCCGTATCGCCGTGATGACCGCACTGATGGCCACCCTCGGCGCCATGCTCAGCTACCAGGCCGGCTCGACCGAGAGCGAAGCGGCGATGGACAAGAACAACGCCGCCATCTTCAAGACCGACGCCGCCAACCAGTGGAACTACTACCAGGCCAAATCCAGCCGGCAAAACCTCGCGGAACTGGCCACGCACATTCCTGGCGTGGACGCGGCGCATTACAAGGACGAGATTGAGCGTTACAAAAACCAGAAGGAAGAGGTACGCAAACAGGCGGAAAAACTGGAGGCCACCTCCCGGGAATGGGATGAAAAGTCGGAACAGGCACTGCACCGGCATCACCGCTGGGCCCAGGCGATGACCGCGATTCAGATCGCGATTTCACTGGCGGCCATTACCTTGCTGACCAGGAAGGAATGGTTGAAGCGCCTGGCGTATACGGCGGCGGGGGTTGCCGTGGTACTCGGGAGCCTGGCGTGGTTGCAGCTTTAGTCATGAGGTTAAGCAGGTGGAAAACCGCCCAGTCAAGGTGAATGCGTTAAAAATGCCCGGGGCTTGAGCCCAGCGAGAGACGTATCATGGCCCAACTTTCGAGGATGGCCCATGAACCTCAGCATCGTATACGCACTCGCCGCTGCCGCCTTGTTCGGCGCCAGCACCCCACTCGCCAAAAGCCTCGGCCTGGGCCTCTCGCCCGTGCTGCTCGCCGGCCTGCTCTACCTGGGCAGTGGCGTCGGCCTCGCCGGCGTACGCCTGATCCGCGACCGCGGTTGGCGACCTTCCGGGCTCACCAGAGCTGAATGGCCCTGGCTGCTCGGCGCCATCGCCTTCGGTGGCATCCTCGGTCCCGTGGCGCTGATGTTCGGCCTCACCCGCACCGCCGGCGCAACTGCTTCGCTGATGCTGAACCTGGAATCGGTGCTGACCGCCGTGATCGCCTGGCTCGTCTTCCGCGAAAACGCCGACCGCCGCATCGTCCTCGGCATGCTCGCGATCGTGCTGGGCGGCGTGGCGCTGTCATGGCCCGAAGGTGGCAACGCGAACGCTGATTGGACGGGGCCACTTGGGGTGGCGCTCGCCTGTGCGTGCTGGGGGATCGACAACAACCTGACACGCAAGGTGTCGGCATCTGACGCGCTGTTCATCGCGGGAACCAAGGGGCTGATCGCGGGTGTCGTGAATTGCAGCCTGGCGCTGTACCTCGGGGCGCGGCTGCCTGACCTGGCGCAACTGGCGCCCATCCTGCTGGTGGGGTTCCTCGGCTATGGCATCAGCCTGGTGATGTTCGTGCTCGCGCTGCGCGGACTGGGCAGTGCACGCACCGGCGCCTACTTCTCGACGGCACCCTTCCTGGGGGCCGCGATTGCGCTGGTGATGTTGGACGAGTCGGTCACCGTGGCGTTCTGGATTGCCTCAGCACTGATGGCCGTTGGCGTGTGGCTGCACCTGACGGAGCGGCATGCCCATGAACATCAACATGAACCGACGGAACACGGGCACAGGCATGTACATGATGAACATCATCAGCACGAACACGACTTTGAGTGGGACCCGGCGGTGCCGCATAGTCATTTGCATGTGCACAGTCCGATGCGGCACAGTCATGCACATTTTCCGGATGTGCATCATCGCCATAGGCATTGAGGCTGGCGCGCGTAAAGCCCACCGGACAGCCCCTTCAAACCTGCTCGACCACGACACGATTACGACCGTCCTGCTTGGCCTGGTACAACAACTGATCAGCCCGCTCAAGTACGGCTGAAGTCGAGTCAACGCCGGGGTGCCATAGCGCCACGCCAAGCGAGACAGTGACGCGCCCGACGGTATCGAGATTCGCCGCCGCGATCGACTGGCGCAGGCGCTCCGCCACGTCGGCGGCGGCCTGAAGTGAACTATTGGGCAATAACACCACAAACTCCTCTCCTCCCACCCGGCAGGCCAGGTCGTTGGACCGTGAATTCTGCTGTATCAGTGCTGCGATGGCCCTGAGTGTTTCATCCCCCACGGCATGGCCGAACGTGTCATTCACGCGCTTGAAGTGATCGATGTCCACGGAAACGACCGCGAACATTTTGTCGGCGGCCTGCCAGCGCGACAGGATGTCCTGCATCGCTCGACGGTTGGCCAGCCCGGTCAGCGCATCGGTTTGCGCTTGCTGATTTAACTTGCCGATTTTTTCCTGCAGCAACGTGGCACCCAATAGCAGCGCCCTGCGAATCTGCCAGCTTTCGAAATAGTGCGCCGGGACCGCACTGATCCGCTCGTAGCTGTCAGGCGTGTCGAGGCGTTTGGCGCAGTCGGCGAGCCTGGACAGGGGCGCCGAGATCCTTGCCCCCAGCCACCAGATCAAGAGAATTCCGAACAGCGCAAGGGGCGCGATTCCTTGCGCAACCTTGGCCATGGTCTGCCGCAGGAGGGCGTGTACGTTGTCGAACGGCTGCTGCGAGATCACCCCCCAACCGCTGCTGGGCACCTTGGCGAACCCCGCGAGCATTTCTACGCCATGTTCATCCGCCGCCTGCAAAGTGCCCGCGTCCTGGCTGAGTGCGGCGTCGGCGATTGGAGACTTTGCGACGATGTTGCCGATTTGCTCGGGATCGTTGTGATAAAGCACGCGACGGGCGCTGTCGATTAAATACACATGCGCGCCATCCTTGCGCACATTCGTGTCCATCAGCGCCTGGAGTGTATTGCTCTGCTCAAGCCGCACGCTGCCGCCTATAACGCCCAGGTACTTTCCGTTCACGTCGAATACGGGCTGAGAGATAAACACCACCAGATTGCCGGCGATGGACTCGAACGCATTACTGATTATCGGCGCGCGCAGACTGAGCGGTTCTTTGTGCTGCAGAATGCGGCCATTGAGCGCGAGGCTCTCGGGGGCGGACGCAATAATGGTTCCGGTGGCATCGGCGATAATCACCGAGTTGAAACTGGCATCCTGCCCAAGCAGACGCTGAGTTTCTTCGGCCAGGTGGCGCCTGTCGTCAAACGCTTTGCCAACCACGGCTGCGCCATACTTCAGTTGATCGAGGTCTGAGCGCAGCACCTGCTCGACGCTCGTGGCGATCCGAAAGGCATAGGCTTTGTTGACTTGCAGCGCATTCTCGATCAATTCCTGCTTACGAATCTTGAACATTACCCAGAAGCTGTTGGCCAGGGTCGCGAACGCGGAGAGCAGTACAAAAATCAGAATCAGAATGCGAAGGTTGAGCTTGGGCTTGGGTCGGGTGGTCATTTACGCAGTCCGGCTGGGCGGGAGAATTACCAACGAGTTCGAACAAGTATGGACTGTCCTGAATGCCAGTTGCGCATTGGTCCTCCGGGACTTTTTTCTGTGGAGCTTTTACCGGCGCCAAAAACCACAAACCCCCGGGTTTCTCTAGGAAAACCGGGGGTTTGTGTTTACTTAATGTGGCGGTGAAGGAGAGATTCGAACTCTCGATACAATTTCTTGTATACACACTTTCCAGGCGTGCTCCTTAAGCCACTCGGACACTTCACCGTATCTCGTCAAACCAGTTCAGTCTGTCGAGGCGCGCTAATGTAGTCGAAAGCCGTTCTGATGGCAAAGGTTTTTTTGAGAATTTTCATGCGGTTAGACCGTTATGCCGGAACCGGCCTGGCGTTGGGGGTGATTGTGCCAATCTCGAGCAGGGTTCATGAGGGGCCAGGCGAGGTGCTGCACCCCGCCGCAGGCCATTTGCGGGCATGGAAGCGGGAAATGTCTGACTGGCCAGTCAGTCACGGCGCTTTACCGGGACGGGCGTGGTGGGTAACGTCTGCTGCACTCTTCTATAACAAGTCCTACAAGGAACCGCGTCATGAGTGAGTTGATTGCCTACCACCTCGAAGACGGTATCGCGACCCTGACCTTGAGCAACGGCAAGGTGAATGCCATTTCTCCGGCGGTGGTGAGTGCGTTTAATGAAGCGCTGGACCAGGCCGAGAAAGATCGGGCAGTGGTGGTGATCACCGGGACGCCGGGGATTCTGTCAGGGGGTTATGACCTGAAGGTAATGACGCCGGCCCGAAAGAAGCCATCAGCCTGGTGACCTCGGGTTCGACCTTGGCGCGCCGGTTGCTGTCGCACCCGTTCCCGGTCATTGTGGCGTGCCCTGGGCATGCAGTGGCCAAAGGCGCGTTCCTGCTGTTGTCGGCGGACTATCGGATTGGTGTGGAAGGCCCGTTCAGCATCGGCCTGAACGAAGTGGCCATCGGCATGACCATGCACCATGCGGGGATCGAGCTGGCGCGGGATCGTCTGCGCAAGTCGGCGTTTCATCGCTCAGTGATCAATGCCGAGATGTTCGACCCGCAGGGTGCGCTGCAAGCGGGCTTTCTCGATAAGGTGGTGGCACCGGAGGAACTGCACGCTGCGGCGCTGGAAGCAGCGCGCCAGTTGAAGAAGCTCAATATGAACGCGCACAAGCACACCAAGTTGAAAGTGCGCAAGGCGCTGCTGGAAGCCCTGGACGAGGCGATCATTCAGGATCAGGGTCATATTCTGAGCTGATACTTACAAGCTGAACACCAACGCCCGACTTCACGTCGGGCTTTTTCTTACAGATGACTCCGAAACATCTTTAACCGCTCTAGCCTTGACCTGTCGCTGGACGTTGAAACATATGCTTAAACATCGTCCATCTCCTCCCTATTCAGGGGCAATTGCCGAATACAGTGCACATCCGTACACTGCGCCACCTTTTGTTCCGATAGGCCGCGTCGATGCTTTTTCTGTTGCGTATGCTGTTGATGGGCCTGCACTTTATGTTCGCCGGCGTGCTGGGCGTGTTGATCGGTATTTGCCGGCCGTTCAATCCGGATAACAGCCGTCTGTGCGCTCGCCTGTATGCGCGGCCCGCCATGAAGATTCTGGGGCTGAAGGTGCAGAGCGATGTCGACTCGCTGCGCGACAAGCCCGGCACCTGCGTGGTCATTGCCAACCACCAGTCCAACTATGACTTGTTTGTATTGGGCAACGTGGTGCCCCACCGTACGGTGTGCATCGCCAAGAAGAGCCTGAAATGGGTGCCCTTGTTCGGCCAGTTGTTCTGGCTGGCGGGCAATGTACTGATCGATCGCGGCAATGCGCACAAGGCGCGCCGCGCGATGCTCACCACCACACGCACCCTGCAGCATGAGGACACGTCGATCTGGGTGTTCCCGGAAGGCACGCGCAACTTCGGCAAAGGCCTGCTGCCCTTCAAGAAAGGCGCCTTTCATATGGCAATCGCGGCGGGCGTACCGATCGTGCAGGTGTGCGTGAGCAATTACGTCACGCATATGAAGCTCAATCGCTGGAACAGCGGTGAGGTGCTCATACGCTCGTTGGCGCCGATTCCTACCGCCGGGCTGACGACGGAAGACGTCCCGGCGTTGATGCAGGCCTGCCAGGCGCAGATGGATGAATGTATCGCCGCAATCGACCGCGAACTGCAAAGTGCCCCGACAATAGAACTCCCGTCCAGCTAAGCTGCCCAACACCAGTCCCCCTGATAAGAAGTGATCAGCACCATGGGTAGAGTCGTTGCGGCCGCCGTCTACAGCGCCGGCAAGAAAGTTACGGATATCACCCTTGATGAAGGCGCGGCCTGGGCCGCCAAACCGGGGCACTTTGTGTGGATCGGCCTGGAAGAGCCCAACGCCCAGGAGCTGAGCAACCTGCAACGCCAGTTCAACCTGCACGAGCTGGCCATCGAGGACGCGCTGGAAAAACACAGCCGCCCCAAGCTGGAAACCTTCGGCGATGCACTGTTCATCGTCACCTACTCGCCAGTGCGCGAGAACGGCAAGCTGGAGTTTATCGAGACCCATATCTTCGCCGGTAAGGGCTATATCATCACGGCACGCAATGGGCACTCGGCGTCCTACGGCTTTGTGCGCCAACGCTGTGAGGCAAGACCACTGTTGCTGGAGCACGGGGAAGATTTCGTACTCTATGCGCTGCTGGATTTCGTCACCGAAAATTACCAGCCGGTGAGCGAGGCCATCCACGCCGAGATCGATGAGCTGGAACGCAACGTGCTGTGCAGCTCTCTCAGCGAGCGCGATATTCAGAAGATCCACGGCCTGCGCCGTGACGTGCTGCGGCTCAAGCGTTATGTCGCGCCGATGGTGGAGATCAGCCAGGAACTGCAGAAGCTGAGCTTCCCGTTTATCGACAAGAACATGCGCCCGTATTTCCGTGACGTGCAGATCCATGTGACACGGCAGATGGAAGACCTCACCACCCTGCGCGATATCGCCAGCCAGACCATTGAGATCGGTGTGTTGCTCGAGGCGTCACGCCAGAGCGTAGTGCAGCGCAAGTTCGCCGCCTGGGCGGCGATCCTGGCATTCCCCACCGCAGTGGCCGGGATTTACGGGATGAACTTTCAGAATATGCCCGAGCTGCAATGGCACTACGGCTATTTTGCGGTGCTCGGGTTGATTGCGACAGGTTGCACCGGCTTGTGGGCCAGCTTCAAGCGCTCTGGTTGGCTTTAACGCCCGCCTCGGGTTTATGCGCTACGAAGCGCATCATCCATTCCGCCACCGTGGCTCCGTGGTGATCACGCTCCAGGCTTGCAACACCATTGGTGTAGACCTTTTCCCCCAGCGTTGTCTGAAGAATCTCCAGCAACTCGCGGGAATAGTCATGGATGAACTCCGGGTGCCCCTGGAAGCACAGCACCTGGTCGCCGATGTGGTACGCGGCAAACGGGCAAAAATCGCTGGAGGCAATGACCGTGGCATTGTCGGGCAAGGTGGTGACCTGGTCCTGATGGCTGATCAATAGCGTCAGTTCCGGCACCTCGGGGCTCATCCACGGTGCCTGGGTATCGAGCTTGTAATCGTGGATGCCCATGCCCCAGCCTTTGCTCGCGCGCTCCGCCTTGCCGCCGAGCAGCAACGCCAATAGCTGGTGACCAAAGCAGATACCCAGCAATTTGTCGCCACGCTCATAGCGCTGGAGCAGGTAGGTCTTGAGGGTCTGGATCCAGGGGTCGCTGCCGAAGGAATCGGCCTTGCTGCCGGTCACCAGGTACGCGTCAAACACCTCGTCGTCCGAAGGATATTGACCCTGCACCACGTTGTAGACCACAAATTCGGCGGCAATCGGTTGCTTGGCGAACAGGCGCTTGAACATCTGCCCGTAACCTTGGTACTGATCGATCAAGCCTGGACGCAGGATATCGGTTTCCAGGATGCAGACGCGTAGCGACATAAAAAATACCTGACACGGCGATGGGAATATTGAACACCCAGAGCCTGCCTTGAAACCCCCCTCCAAGGCAAGCCCCCTCCCACACGTTGATCACCGAAACACTTCATCTCGTGCGGCTTTATCGAGCAACAACGCCGGCGGCGAGAACCGCTCGCCATACTGCCCCGCCAAATAGCGCGCGCGGGCGACGAAGTCGTTCAAACCGTACTGGTTGATAAACTGCAACGCCCCACCGCTCCACGCCGCAAACCCGATGCCGAAGATCGACCCTACGTTGGCGTCGGCGGTGGACATCAACACGCCCTCCTCCACACAGCGCACGGTCTCGATGGCCTGGATAAACAGCAAACGGTCGCGCACATCCTGCGCGGATATCTGTTGAGCGGGCTGTTCAAAACGGGGTTTGAGTTCGGGCCACAAGTACTTTTGCCCACCGCTGGGGTATTCATAAAACCCGGCACCTGCCGCCTTGCCCAGGCGTTTGCATTCGTTAACCAACAGATCGATGACGGCCGTCGCCGGATGCGCCGGTACGCTCCTGCCTTCGGCCTGCAGATCCTTGGCCGTCTGCTGTCGGATATGACTCATCAGGCTCAGGGACACTTCATCGGACACCGCCAACGGCCCCACCGGCATGCCAGCCTTGCGCGCTTCGGTCTCGATCATCGGCGCAGCCACGCCCTCGCCGAGCATGGCGATGCCTTCGTTGGTGAAGGTGCCGAACACCCGCGAGGTGAAAAAGCCGCGACTGTCGTTGACCACGATCGGCGTTTTCTTGATTTGCAGGACGAAATCGAAACCTCTCGCCAGCGTTTCGTCCGAGGTATGTGCGCCCTTGATGATTTCCACCAGGGGCATCTTGTCCACCGGGCTGAAAAAATGCAGGCCGATGAATTTGCCTGGGTCCGGCACTGCCTTGGCCAGGCCGCTGATGGGCAAGGTGGAGGTATTGGAAGCCATCACCGCATCGGCGCCGACTATATGCTGCGCGGCGGCCGAGACCTTGGCCTTGAGCTCACGGTCTTCGAACACCGCTTCGATGATCAGGTCGCAGCCGGTCAGATCGTTATCCGAGACCGTAGGATGAATCCGCGCCAAGGTGCTTTCCCGCTGCTCGGCGCTCAATTGCCCACGGGCGACTTTCTTGTCCAGCAACGCCGCCGATTGCGCCTTGCCCTTCTCGGCGGCGGCCTGGGTGACGTCCTTGAGCATCACGTCGATCCCCGCGCAGGCGCTGACATACGCAATGCCCGCGCCCATCATGCCGGCGCCGAGCACGCCGACCTTGCGCGTCACATACGGCGCAAAGCCCTGGGGCCGCGAGCGACCGGCGTTGATCTCATTGAGCTGGAACCAGAAGGTGCCGATCATGTTTTTTGCCACCTGCCCGGTGACCAGTTCGGTGAAGTAGCGGGCTTCGATCAGGTGCGCGGTGTCGAAATCCACCTGGGCGCCTTCCACGGCGGCGCAGAGAATTTTCTCCGGAGCCGGAAAACACCCGTTGGTTTTGCTGCGCAGGATCGACGGCGCAATCGCTAGCATCTGCGCGACTTTCGGGCTCGACGGCGTGCCGCCGGGGATCGAGTACGCCTTGTTGTCCCAAGGCTGGCTGGCCTCGGGATTGGCCAGAATCCAGGCGCGGGATTGGGCCAGCAGCGCGTCGCGGTCCACCGCCAGCTCATTGATCAAACCGGCTTGCAGCGCCTGTTGCGGGCGCACTTTTTTACCTTCCAGCAAATACGGCAGGGCTTTTTCCAGCCCGAGCATGCGCACCATGCGCACCACGCCACCGCCGCCCGGCAGCAAGCCCAGGGTCACCTCCGGCAACCCCAGTTGCACCGACGGGTCATCCAGCGCGATGCGGTAATGGCACGCCAGGCAAATCTCCCAGCCACCGCCCAGGGCCGCGCCATTGATCGCGGCCACCACGGGTTTGCCGAGGGTCTCCAGGCGACGCAACTGCGCCTTCAATAACAGCACGCCGTCGTAGAAGTCTCTGGCGTGGGCCTTGTCGACCTTGATCAGTTCATTGAGGTCGCCGCCGGCGAAAAAGGTCTTCTTCGCCGAGGTGATGATCACACCGGCAATGTGGTCCTTTTCCGTTTCAAGCCGCAGAACAGTGGCCGCCATCGCCTCGCGGTACACACTGTTCATGGTGTTGGCGCTCTGGCCGGGCATGTCGAGGGTCAGCACCACGATCCGGTCCTGGCCTTTTTCGTAACGAATGGCATCGTTCATCAGAAATTCCTTGGGCTCAGAGGCGTTCGATAATGGTGGCGATCCCCATGCCACCGCCGACACACAGGGTGGCCAGGCCATAGCGCTGCTGGCGCACTTCGAGTTCGTCGAGCAAGGTGCCGAGAATCGCGCAACCGGTGGCGCCCAGCGGATGGCCCATGGCGATGGAACCGCCGTTGACGTTGACCCGTGCAGCGTCGATGCGCATGTCCTTGATAAATTTGAGTACCACCGAGGCGAAGGCTTCGTTGACTTCGAACAGGTCGATGTCTTCCACACGTAAGCCGGCCTTGGCCAGGGCTTTGCGGGTGGCCGGCGCGGGGCCGGTGAGCATGATGGTGGGATCGGTGCTGGTCACCGCCGTGGCGACAATACGCGCCCGCGGCAACAGGCCCAACTCGCGGCCCTTGGCCTGCGAGCCAATCAGCATCAGCGCCGCGCCATCGACAATGCCCGAGCTGTTGCCCGGCGTGTGCACATGGTGGATACGCTCCACATGGCTGTAGACCCGCAACGCGGTGGCATCGAAGCCCATCTGCCCCATCATCTCGAAGCTGGGCTTGAGCTTGCCCAGGCCGTCGAGGGTGGAGTCGCCACGGATAAATTCATCATGGTCCAGCAGCACAATGCCGTTCTGGTCCTGCACCGGGACCAGGGATTTCTTGAAAGAACCGTCGGCGCTGGCCCTGGCCGCTTTCTGCTGGGACTGTAGGGCAAAGGTATCGACGTCTTCACGCGTGAAGCCTTCGAGGGTGGCGATCAGGTCCGCGCCGATGCCCTGGGGCGTGAAATGGCTGTGCATATTGGTCTGCGGGTCGAGCACCCAGGCGCCGCCATCACTGCCCATGGGCACGCGCGACATCGACTCGACACCACCGACCACCACCAGGTCTTCAAAGCCGGAACGCACTTTCATCGCGCCCAGGTTCACCGCTTCCAGGCCTGAGGCGCAGAAGCGGTTGATCTGTAGCCCGGCGACGCTGATGGCCCAATCCGCCACCAGGGCGGCGGTCTTGGCGATGTCGGCACCCTGGTCGCCCACCGGGGTCACGCAGCCGAGCACGATATCATCCACTTGGTGTGTGTCGAGGTCGCTGCGCTGCGCCAGCGCGCGGAGCAGCCCCGCCACCAGGTTAACCGGTTTGACACTGTGCAGGGCGCCGTCCGCCTTGCCCTTGCCTCGGGGGGTGCGTATCGCATCAAAGATCAAAGCCTGGGTCATGACATCCTCGAACCATTGCGCCGTAGTGCCTCTACCTTAGGCCCGATTGACACGGTTTCAATGACAGATGCGCTCATTGCTTTTGACCCTCACGCTCGGACGAACGGTAGGTTCCTAAGTGAATCGCCGGGTTAATCGTTTTAGCTGTCTAGCCAAGGCATTGGCGCCAAGATGGCGTTATGCCTCATGTCTTTTTAGGCTGAAATTCTTATTAGTTGATACGAAATGGATCTAAGCCTCGTAGAACGAGGGCTCTAAGGTTCTATCAGTAGGAAGTTGCTGCCGGGTTTTGCTGGAGCAGCTGTAAGAAAAGCGACACGTCAACGCGCCATACTGAAATAAACCGGCACGCATTTGACGCTCAGGAATAACAACAAAAGGCAGTCAGCCATGTTCAAGCATACAAAAGTACGTCAGGCGGGACTTATTCTCTTCGCCACCACACTGATTCTGATCTTGCCCAATTTGACCAAGGTCATTGGGTGATCCCACGTCCGCCGCATTCAGTGCATCAGGACTAGCGCTTTTTGGCAGCACCTGTCGGGACTTCGTGTATAGCGATCCTGTTGCAGGCGCTGCCTTTTTACGCGCGTTTTTCCGCTATCGTGAGTCCCATCGTCGCTTAACATGGGGGCCTGCGCCTTGAAACCGATTTTCGCATTTATCGCTCTACTGCTTGCCCTGCCCGCTTATGCGGCGCAATTGACCATCGAATTGGACCACACCAGCAGGACCTGGCAAACCGCCGACCTGCTCAAGCACCCGGATGCGCAGACGGTACAGATCGTCGATGACGTTTCCTACAAACGCAACATGACCTATCGCGCAGTGCCACTGGCGGTGCTTCTAGCGGGCCTCAAGCCTGAGAATCACCTGCAAGCCGTGGCCCTCGACGGTTTCGCCGCCGAACTCAGCGCCGCCCCACTGCTGCAAAACCATGGCGCCCGTGCCTGGCTGGCGGTGGAAGACCCGGCCAAGCCATGGCCTGCATTGGGCGATGGCAAACCGAGTGCCGGGCCGTTCTACCTGGTGTGGACCGACCCGCAAGCCGGGCATATCAGCCCTGAACAGTGGCCGTTCCAAGTCTCCAGAATCAAGCAACTGCAGACGGTGGCCGAGCGTTTTCCGGCGCTGTTGCCTGACCCGGCATTGGCTGCAAATGACCCGATCAATAAAGGCTTCGCGTTATTCCAGAAGAACTGCCTGGCCTGCCATCGTCTAAACGGCGCGGGCGATGCCCAGGTGGGACCGGACTTGAATATCCCCTACAGCCCCACCGAATATTTCGGCGAAGCGTTTCTCAAGCGCTATATCCGCGATCCGCAAAGCCTGCGGCATTGGCCCCAGGCGAAGATGCCAGCGTTCGCTGTCAGCGTATTGCCTGACAGCGAACTGGATTTGCTGGTGGGGTATTTGAAGCATATGGCCGGCCGCAAACAACAACCTTGAGACTGGCGAGCCCCCTCCCACATTTGATCCGCTGCGCCCTGAACATCATTGCTGCTGCACTGAGATCACCGGCGTCGGCGCCACGAATACCTTGGCGTGCATCTGCTCATGCCCACCGCCACGGCGCATGCCGCGCACCGGGCAGGCGTCCAGGTAATCCAGGCCCACGGCCAGTTTCAGGTGCCGCTCCGGCCGCGCCAACTGGTTAGTCACGTCAAAGCTGTACCAGGCGTCATCCAACCAGGCTTCGGCCCACGCATGACTGGCCAGGTGCGCGCTGTCTTCGGTGTACAAATACCCTGACACATAGCGCGCCGCAATTCCCAGGCTGCGCGCGCAGGCCAGGAACGCGTGGGTGTGGTCCTGACACACACCTGCACCGCCGGCAAACGCCTGAGCGGCGCAGGTGTCGACGGCGGTGGCCCCTGGCGTATAGACCATCACCTGGTTGAGCGCATGCATCAGATCGATCAAGGCGGTGCGGTCGCGACGTTGATGGCAATGCTGCTCGGCAAAACGGCGCAAGGCCTCGTCGGGCTCGGTCAGGCGCGTGCAGCGCAGGAACGGCAGCGCCGATTGGCTCTCGTGTTCGGCCTCGCGCAATTCGTCGATGTCCACCTGGCCACGGGCGCCGATGATGATGGTGTCATGCGGTTCATCCAGGGTCAGCACATGCAGGATATTGCCGAAGGGGTCGACCTGGGCGCGCACCGGGCGCGGCAGGTCCAGTTGCCAACTGAGTACCTGCTGGCGTTCGCTGTCGTGGGGGGTCACACGCAAGTATTGGATGCTGGCGCGCACTTGGTCTTCGTAGCGGTAGGTGGTTTCGTGGCTGATGGAAAGTCTCATGCCGCCTCCAGGTAGGAACTGTAGATGGCGTCGCCCAACTGGCGAACCAAAGGGATAAAGTCGGTCAACCAGGCGTGCAGGCCTTCCTCGAGGATTTCATCGATGGCGGTAAAGCGCAGGCGCGCATCCATCTCGGCGGCCAGGCGTTGGGCCGGGCGCCCGTTGAGGCCTGGCAGGCTGGCGAGGATCTGGTCGATTTCTTCACTGCAGGCCCGTAGCGAACGCGGTACGTCGGCGCGCAATAACAGCAAATGCGCCACTTGGCGGGCGCCGGGGGCGTCGCGGTAAATCTCGGTATAGGCCTCGAACGACGACAGCGCGCGCAACAAGGCGCTCCATTGATAGTAGGCATGAGCCGTGCCGTCGGTGACGGCGTCGGCGCGGTCGCCGGCCATTTCATAGCGCGCGTCCAGCAAACGCAGGGTGTTGTCGGCACGCTCGATAAAAGTGCCCAGACGAATGAAACGGAACGCATCGTTGCGCATGATGGTGCCGTAGGTGGCGCCCCGGAACAGATGGGAGCGCTCCTTGACCCACTCGCAGAACCGGCTCATGCCGTAGCGGCTCAGCCCTTGCTGGGCGATGTCGCGAATATCCAACCAAGTGGCGTTGATGTTTTCCCACATGTCGGCGGTAATTCGCCCACGCACCGCATGGGCACTGGCCCGCGCCGCGCCGAGGCAGCTGTAGATGCTGGCAGGGTTGGCCGCGTCCAGGGCAAAGAAGTGCAACAGGTTTTCGGCATGCAGTTCGCCGTGGCGCTCGCGGTAATCCTCCAAGGTGCCGGTGATCAACAATGGCATGGCCAGTTCGTGCAAACCGTCACCGCGCCCGTCCTGGGGCATCAGCGACAGCGAATAGCTCACATCGAGCATGCGCGCGAGGTTTTCCGCGCGTTCCAGATAGCGCGACATCCAATACAAATCCGAGGCGGTTCGACTCAACATGGCATCAGTCCTCCACCACCCAGGTGTCTTTGGTGCCGCCGCCCTGGGACGAGTTGACCACCAGCGAGCCTTCGCGCAGCGCCACTCGGGTCAAGCCGCCGGGCACCACACGGGTTTCCTTGCCGGACAGCACAAACGGGCGCAGGTCGATATGCCGTGGGGCAATACCGTTTTCGACAAAGGTCGGGCAGGTGGATAAGCACAGGGTGGGTTGAGCGATATAGGCGTGGGGCTTGGCCTTGATACGCGCGCGAAAGGCTTCGATTTCTGCTGCCGTGGACGCCGGGCCCACCAGCATGCCGTAGCCGCCGGAGCCCTGGGTTTCCTTGACCACCAGGTCCGGCAGGTTAGCCAGTACGTGGGACAGTTCATCGGGCTTGCGGCACTGGAAGGTCGGCACATTCTTCAGAATCGGTTCTTCATCCAGGTAAAAACGGATCATCTCGGTGACGAATGGGTACACCGACTTGTCATCCGCCACCCCGGTGCCAATCGCATTGGCCAGCACCACGTTGCCTGAACGATAGGCGGCGAGCAGGCCGGGTACGCCGAGCATGGAGTCCGGATTGAACGCCAGCGGATCGAGAAACGCATCGTCGAGGCGACGGTAGATCACGTCCACCGCCTTGGGGCCGTCGGTGGTGCGCATGAACACGCGGTCATCGCGCACGAACAGGTCGGCGCCTTCCACCAGTTCCACGCCCATTTCCCGGGCCAGGAATGCATGTTCAAAGAATGCGCTGTTGAAGCGCCCCGGCGTCAGTACCACCACGCTGGGGTTATCCAGCGGGCTGGCGCTTTTCAGGGTATCGAGCAGCAAGTTGGGGTAATGGTCGATGGGCGCAATGCGTTGGGCGGCGAACAGCTCCGGAAACAGGCGCATCATCATCTTGCGGTCTTCGAGCATGTAGCTGACACCGCTGGGTGTACGCAGGTTGTCCTCCAGCACGTAGTAGGTGCCATCGCCATCGCGTACGAGATCGACCCCGGAGATGTGGGAATACAGATCGCGATGCAAGTTCAGGCCCTGCATGGCCAGCTGGTATTGCTCGTTGGCCAGTACCTGTTCAGCCGGGATGATGCCCGCCTTGATGATGCGTTGCTCGTGGTAGAGGTCGGCGAGAAACATGTTCAGCGCCTTGACCCGTTGGATGCAGCCACGCTCGACGATCTGCCATTCACGGGCCGGAATACTGCGCGGGATGGTATCGAAAGGTATCAGGCGCTCGGTGCCCTGCTCATCCCCATAAAGCGTGAACGTGATGCCGGCGCGGTGGAACAGCAAATCGGCTTCACGCCGACGCTGGGCCAGCAGCTCTGCCGGGGTTTCGGCCAACCAGCGGGCGAACTCGCGATAGTGAGGACGCACCTGCCCTGCCCCATCGTACATTTCATCGTAATAAGTGCGGATCATGCCGTACTCCTTGTCACTCGGGACGCAAGAACCATCGCAAGGCCCGTGCCATCGGCATAAACACTTAAAAATCAGTGTGTTAAATAAATACGCGGACCTTGTCGCACCTTCCTGGTGCGCAGAATGCCCGGTGTGTTGTCGTGCGCCTCATCGCAATGCAGGCTTTGACTATCAACAGCATAGCCAGAGTTGATTTCACTGCCCGGCCAAGTCTGCGGATAATCGCGCCATCTGCTGAATATCCTTTGGCGCTCCGCTCTTCCCTTTGGGCCACCCTCGTCGGGTGCCTTTTTTTTATTGCACAAACAAAATCGGCCGACCCTGAGGTCAGCCGATACACGGTGTTGCGCGTGACAACCCACTACATGGGTAACGGGCGAACCGGGTGCTTGACACCCCACCCTTCTATAATCCCGCCAAGGGGTTCCACCACTGCTTCAAAGTCTTGCTCGAAGTCTCCTATGCCGTCGTAGGTTGCAAACATGACCTTGCTCAACTCCAGGTACCAGGCGCCATCGTCGCGCGCACTGACCTGAGCGTTCAGCGACTCTCCGCGAAACTCACCCGCAGCCCTGCGCGCCCGTTCCTCGTCCGGAAAAATGGCGTAGAACTCAATGGGGTGAAAACGTGAAAAGTCGAAACCGCCCTCTTTCATGCGGCGCAGAACGTGGGTACTGATGTCTTCTTGATAGGCTGTGCTCATGAAACGTCCTCCTCAAACCGATGGATAGACTTTCCGTGCTTCCCGAAGCCCGCGCCCTGCTGGCGCGAGGACGGCAATGACATCACCGCTGGAAAACAAGCATGTAGCTGACAAGACCAGACCTTAGCGATTCATTCGCTGATCTCACTTGCAGAGTAGCGCGAAGCTTTCACCTCCACCAGAGGGGCATAGAGCGTGTACAGCGATTATTCAGGCGGAGCGTACGACCTTGAGGTCTTTGATGCTGTTTTGATCGTGCAGGCTCTTGACGGTGGGATCAGGAACACGATCCGCAAGATCGTTGAGGTCCAATTTCTCAAGTACCGGCGACACGCGTATGCGCACCATCTGTGCAGCTTCTTCCAGCGTGGGCTCATGCTCACAGTCGAACTGCTCGACCACCGGTTCGCCACGGTCATTAATGAAAGAAACGTTCCACTTCGGCATCGGTGCCTCCTCGATAAAGCCCGCGTGTGGGCTTACAGGTATCTGGACCTTGAGGGCGTGGCAAACGTTCCGCTCAAGGCCCGAGGCACCGGATTGAACCGCTTATTTCTCAGCGTGTTCTTTCAAGGCTTTCAAGGTGTTGAACGGCGCGTCCACCACGAACTTGTTGGCCAGCCACGACGGCACGCTACCGCCTGGTTCGGTGTGTACCTGGTAAGTCACTTCGGTCTGGTTATCGCCTTTTGGCACCAGTTTCCAGAAGCCCTCGACCTGGGCGACACGAACAAAGCCTTTTTCCTCGGGCTGATAGGTCGGAACCTCCAGCAAGTTGCGCGTCACGCTGCCGTCAGCCCCTTTGGTGGTGGTGATTTTCAAGATTGAATCACGATTACTCACCGGAAACGGCGCGTTGAATTGCGTGTAGGTGTAGCTGACGTCCCCCTCATGTTTCAGCAACTTTTGCAGCTTGCATTCATGAATCCACTTACAGGCACCCGCCACGTCCTCCTGCAACGCAACGATCTTGGCCACCGGCGCCTTGATCACCGTGACACCGCGATACGCTTTGTACTTGGAACCGGCGACTTCGCTCAGGGACACCTTGATACCGTCTTCGTCCTTGGCGACCTGCCAATCCTCAGCCTGCGCAGTGGCAGCGAACAACACCGTAAAGCCGCACAGCACAGCCAGTCGTTTCAGCGAACCCATTGTTATATTCCTTATTGTTGAAGTTGCGAGAGTAAAGCCCATCAAGCCGCCGTCATCTGCTCCCACCAGCCGATCAACCGGATCGCATCGGCCTGGTCGGTGCCGCACACCTCGATATCCGCCTTGAAATCACTGCACACCGCCGGCCGTTCCGGCTGGCCGAACAGTTGGCATAACTGTTCGACCGACAGGTGCAGACAGCGTTCGCCCGCCGGCTTGCCATTGGGCATTCCGGGCAACGGCGAACTGATGGAGGGGGCGATGCAGCAGGCGCCACAGCCTTCGCGGCAATTCATGAACGGCAGGTCCTCAACGGCTCAACAGGGATGGCGGAGCTAGGGTACGCCCCTAAACAGCCGTTTTAAAATGGGTTAACAGGGGTTTTTCGCATAAAACAAATATGACTGACCAGTCTGCGACAGATGGTCAACGGCCCGCGTCACGCGCAGTGGAAAAGTTACTGCTTGAACTCGAATTCCAACGCGGCGCCTTCGACTTCCCGACGCTCTTCGTTACGCAGTTGCAGCTTCATCTCATTGCTGAGCAGGCGGCCGTTGATCTGGAAGGCGCTGTTATCCGTGGGTTTCTCGCCGAACATCGGCGGCAGCAACGGCACGCTTTTGGGCTTGGGCATGGTGCCAAGTGGCTGCAGGTGCCGGACCATGTCGGACGGTAAAGTGAGGTCCAACTGTGCCGGTGGCAGTTGGGTCTTTGCCGCTTCCTGGGATGATTTGGACCTTTTCGCCGAGGCACGTTTTTTAGCCGTAGCGGCTTTTTTCTTCGCGGCGGGGGCTTGCTGGGTTGCCGTGGTTTTTTTTGCGGTGGGCTTTTCGCTACTGGCAGCGGGCTTGTTTTCAGTCACGGGCGCTGCCGCCAGCACGGGACTGACGTTACACAGGCTTAACAGGCCAAGCACCAAAGCAGCGCGAAAAATACAGGTCATATCGCCTACAGCATTAACGGCAGAGGGCCATATGCTCGCTTGTTGTGCGTAGCATGACAAGCGCGGTGATGCGCCCGCTATCGGAGTTATCCCTATGTGCGCCTCAAAAACCTGCTGCCGTTTCCTGGCATAACTGGCTGGCCAGCATGCCCAGGGTCATCAACGCCCGCTCTGCCTCGCGGTTCCACGGCGTGCCGCAGTTAAGGCGAATACAGTGATTGAACTGCTCGGTATTACTGAAGATCAACCCTGGCGCAATGCTGATGCCCTGTTGCAGGGCGCGCACATGCAGTTCCTGGGTATTGACCCGCCCCGGCAAACTGACCCACAGGATAAAGCCGCCGGTCGGTCGGGTCATCTGCGTGCCCTCCGGGAAATACTGCTGCACCGCCAGTTGAAACGCGCTGAGGTTCTTGCGGTATTCCTGACGGATGTAACGCAGGTGCCGGTCGTAGCCACCGTTCTCCAGGTACGCCGCAACCCCCATCTGGGTCACGCTGCATGCCGAATGGGTGCTGAACATCTGCAGACGCTGGATTTCCTGCTGATACTTGCCGGCGATCATCCAGCCGATGCGCACCCCCGGCGACAAGGTCTTGGAGAAGCTCGAGCAGTAGATCACCCGATCCAGGCGATCATAGGCCTTGAGGGCCTTGGTGCGGCCCAGTTCGAACATCAGTTCGCCGTAGATATCATCTTCGACGATCTGGATATCGAAATCCGACGCCAGACGCAGCAATTGCTTCTGCCGCTCCTCGGGCATGGTGCCGCCCAGTGGGTTGCTCAGGCGCGTGGTCAGCACCAGCGCCTTGATCGACCATTGGTTGGCCGCCAATTGCAGGGCCTCCAGGCTCATGCCGGTGGAGGGATCGCAGGGAATCTCGATGACCTTGAGGCCGAGCAAATCGGCCAGTTGCAGCAAGCCATAGTAAGTCGGCGATTCCGCTGCGATCAGGTCGCCAGGGCGCGTCAGCACCCGCAGCGACATCTGCAACGCTTCGACGCAGCCGTGGGTGATCACCACTTCGCAAGGGTCCACTACCACGCCAGCATCGCGCATCCGGATCGCCACCTGGCGACGCAGCGGCTCGAAACCGGGGCTGAACATGTAGCTGAACGCCCGCGGGCTCTGGAACCGCGTAACCTTGGCCAGTTGCTGGTGCAATGCGCGGACCGGCAAGTAATCGACACTCGGCACGGCCGCGCCCAAAGGAAATACGCCTTCGCGGCGCGACTCGCCCAATACCTGCTGAATGATGCTGCTGCGGGTGACCAACCCAGGACGTTCGACCCGTGCGATATCCGGGGTCGGCGCGGTCAGCGCCGGCGTCTGGTGCACGTAATAGCCGGACTGCGGCCGCGCCCGGATCAGCCCCTGGTCTTCCAGATTAGCGTAGGCCTGCAATACCGTGGCATGGCTCACGTTGAGCTGGGAGCTCATCTTGCGCACCGAAGGCACACGTTCGCCCGGTTGATAGACACCGCGCCGGATGTCCTCGGCCAGTTGCTGGGCGATACGTTGATAAAGCAACAGATTGGTCATGACGCAGCACTCGATTTCACGGGTATTTTATTTTTGTGTGAAACATACCAGCACAGTTTAGAAGTGTACGGGGACAGTTGCCACAATAGTCGAGCGCGGGCGGGAGTGACAGTAAAAACTATGGGGACACAGGGATTCTCGGACGAACATCGAACAAAAATGTGGGAGGGGGCTTGTTGCCGATAGCAGTGGTTCAGTCGATATCTTCACTGACTGGTATTCCGCTATCGGGAGCAAGTCGAATCGTCGCACCGCCTCTCCCACATTGATCCACACAAGGCTTCAGCGGGCGGCGCCCAACTGGCCTTTTTCGTCGGAGAACACTATTTCCACGCGACGATTCTGCGCCCTGCCCCGTTCGGACGCGTTGGCCTCCACCGGGTACTGGTCGCCATAGCCTTCGACCTGGATGCGTTTTTCGTCGATCCCCAAATCCACCAGCACATCAGCCACCGATTGTGCGCGGTCACGGGACAGTTTGAGGTTTTCCTGCTGGCCGCCGGTATTGTCGGCGTAACCCTCAATGCGCACCACGCGCTTGGGGTTCAGTTGCAGGAACTGCACGATCTTCAACACGGTGCGGTTGGCCGAGTTTTTCAGCTCCGCTTCGCCCGTGTCGAACAGCACATCGCCCAGGGTCATCACCAGGCCACGGTCGGTCTGGGTGGTGGTCAGGCTGGCGATCTGCTCTTCAAGCCATTTGCCCTGTTGCTGCACGCTGATCAGCTTGCTTTCACGCAAGGCCAACTGCAGGCGCTGGCGTTCCAGTTCGAGCTTGGCGGCGCGCTCTTCGTTAAGCGCCTGCTCGGTGTGTTCGCGGGCGATGGCGCTATAGCGTTGGCTCAAGTAGGCGTAGTGCACCACGTCCGCGCCGCTGCCCCAGTAGCTGGACAAGCGATCGGCGCGTGCCAGCGATTCACCGGCGCGAATCACGTCCTTGGGCGCGATGCGCAGCACATTCGCGTCTTCCTTGACCTTCTGGAAATCACTGCCGGCCTGTTGCAACGCCTGCTCGCCATTGGGGTGGCTCGCGCAACCACCCAACACCGCACTGCCCAGCAGCACGGCACAGCTCACACCACGCATCATCGGGCTCATTGGGCTTCTCCCAACTGCAATTGCTTGCGCAGGCGCGTAATGCGGGTATTGAGCACGTTGAGTTGTTCCTGGCTTTTGCGGGTCAGTACCTGCGCTTCTGCGAGGCGTGCGTCCAGCTCGGCCTGTTCGGCCTGCATGCGCGCGTCCTTATAGGATTGGTCGGCCATGTCGGCCTTGGCCTGGGCGAATTTGTCTTCGGCCAGTTTCAATTCGGGTGATTCATCGGCGCTGGCGCCAACCGCATTGGCTTGTTCCAAGGCCTGCCGGGTGAGGCGAATCTGTTCATTCGGCGCAGGATCGGCTGCACATCCCGCCAGGGCAACAACGGCGAGGGCCGCGAAAAAAGGTCGAAGAGTCACTGAAAATCCCTACTGTGTTGGGGTGCCGACGGGTTGTTGCAATTGTGCTTTCCAACGCTCCAGATTGCGCTGCAGCGCGGCTTCCGTCACACCAGACCCTGGCAATTCTGTCATCTTTTTGGTGAGCTGTCCGCGCAACCACGGATCATTGCAGGCCGAGTTGTGGGAAATCGCCAGGTACAGGCCGGGCTGATCGACAGGCGTATCGCGAGCGATCAGGTCATTGTTCATGCCCAACGTCTGGGCCATGGCCATGCCGGAATAGCGCCCGGCGAGCACGTAATCCACCTCGCCCAACAGCAATTTCTGAAATGCCGGGGTCAAGGTCGGGAACCGTTGCAGGGTGAGGTGCTGCTCGGCGAGGGTGTCGAATTCACGGCTCAAACGGGCCCGTTCCGATACCGCACCCTTGAAACCGTGCAGATCGGTCGCCGTGGCATAGGCCAGCGCCGAATCCTTGCGCGTCCACACCAGATAGTCGCTCTGCACCAGTGCCGGGTGGATGTAGTCGAAGTTGTCCAGCTCGGCGTGATTGAGCGGTGCATCGGCAAAAATGTCCATGCGCCCACTGCGTACTTCGTCCAGGGCCATGGAACGCTTGCCACCGTAGAGCAGGTCAATTTTCACACCCAGGTCTTTCGCTACCTGCTGCAACACATCGGCAGTGGCACCGATCAGGTGAGTGGGGTCCTGGGGGTCACGCCAGAGCAAGGGCGGTGCGTCCGGGCTGCCGGTGATCACCAGGCGCTCACATTTGCCGGCGGCCAACGCCAGGCTTGGCAGCAGCGAAAGGCCCAGCAAGACGACCCAGGGGCGCATTTCCATGGCGGTTTTCTCCGATATTCACAAAAGGCCGGATAAAAAAAACCCGGTCACAAGACCGGGCTCTTTATAAGTGAAGCGGCTGGATTAGACCAGCTTCGAAAGCTCCGGTATGGCTTCGAACAAGTCCGCCACCAGGCCGTAATCGGCTACCTGGAAGATCGGCGCTTCTTCGTCCTTGTTGATCGCAACGATCACTTTGGAGTCTTTCATACCGGCCAGGTGCTGGATCGCGCCGGAGATACCGACCGCGATGTACAGCTGTGGCGCGACGATCTTGCCGGTCTGGCCGACCTGCATGTCGTTGGGCACGAAGCCTGCGTCGACAGCCGCGCGGGAAGCGCCGACGGCCGCGCCCAGCTTGTCGGCCAGGGCGTACAGGTGTTTGAAGTTGTCACCGTTCTGCATGCCACGGCCGCCGGAAACGACGATCTTGGCAGCGGTCAGCTCAGGACGATCCGACTTGGCCAGCTCTTCGCCAACGAAGCTCGAAGTACCGGCGTCGTGGGCAGCAGCAACCGCTTCAACGGCAGCCGAACCACCTTCGGCGGCAACCGGGTCGAAACCGGTGGCGCGCACGGTGATGACCTTGATCGCAGCGCTCGATTGCACGGTGGCAATGGCGTTACCGGCGTAGATCGGGCGCGTGAAGGTGTCGGCGCTTTCAACCGAGATGATCTCGGAGATCTGGTCAACGTCCAGCTGCGCGGCAACGCGCGGCAGGATGTTTTTGCCGTTGGAGGTGGCGGCAGCCAGGATGTGGCTGTAGCCCTTGCCCAGCTCTGCCACCAGCGGCGCAACGTTTTCCGGCAACTGATGCGCGTAGGCGGCGTTGTCAGCGTTGAGCACTTTGCTCACGCCCGCGATTTTCGCGGCGGCCTCAGCCACGGCGCCAGCGCCCTGGCCGGCGACCAGCACGTGAATGTCGCCACCGATTTTAGCGGCGGCAGCAACAGTGTTCAGCGTGGCCGGGGCCAGCACTTTGTTGTCGTGTTCGGCGATTACCAAGATAGTCATGGTTAGATTACCTTCGCTTCGTTTTTCAGTTTCTCGACCAGTTCAGCCACCGACTTGACCTTGATGCCCGCGCTGCGTGCAGCCGGCGCTTCGACTTTGACAGTCTTGTTGGTGGAGGCGGTGGAAACGCCCAAAGCGTCCGGAGTCAGCACTTCAAGAGGCTTCTTCTTGGCTTTCATGATGTTTGGCAGCGACGCATAGCGCGGCTCGTTCAAACGCAGGTCAGTGGTGACGATGGCCGGCAGTTTCAGCGAAACCGTCTGTGCGCCGCCGTCGATTTCGCGGGTCACGGCAACGCTGTCGCCGCTCACTTCGACTTTGGACGCGAAGGTGCCCTGGCCGTAACCGGTCAGCGCAGCCAGCATCTGGCCGGTCTGGTTGTTGTCGCTGTCGATGGCTTGTTTGCCGAGGATCACCAGCGAAGGCTGTTCCTTGTCGACAACCGCCTTGAGCAGCTTGGCAACCGCCAGGGAGGTCAGTTCTTCAGCGGATTCGACGAGGATGGCACGGTCGGCACCCAGCGCCAGGGCTGTACGCAGCTGCTCTTGAGCAGTGGTCGGGCCGATGGACACCACCACGATTTCAGTCGCGACGCCTTTTTCTTTCAGGCGTACGGCTTCTTCCACGGCGATTTCACAGAATGGGTTCATCGACATCTTGACGTTAGCAAGGTCGACGCCGGAATTGTCCGCCTTGACGCGAACTTTCACGTTGTAATCGACAACGCGTTTGACAGCTACAAGAACCTTCATGGATTCCTCGTTACTCTCCGGTGAAAAGAAAGTCGCCTAGGCGAACCTGGCGGTTGATGCTCATCGGCACACAAGGGCACCTCCAAAAACCTGGGCAAGTGACCTTGCTCACGGGAAATGATGACCGTTCGTCAGTGGTGACTGAGAGGTCATTCTTTATCGCGGCGTGTAAACTGCGCGCCATCGTTTCAGCGTGCGTCACCTGTCTCGCTTTTGGACGTGCTCTTGAAACCTGCTGTCTGCCTACGGTAAGCGCAAAACCGACCGTATATTGACCGGAACGCCTATTCTGGTCAATACGGCAAAATGGCCAGTCATAAGCCGCGTTGCTTTGATTTACCTAGCCTGCGGGCAATTCAAACAAACGTTTGTATTGGACGCTGACAGTGGTCTATATATAATGCGCCACCTAGAGAGAAAGGTGGGTCTTGCCGTTGCCGCAGGACGACACCGAACCTCCACCCATTAGAAAAAAAGCCTGTTGAGCCTTGAGTAGGAGATAGCCTGTGGAACGCGAATACATGGAATTCGACGTGGTCATCGTCGGCGCTGGCCCGGCGGGCCTGTCCGCCGCCTGCCGACTGAAGCAGAAGGCCGCCGAAGCCGGTAAGGAAATCAGCGTCTGCGTGGTCGAGAAAGGCTCCGAAGTCGGTGCGCACATCCTCTCCGGCGCCGTGTTTGAACCACGCGCCCTGAACGAATTGTTCCCGGACTGGAAAGCCCTCGGCGCCCCGCTCAACACCCCTGTGGTGCGCGATGACATCTATGTACTGCGCAGCAGCGATGCCTCCACCAAGGTACCCGACTTCTTTGTGCCCAAGACCATGCACAACGAAGGCAACTACATCATCTCCCTGGGCAACCTGTGCCGCTGGCTGGCCCAGCAGGCCGAGAACCTGGGCGTGGAAGTCTACCCAGGCTTCGCCGCCCAGGAAGCGTTGTTCGACGAAAACGGCGTGGTCCGCGGGATCATCACCGGCGACCTTGGTGTCGACCGCGAAGGCCACCCCAAAGAAGGCGTCTACACCCCCGGCATGGAGCTGCGCGGCAAATACACGCTGTTCGCCGAAGGTTGCCGTGGCCACATCGGCAAGCAACTGATCAAGCGCTTCAACCTGGACAGCGACGCCGACGCCCAGCACTACGGCATCGGCCTCAAGGAAATCTGGGAAATCGACCCCGCCAAGCACCAACCTGGCCTGGTGGTGCACACCGCCGGTTGGCCGCTGGACATCATGAGCAACGAGAACACCGGTGGCTCGTTCCTCTATCACCTGGAAAACAACCAGGTGGTGGTCGGCCTGATCGTCGACCTGTCCTACAGCAACGCCTTCCTGTCGCCATTCGACGAGTTCCAGCGCCTCAAGCATCACCCGGTGCTGGCCCAATACCTCGAAGGCGGCAAGCGCATCAGCTACGGCGCCCGCGCCCTGGCCAAGGGCGGCATCAACTCGTTGCCGAAGATGGTCTTCAAGGGCGGCGCTCTGATCGGCTGCGACCTGGGCACCATGAACGTGGCCAAGATCAAAGGCAGCCACACCGCGATGAAGTCCGGCATGCTCGCCGCCGACGCCGTGGCCGAGCGTCTGTTCGCCGAATCCGAAGGCGGTGATGAACTGACCAATTACGTCGACAGCTTCAAAGCCAGCTGGCTCTACGAAGAACTGTTCGCCACCCGCAACTTCGGCCCGGCGATGCACAAGTTCGGCCCGATCATCGGTGCCGGCTTCAACTGGTTCGACCAGAACATCCTCGGCGGCAAAATGCCGTTTACCTTGCACGACACCAAGCCGGACTATGCCTGCCTGAAGCTGGCCAAGGACAGCACGAAGATCGACTACCCCAAACCTGACGGCAAGCTGAGCTTCGACAAGCTGAGTTCGGTGTTCATCTCCGGTACCAACCATGAAGAAGAACAGCCGTGCCACTTGAAGTTGAAAGACCCGAGCATCCCGATCGGCACCAACCTGCCGCTCTACGATGAACCGGCACAGCGCTACTGCCCGGCCGGCGTGTATGAGGTGATCACAAAAGAAGACGGCGAGAAGCGCTTCCAGATCAACGCCCAGAACTGCGTGCACTGCAAGACCTGTGACATCAAGGACCCTTCGCAGAACATCACCTGGGTCACGCCGGAAGGCGCAGGTGGGCCGACTTACCCGAATATGTAAGACGGCTCCTCACAAAGCCCTTCGCCACACACCAAAGCCAACGCTTCATGCGTTGGCTTTTTTGTATCCGCACGGCGGCTAAACCGACGCGATCATGACCGGCTGACCTCGGCAACGGCGGTGGCTTTACGTTGCCGGGTGTAGCTCAGCACGAAGTACGCGACGAGGCCAAAGATCAGGCCCCAGAACGCAGCGGCCAGCCCCAGGAAGCTCATGCCCGAAGCGGTGACCAGGAAGGTAATCAGTGCCGCTTCGCGTTGTTTTTCGTCGGCCATGGCGCCCGTCAGCCCGGCGCTGATTGCACCGAACAGCGCCAGGCCCGCCAAGGAAGCAATCAGTTCCTTGGGCAAGGCAGAGAACACCGAAGCCAGGGTCGCGCCAAAGATGCCCATCAGAATGTAGAACACCCCACAGGCGATCCCGGCGATGTAACGCTTGTCGCGGTCTTCATGGGCTTCGCGGCCAGTGCAGATGGCAGCGGTAATCGCCGCCAGGTTAAAACCATGGGAGCCGAACGGCGCCATCAGGATCGAGCCGATCGCCGTCACTGAAATGATCGAGCGCGCCGGCGTGTTATAGCCTGCGGTGCGCAACACCGCCATGCCCGGCACGTACTGACCGGTCAGGGTCACCAACGCCAGCGGCAGGCCGATATTGATAATGGCGTGCCAGCTCCACTGCGGCGCGATAAACACCGGCTGGGCCACGGCGATGGTGATTGCACCGCTGTTCAATTCACCAAACGAGACAGCGACCGCGCAGCCGATGATCAGCACCGAGAGAATCGCGTAACGCGGCGAAAAGCGCTTGAACACCAGGTAAGTCGCGAGCATCGCCAGCACCAGCACCGGTTGCAGCTTGATCGAGGTGAACAGCTCGGCGCCGAAGCGGAACAGGATGCCGGCGAGCATGGCGGCGGCAATGGCCTTGGGCAGGCGACTCATCAGTTTGTCGAATGCGCCGGACAAGCCCACCACCGCAATAATCACTGACGCAACCACGTACGCGCCGATGGCCTGCGCCAGGGTCACCGTGGGCAGCATCGAGACCAGCAACGCCGCCCCCGGCGTTGACCACGCGGTGATCACCGGCACCCGCAGGCGCCAGCTCAGGAACAGGCCGGTAATGCCGCTGCCGATGGAAATCGCCCAGATCCACGACGACACCTCGTCATTGGGCAGGTGCGCTTCCTTGGCCGCCTGAAACACGATGATCAAGGGACCGGCATACGAGATGATCACGGCGATAAAACCGGCAATCACAGCTGACAGGGATAGATCCTTTCTGAGTGTGTCCATGATGTCTCGACTTGGCGCGATAGCGTCGCGCAGTGGCCAGGGGATGATTGAGTCGATTGACTCGATTCAATGCGAGTGTATTTGATCGAATTGAATTGATTCAATACATAACCCAACCATTGCCTCATCTTTCTTTATGATTACAGATGAAGGCTTTCGTCGACTTATAGATAACTATTTGATTCTTATATAAATAATCTCATAAAAAATATTTACTTAAAAAATCGTCCCACGGCAAAGATTCGCCTCAAGCGACTCAATAAATCGATTAAGTCGCGTCATTGGCAGAAAACCTCCTGTGATATGCTCGCCCCCTTCATCATTTCTACGATGGGCAGTGATCATTCATGTGGGTTCCCCAGCTAAGCGAGTTCAACCAGCCGATGTATTTGGCGATTGCCGACGCCTTGGCGCGCGACATCAGCAATGGCGTGTTGAACAAAGGCGAGCGCCTGCCGACCCTGCGGGAGCTGGCCACGGCCCTGGATGTGACGCCGGGCACCATCAGCCGCGCGTACAGCGAAGCGCAGCGCCGTCGCCTGGTGCAGGGGGAAGTGGGCCGCGGTACGTATGTGCTCAGTCAGAAACAACCGGAACCGGCGACAAGCAACAGCCCGGCGTCGCTGAACCTGGGGCAGCCGGAACTGCTCGACCTGTCGATCATCAAGCCCGGCAGCGAAACCCTGGAGCACTGGCTGCGCGACGCGCTGATGAACCTGGCCAGGAGCACCGATTTCGCCGGCGCCCTGGATTACGCCCCGGATGGCGGTCACCCGGCGCATCGCGAGGCGGGGGCACAGTGGCTGCGGCATGCATTGCCCGATGCACAATGGCAGCAAGTGATCATCACCGCCGGCGCCCAGCATGGCTTGATGGTGGCGATGAGCGCCCTGACCAACGCCGGCGACCTGGTGCTCTGCGAAGCGCTGTGCTATCCCGGCATCATTTCCCTGGCTCACGGCCTTGAACGTCGCCTGCGTGGCGTACCGATGGATGACGAAGGCATCATTCCCGAGGCGCTGCGCGAACTGTGCCTGCGGGAAAAACCGGCGATGCTGGTGTGCGTGGCGACCTGCCAGAACCCGACGGCGGCGATCATGTCGCAAAAACGCAGGGCGCAGATCGCAGCACTGGCTGAAGAGTTCGACTTCATCATCCTCGATGATGACATCTACGGTTTTCTTGCCACCGACCCGTCCATCAAACCCCTTTCGGCGTTTGCGCCGGACCGTTCGGTGTACCTCACCAGCCTGTCGAAATCGGTGATGCCCGCGCTACGCATCGGCTATCTGCATAGCCCGCCAAAATGGCTGTCGCGCCTCAGCTCGATGGTGCGCAGCAGCGTCTGGATGCCATCACCGCTGACCGCGCAACTGGCCAGCAATGTGATCAGCGAAGGCATGGACAGAAAACTGATCCGCATCCACCGCAACGAAGCGGCCGCGCGGCAAGCGATTGCCCGCGAGATTTTCGCCAGATTCGAACTCAAGGCCCAGCCCTATTCCTACCATGCCTGGCTGACCTTGCCCGAGCCATGGACCAGCGACGAGTTCACCCTGCTGGCGCGGGCCAATGGCGTGCTGGTACTCAGTGGCACGCAGTTCCAGGCCGAACGCTCCGGGACGACACGCAGTGTGCGACTGGTGCTGATGTCGCCCACCAGCCAGGACGAACTGCGCTTCGCCCTGACCAAACTGGCCAGCCTGATTGAATTCGACCCCCGTCGTTACTACTAGGCCGCACGTTCCTCGCCCGGGTTACGCTCGAAGTAGCGCTTGTATTCGCGGCTGAATTGCGACGTGCTCTGATACCCCACGCTGTGCGCCGCCTGCGCCACACTCACTCCCTCCACCAGCAGCAACTGCTGGGCTTTGAGCAAGCGCAGGCGCTTCAAATACTGCACCGGCGACAACAAGGTGCAGCGCTTGAAGTGCTCGTGAAAAGTCGACGCGCTCATGTGCGCATACCCGGCCAATGTCTCGATATTCAGCGGCTCGGCGAAATGCGCATGCAGGTGGTTCAATGAAGTGGCGATGCGTGAAAATTGCCCCTGTTGCTCCACCAGCGCGCGTAATACATCGGCCTGGGGTCCGCGCAACGCGGTGAACAATAATTCGCGCACCCGCGCCGGCCCGATGATCCGGCTTTCCAGCGGATCGTGCAGGCACTGCAACAGCCGCTCGACGCAACCGCGCATCGCATCATCGAGCACCACCGAGCTCATCGACGCCAGGGTCTGCGCCGTCGGAGGCGGCCCGGCCTGCATGCCCATGGCCATCACCAACTCACCCAGCACCACCCGGTCGATACCCACCGTCACCCCCAACAACGGCGCACCGGGGGCCATGGCGAAGGTCTCGCATTCGAACGGCACCGGCATGGCCTGGATCAGGTAATGCCCGGCGCCGTACTCTAGCGTGCGCGGCCCAGGTACGCGACTTTGCTGCCCTGGGCCACGAACATCAGGCTCGGCTCATAGATCTGCGGCCCGCGCGCCACATCGCAACTGGCGCGCAATACCTTGACGCCGGGCAGGTGGGTGGGGGAAAAACCGTCGCGGGACGTAAGCCCCTCGATCAAGGAAACCAGCGTGGCGTTGGCGTCGAGATGGCGGGTCAGCAGCATAAAAGCAGTTCTCGGAAAATTCACGACTCGGTGCAGGGCGGCAAGCGTTCAGCCACAAGCTGCAAGACAGTTCGCAGTTTATCGCGTGTCGCTTGCCGCTTGCCGCTTTCAACTGCTCCCCCGGAGCTTTAGGCATGAGACTCGGAGCAATCGCCATGGCCGCCCGCAGGCTCGGCGGGGAGAATGGCCCGCCTCACTTTTCACTGCTTTTGCGAGGTTTTCCCATGTACACCGCCATCGGTTACGCCGCCCAGTCGGCCACCACTCCCCTCGCCCCGATGTCCTTTGCACGCCGCAGCCCACGCGCCGATGATGTGGCCATCGAGATTCTCTACTGCGGCGTCTGCCACTCCGACATTCACCAGGCACGCAACGAGTGGGGCATCGCCGTGTACCCGCTGATGCCGGGCCACGAGATCGTCGGCAAAGTAACCGCCGTCGGCGCCAGCGTCACCGCCCATAAAGTCGGCGACCTTGTGGGCGTCGGCTGCATGGTCGATTCATGCCGCCACTGCGACGCCTGCAAAGCGGACCTTGAGCAATATTGCCTCGAAGGCCCGACCATGACCTACGCCACCCCGGACCGCGTGGATGGCAGCAACACCATGGGCGGCTACTCCGACAGCATCGTGGTCAGCGAACACTTCGTGGTGAAGATCCCGGCCAAGCTTGACCTGGCCAGCGCCGCGCCGATCCTGTGCGCCGGCATCACCACCTATTCGCCGCTCAAGCACTACGGTGTGAAGGCCGGCGACAAGGTGGGGATTCTCGGCATGGGTGGCCTGGGCCACATGGGCATCAAGTTCGCCAAGGCCATGGGCGCCGAAGTCACCTTGTTCACCCGCTCCGCGAGCAAGGCTGAAGAAGGCCGCCGCCAGGGCGCCGACCATGTGATCGTGTCCACCGACGCCGAGCAGATGAAAGCCGCCGCCGGGCACTTCGACTTCCTCTTGGACACCATCCCGGTGCAGCACGACCTGAACCCCTACCTCGACGTGCTGCGCTTTGATGGCGTGCATATTTTGGTCGGTTTGATCGAGCCGGTGGACCCGCCGGTCAACGCCGCCAAACTGGTATTGGGCCGTAAAGTGCTGGCCGGCTCGCTGATCGGCGGCATTGCCGAAACCCAGGAAGTCCTGGACTTCTGCGCCGAGCATGGCATCACCTGCGACATCGAGATGCTCGACATTCGCCAGATCAACGAGGCCTATGCGCGCATGATCGCCGGTGATGTAAAGTACCGTTTTGTCATCGACATGGCGACCTTGAAGGCCTGATCAGGCCTTCGCGCCCAACTCCGCCGACAGCCGCGCTGCGACCTGCTTGATCACAGGGATCAGCTCGGCCATTTTCTCCAGCGGCATGTAGGGCACGGTACTGGCGATGCTGATACCGGCGACGATTCGCCGGCTGGCATCGCGCACCGGTGCGGCGACGCAACGGATCGACGGTTCGTTGTCTTCCAGATCGAACGCATAACCGCCCAGCACATACTCGTGCATGCGCTGCTCGAACTGCGCCCAGGACTGTTCCGGGTGCTGCGGCCATTGCAGGTTTTTCCCACCCGCCGGCAAGCTGGTTTCGTACAGGCGTTGCCACTCCTGGACCGAGTCATCCAGTAGCATCGCCTTGCCCACGCCTGTGCGCGCCAACGGCATGCGATGGCCGACCCGTGAACGCATTTCCGGGCCGTTGCGGCCAGGGTTTTTGTGCAGGTACAGCACGTCGTCGTATTCGCGAATGGCCAGGTGGATGGTATCGCCGGTCAGCGCCGACAATTCATCCAGGTACGGCACCGCCAGCGTCACCAAGGGCAATTCTTCCCGGGCCTGGAACCCCAACTCGATTAACTTCGGCCCCAGCAGATAACCGACCTGCGGCACCACGCGCAGGTAACGCTCTTCCACCAGGCAACTGGCCAGGCGGTGGGTGGTGCTGCGGGTGGTGCCGATGCGCTTGGCGATCTCTTTCAGATCCCGCGCACCGGCCGCCACCGCTTGCACCACGCCCAGGCCACGCAGCAAGGTCTGGGTGCCGGTGGGAGCGGCGTCTTTGACGGGGGTGTGGGGGGTTTCCTGCATATCGGGCCTATTGGGAAGTACGAAAACGGCGCCATTATGGCAAATGCTGCCCTTCTGAACAGAGGAGATCCACTGTGTTCTACAGACCGGGTTTCAGCGTTGTTTCATGCGGTCGATAATCACCGCCAGCAACAGGATCGAACCACGGATCACGTACTGATAAAACGTGTCGATGTTCTTCAGGTTCATCGCGTTTTCGATGATCGCCAGGATCAGCACCCCGGCAATCACATGCCGGATCATGCCGATACCGCCGCTCAGCGACACCCCGCCCAGCACGCACGCCGAAATCACCGTCAGCTCGAAACCCTGCCCAATCATCGGCTGGCCCGAGGTCATGCGCGACGCGAGGATCACCCCGGCCAGTGCGCCGATCAGACCGTGCACGGCAAAGATCAGGATCTTGGTGCGATCAACGTTCACCCCCGCCAGCAACGCCGCTTCCGGGTTGCCGCCGATGGCCATGGTGTTGCGCCCGTAGGTGGTGTAGTTGAGCAACCAGCCGAAAAACAGGAAGCACAGGATCGTGATCAGGATCGGCACCGGCACGCCAAACAACTGGCCATTGCCGA